>NZ_JAMFLZ010000040.1:0-268 GCF_023502325.1 Jejuia spongiicola
TAATGTTTAGGCTTAAGTTCCCAGCCCCGTTAGCAAGCGTTCCTGCTTGGATGGTTGCTGTTAGTCCAGCCACTCCCGTAGAAGCGGTTGGTGATCCTGCACCGTATGCCGCTCCGTTACCTCCTGTGTACGGGATTGTTGCTGTTCCAGTATAAGCTGTATTTTCTGTAGCTGTTGCTGGTGAAGCAGTTCCTGCCGCACAGTCTAAGTTTGCTACGGTTGGAGTTAACGGATCAACCGTTAGTGAGTAGGTACAGGTCTGTCCACC
>NZ_JAMFLZ010000041.1:0-249 GCF_023502325.1 Jejuia spongiicola
TAATGTTTAGGCTTAAGTTCCCAGCCCCGTTAGCAAGCGTTCCTGCTTGGATGGTTGCTGTTAATCCTGTTACTCCCGTAGAAGCGGTTGGTGATCCTGCACCGTATGCCGCTCCGTTACCACCTGTATAAGGGATGGTTGCTGTTCCAGTATAAGCTGTATTTTCTGTAGCTGTTGCTGGTGAAGCAGTTCCTGCTGCACAGTCTAAGTTTGCTACTGTCGCATTTAACACATCTACAGTAAGTGAGA
>NZ_JAMFLZ010000042.1:0-243 GCF_023502325.1 Jejuia spongiicola
GGAGGAGTTGTATCAACAACGGTTATTGTTTGGGTATGCGAAGCACTGTTTCCAGCACAGTCAGTTATGGTCCATGTACGGACTAACTCATATTCAGAGGCACAAACAGTGTTGTTTCTTGTCTGGCTAAATTGTACGATTTCCAATTCATTGTCACAGTTATCAGTAGCAGTTAATGTTATAGCATCAGGTATGTTGTCACACTCTACAGTATCATCTTCAGGAAGCGTCTCTACGAAGGTT
>NZ_JAMFLZ010000043.1:0-233 GCF_023502325.1 Jejuia spongiicola
TTTTTAACTAATATTGATGCTCCTGGAAGCTTTACTTATGATATAAGTCAGTGGAATATTGGAGAGTTTGTTTCTGGAACAATCAATATGGCTCAAATGTTTAAAAATCAAACAAATTTTAATGTAAACCTTAATTCATGGGATGTCAGTAAAGTCTCTGATATGTCACAAATGTTTGAAGGTACTACTACTTTTAATCAAAACCTTGGTGATTGGGATATTAGTACTGTTTC
>NZ_JAMFLZ010000044.1:0-231 GCF_023502325.1 Jejuia spongiicola
AGCCGTCCAAGGGTTTATTCCCCATTGCTCTACAGACTGAATTTTATCTTTATCTCCTGTATTGTTAAAATAGATTCTAGGAAACGCACCACGAATGGCAACAGTGTATGTACCAGCTGTTAAAGTAGTACTTGTAGCATTACCTGAAACATTGGTAGCTTCTGGATTAAAAGTAGCGCCATCATAACTCCAATCTACATCATAACTATAGCCTGTTCCAGTTGTAGGAAT
>NZ_JAMFLZ010000045.1:0-231 GCF_023502325.1 Jejuia spongiicola
TCACAAATGTTTGAAGGTGCTACTACTTTTAATCAAAACCTTGGTGATTGGGATATTAGTACTGTTTCTAATATGACCGATATGTTTAATGGTGTTACACTATCTACAACAAACTACGATGCTACTTTAATAGGTTGGTATACAGACTCTAGTGGTGGTGCTAATGATGGTATTGATGATGTCCCTTATAATATAACTTTTCATGGAGGTAATAGTACTTTTTGTTTATCT
>NZ_JAMFLZ010000005.1:0-246794 GCF_023502325.1 Jejuia spongiicola
GTTGTTCCACAAAATGTAATTATTGATGATGTAACTGATCCAACTATTATATGTCCTAGCGATGTATCGGTAAATGTTGACGCTGGTTCTTGTGAGGCTTCTAGTGTAAACTTAGGAACTCCAACCACAGATGACAATTGCTCGGTAGCTTCAGTAGTAAATGATGCGCCTGTATCATATCCATTAGGTGATACTACTGTAACATGGACAGTAACAGATGGTTCAGGTAATACGGCAATTTGTACTCAAACAGTAACAGTGACAGATGATGCAGACCCTACTATTTCTTGCCCTATAGATGTAACTGTAAATGTAGATGCTGGTTTATGTACAGCAACAAATGTAGACTTAGGTACACCAAGTGCTTCAGATTGTACAACATTAACAATTAGTAACGATGCCCCTACTTCTTTTCCTCAAGGAGATACAGTAGTAACATGGACCGTTACTGATGAAGCTGGTAATAGTGTAACATGTACACAAGTTGTAACAGTATTGGATGATATTAATCCAACTTTTGTAGAAGCTTTACCTGCAGATACAACTGTAGAATGTAGTGAGATTCCAGACGCAGAAGTATTAACAGCTACCGATAATTGTGGTGCTGCTGAAGTGACTTTTGCAGAAGAAAGAATTGATGGTTCTTGTGTTTCTAATTATACATTAGTACGTACTTGGACAGCAACAGATGCAAGTGGCCTTACAACTGTTCATACACAGAACATAACTGTTCAAGATACAACTAGACCTGAATTTGAAGGCACATTACCTGGAGATATAACTGTGGAATGTGATGCAGTTCCAAATGCAGCTACGTTAACTGCTACAGATAACTGTAGTGATGCTAATGTATCAGTAAGTGATGTAATCACTAACGGAGACTGTGCAAATAATTATACTATTGAGCGTACTTGGGTTGCAACTGATGCTTGTGGACTAATAACTTCACATACACAAACTATAACTGTTCGTGATACAACAGCTCCAGTTCCAACAACAACATTTGAAGATACAATAGATGTAAGTTGTGCTGATATTCCAGATGCTCCAGAATTAGAGTTTTCTGACAACTGTTCTAATAGCTCTGGTATAACTGTAGTTTTTGAAGAAACTAACTCGTTTGATGAAAATGTATTGGTTGATTACCAAATTATTAGAACATGGACAGTAACCGATGAGTGTGCAAATCAAGAAATATATACTCAGACATTAAATGTATCACTTGATGAAATTATTACTGATGTAATAGCCCCAGACTGGTGTTATAAAGAAGGTATTGTAGATTTAAATGGAACATTAGGAGACGATGTAAATCCAAATGGAACATGGGAACTTCTTGAAGGTGACCCTGTGGCAACTCTTACGGATAATATTTTTGATCCAACTGTACTTGAACTAAGTGAAGACTTCCTTCCTAAAGATGGTGGAATTGATTATAGATTCAGATATACTACAACTGAAGATGGCTGTATAAGCATTTACGAAGTAACAATGAATATACATGCAGATTGTGATGTGTTGCCATGTGGTGAAAATGATATTGTGATTTCTAAGGCTATAACTCCAAACGGAGATGGTTTTAATGAAACTTTTGATATCGCAGGTATTGATTTATGTGGATTTACTGCCAACGTACAAATATTTAACCGTTGGGGAGCTTTAGTTTACAGTTCAAATAATTATACTCTAGGTAGTATAAAAACATCTGGATCTAAAGGAGATTGGGATGGATCTTCTCCTAAATCATCTATAGGAAATGCTGGTAAATTACCAAACGGAACATATTATTACATTATTAATTTAGAAAATAGTGGATTGAAACCATTAACTGGACCAATTTACGTAGGAACCAAATAAAAGACTTAACCTATGAAACTTATTAAACATAACATAATCGCTATTGCCCTGTTAAGCTGTACGATTGGAGTTGCGCAACAATTACCGCAATTCACACAGTATATGTTCAATACAATCTCAGTAAATCCTGCTTACGCGGGTAGCCGAGAAGCTTTAAGCGTTGTTGGATTACACAGAAGCCAGTGGGTTGGTTTTAAAGGTGGACCAATAACACAGACCCTTTCTATTCATACACCGCTTAGGAATGATAGAATTGGATTGGGTTTATCTTTTATCGAAGATGATTTAGGCCCTCAAAATTTTACATATGTGTATGGTGATTTTTCATATACAATCCCAACCGGTGCTGATGGTAAATTAGCCTTTGGTTTAAAGGCTGGGTTTACTCAATTTAGTTTTGATACAGATTTCCGTAATGACCCAGGTAATGTTAATGACCCATTAATTTTTGGAACAGAAGATAGATGGACACCAAATTTAGGTGCGGGTGTTTTTTGGCACTCAAATAGATGGTATTTAGGTTTATCTGCTCCTAGAATATTAAATAATGATTTTGCTAATAACGATAATAGCTTTGAAGCTTTAGAGCGTATCAGTTATTATTTTACTGGTGGCTACGTATTTGATTTAAGCAAAAGCATAAAGCTTAAGCCAGCAGTATTATTAAAAGCAACTAATGGAGCTCCAATATCTTACGACTTTACCGGAAGCTTCTTATTTAACGAAAAGTTTTGGTTGGGTGCTTCTTACAGATTAAATAATGAAACCGGAGCTCTTGGAGGTTTTGCAGATTTTCAAATTTCAAGACAATTACGTGTAGGTTATGCGTATGAAAAACCAATTTCTGACATAGCTAGGTATACCACTGGTACACATGAGATATTATTAATTTATGAATTCAAATTCTTAAGCTCTAAATTAAAATCACCAAGATATTTCTAACAAGAAATTTTTGTATAGATGAAAATGAAAAATCACATATTAATCTGTTTAGCTTTAATGCTTAGTGTTTCTGTTTTTGCTCAACAAGGAAAACAAAAAAGAGCAGATACTTTATTCAATAAATTCTCTTTTGTAAAAGCTGCAAAAGTTTACAAAGATTTAATTGAAAAAAACTATAATAAGGATTATGCTACTAGAAGATTAGCAGATTGCTATGCCTATTTAAGGAATCCGCAAAGTGCATCTAGATATTATAAAAAGGTAGTTGAGCAAGAGAATGTTCCTATCGAGTATTACTATAGCTACGCTCAATCGCTTAGAGGTATTAAGAAGTATAAAGAATCGCAAATATGGCTACAGCGTTTTAAAGATTCAGGAGGTATTGTAAATGCTAACGATTTCTCAAAAGATGTTAATTTTATAACTAGTATTTTTAATGCAAAACAACAATATTTTTTAGATCGAGTTAGATTCAATTCTAAATATAGTGACTTTGGAGCTTTTGAACATGATGGAAAAGTTTATTTCGCTTCTTCAAGAGACGAAGGCGTTTCAGTAAAACGATTATACGGCTGGAACGAACAACCCTTTTTAGATGTTTATGTTACAGAAGTAGGATCAAGAAGAAATGTAGATCATACAGGGAAGCTAGAAGGCGATGTAAATTCTATTTACCATGATGGTCCTGTTACTATTACTAAAGATGGCCGTACTATGTATTTCTCAAGAAATAATTATAATGATCAAGTAAGAAAAAGAGATAATAATGGCTTAACTGGTATGAAAATATTTAGAGCCACTTTACAAGACAGTATATGGACAAATGTTGAAGATTTATCAATAAATAGTGATGATTTTTCTACACAACACGCCGCTTTAAATAACGACGATACTAAACTATATTTCACATCAGATAGACCTGGTGGTTATGGTGGCTCTGACATTTATGTTGTAGATATTAACATTGACGGTACATTAGGCGAGCCAAAAAACCTTGGAAATGTTATAAACACTGAAAGCGCTGAAGGCTTTCCTTTTATAAATAATGAAGGTGTTTTATTCTTTTCATCTGATGGACATACAGGCCTTGGACTATTAGATATTTTCGCAACAATTAAAGGGGAAAATAATGATTTTGTAGATGTTGTAAACTTAGGCGTTCCTGTGAACTCTAATAAAGACGATTTTTCTTTTAGTATGAATCCTAACGGAATTACTGGATATTTTGCATCAAATAGAAGAGGTGGTCGTGGAGATGATGATATTTATGCCTATCACAGAGAACCAATTATGCAAGTTGAAGGTGTTGTAACAGATGCTATTAACACAAAACCAATCGCTAACTCTGTTATTACTTTATTTGATGATAAAGACAATCAAATAGCCTATATGGTAACTGATGAAAACGGGTTTTATCAAATAAACATTGACAGAAATAAAGACTATAAAATTGTTGGTAGCCAAGAAAAATATATTGATGACTACCGAACATTTACATCAAAAAATATACAAACTGAACTTACAACTATTACAGCAAATTTATTATTAAACCCAGTACAAGATGTTGTAAAGCTTGCAGAGTTAAATACCATTTACTTTGATTTTAATAAATATAATATAAGAGAAGATGCCGCTTTAGAATTAGACAAGATTGTAAGCCTAATGCTAAACGATTATCCTGAGATGGTAATACGAATTGAATCGCATACCGATTCGAGAGGAGCATTAACATATAATGATAAATTATCAATTGATAGAGCTAATTCTACCTATGAGTATTTAATTTCTAAAGGTGTTGATCCAGTAAGAATAACTGAGCACCAAGGATTTGGTGAGCGTAGGTTAACAAATGGCTGTGAAGATGGAGAGGATTGTGAAGAAGAAGCGCATCAATTAAATAGACGTACTCAATTTATAGTCGTAAAAATGGAATAACCACCACAATATTAACCTAATTGTGTTTTATAAATAAAAATATCTTTTAACTATTAGATTTTTTAATTAAAATAATGACCCCATGAAATTAAAAAACTACATACTAACCTGCTTTTTTCTATCGCTAAGCTTTATAGCTTCGGCACAATACGGTTCGCAAAAAAAAGCAGATAATTTATTCAATAAATTTTCTTTTGTAAGTGCTGCAGAGGTTTATCATAATCTTATTGAAAAAGATTTTAATGCAGATTATGCAACCAGACAATTGGCAGATAGCTATGCATACATGAGAAATCCCGATAGTGCCGTTGTTTACTATCAAAAAGCTGTTCAGCAAGAAAACATTCCTGTAGAATACTATTATAATTATGCACAGGCTTTAAGGGGTATTAAAGAGTATAAAGAATCTCGAGTGTGGTTAAGACGCTTTAAAGAAGCCGGTGGTGTTGTTAAAAAAGATAGATTTTCAAAAGACAGCGATTTTATAACGTCAATATTTAATGCAAAACAACAGTATTTTTTAACTGATGTTAATTTCAATTCAAAGTATAGCGATTTTGGTGCTTACGAGCGCGAGGGTAATATTTACTTTGCTTCGTCAAAAGACGAAGGTGTTTCAACAAAACATATTTACGGCTGGAACGAAGAACCTTTTCTAGATATCTATGTAAAAGCAAAAGATAGTAATGATAGTATTGTAAGCCATAAATCTAAAATAGAAGGTGATATAAACTCAATATATCATGATGGGCCATTAACAATTACAAAAGATGGTAAAACGATGTACTTTTCTAGAAACGATTTTAATAAAAATGTTTTAGGAAAAGATGAAAAGGGTATGACACATTTAAAAATCTACAAGGCATCTTTAGTCAATGGTCTATGGACAAATATTGAAGACTTTAATTTTAATAGTAAAGATTATTCAACTGGTCACCCTTCATTAAACAGTGATGATACCAAGTTATATTTTACTTCGGATATGCCAGGTGGTCAAGGCGGTTCAGATATTTATTATGTAGATATTAATAGCGATGGTTCGTTAGGTTCTCCTAAAAATATAGGGAATGTTGTAAATACAGATAAAAATGAAATGTTTCCGTTTATAAATAGTGAAGACGCCCTGTTTTTCTCATCTGACGGACATGCTGGATTAGGTTTATTAGATATTTTCGGAACTGTTTCTGATGCTGATAATAACATTATAAGTGTTTTAAATCTTGGTGTTCCTGTAAATTCGAGTAAAGATGATTTTTCATTTTTCATGAATAACGATGGCTTATCTGGATATTTTGCATCAAATAGAGATGGTGGAGTTGGTAGCGATGATATTTATGCCTACGATAGAATTCCACAATTAAAAATAGAAGGTACAATTACAGATGCTACTACTAATGCACCAATACCAAACGCTGTAGTTACTTTGTTAGACAGTAATGATAATAAAATTGCTGATTTACAAACTGACGAAAACGGTCATTTCGAAATTAATATTGATAGAGATACCGATTACAAATTAAATACTAAAAAGGAAAACTATATTGGCGATTCTAGAACAGTTACTACAAAAGGCATCGAAAATAGTGTAACAAGTATTAATGCTGATTTTGTATTAAACCCAGTTGTGGATGAAAAATTACCAATTACTGAGCTCTACCCTATTTATTTTGACTTTAACAAATATGATATTCGTCGTGATGGTACAGTCGAGCTAGATAGAATTGTTGATTTGATGATGAATAAATATCCAAATATGGTAATTAAAATTGAATCGCATACAGATTCTAGAGGCACATCAGAATACAATGACATACTTTCAAAAGAAAGAGCAAATGCAACTTATAAGTATTTAATTGAACACGGAGTTGACGCTTCAAGAATTACTGAATATGACGGCTTTGGAGAACGTAAATTAGCAAATGATTGTGATGGTACTATAAACTGTACAGAAGATCAGCATCAGCTAAATAGGCGTACGCAATTTATTGTGATAAAAATGGAATAACGTTAAGCTAAATTCATAATTATTAAAAACCATCAAAGGAGTTTTCTTTTGGTGGTTTTTTATATATTAGAAGATTACTATTATAATTCTAATCCTTTAGTAGTGTGTAATTTAATTCATCTTTGAAATAAAAATAATTTTACCTAAGAATAACTTTCTAAAAGCAAGAGATTTCATATTGACAAATGCGAGAATGATAGAAAGACGTTTGTTTGAATTTTATTTTGATAATGGAACTTCAGAAGGTGTTTTTAATGCTGTTTATGCTTATCGTAATCCTGATGGTGGATTTGGACATGGAATGGAACCAGACACAGCATCACCAGAAAGCCAGCCTCTTTTTAGCATTATGGCACTTGAAATTCTCGATGAAGTTGGTTATCTAACCAAAGAAATCATTCTAAATGACTTCATGCCTTATTTTGAAAGTATAACAACAGAAAAAGGTGGAATTCCATGGATGTTTAGACCAAAAAGCAACTATCCTTGTGAAGAACATTTTAAAACAGTTAAAGAATGGGCTGCTTTAAGCACCACTGCACCATTACTAGGGGTTTTAGAAAAATATAAGATTGATATTCCTTGGATGAAAAAAGCAGAAGAGTTTGTTTGGAATGAATTTGAGAGAATAAAAGATAAACATATTTTTTGTTATTTATGTGTATCAAGATGGTTAACATTTTTAAAGTATACTAAGAATCAAAATAAAGCAAAAAAAACTATTAACAACTTAAAAAAATGGATAATGGTTGACGGAATTATTTGTAAAGATAAGTCAGATGATGGTTGGGGACTTTACGGGAAGCCGCATAGTTTAAATTATGCATATTCTTCTGAAAGCGTTCTATATTCTTTGTTTACTAAAGAAACTATTGAATCTGACTTAAAAGAAATAATCAATAAACAAGAAAATGATGGTCGGTGGAATACTTGGTATGGAATTAGTGAAGGTACAAAACTAGAATGGGCAGGAATACAAACATTATGGGCATTAAAAATTTTAAAAAATTATGATAAAATTGAAGCGTAGATATAAAAATATTGAAAATTAAATCAAAAAACCCCCTCAGAAAACTGAGAGGGCTTTATACCTAAAGCTAAATTCAATAACTATTCAGTTATTAAAATAACCAGTTAATTCCTTTTTGCTGCATACCTATAATACAGCATTTGCTAAAAATCAGTAAATTAAAAGGTTATGTTTTTATTGTTACAAAAACAATATTATTTTTTTATGAAAATGTTTGTAAAATACCATCTTCCGTTTTCACTCTTTTCTGCCGATATGTTAAAGTTAGAAAAATCTCCTTCAATGTTTGCACGATGTCCATCACTTTTAATCCAAGCACTTACTACAGTTTTTGCACTACTGTAGCCGTAAGCCACATTTTCAGATACTTTTTTAGCACCAGCATTTGCTTTTAAATAGTTACTACGCGTATAAAAGTTATCATGAGATATTTCATCCTTATCAACCATGTAATCAGTATGGCTATATGCTACAGATTTAACAATCTTTAAATCTGCCAAAGGGTTTAGGCCAATTGATAATCTGTGGTCGTTAATAAGCTCTAAAATTTCAATTTCAATTTGCTTTGTAGGTGGTACAACTAAGTTTTCTACAATAGCGTCTGCTTTTTCATCAATGCTATCTGTTGAACAAGAGAATGTCAAAATAGCTAACAATGCCAATAAAGGCAGCTTTTTTAATAACTTCATAAGTAGGTAAATTTAGATTTGGTCCTATAAAGTTATTAACCATATACTGGCTATTATTGTATTGATGTTTAAAATCGATGAACGACAAACAGAAAATCGATAAAAAGCATTTTTTATCGATTAAATGTAATTTTGAATTTTAAAATATGTATTTAAACTATTATTTAGGGAGATAATCGATCAATTTTCCAATTATAATCACTTTGTAACTTGTATCGTACTCTATCATGTAGTCTATTTGGTCTCCCTTGCCAAAATTCAATCTCAACAGGCTTAACTATGTATCCGCCCCAATAATCTGGTCTTGGTATTTCTTTACCTTCATACTCTTCTTCAAGACCTTGTAACTTATTCTCAAGGTATTCACGGCTTTCAATAGTATCACTTTGATTAGAAACTACAGCTCCTAATTGGCTTCCTCTTGGTCTAGATTCAAAATAGCCATCGCTTAAATTTGCAGCTATCTTTTCAGCCTTGCCTTTAATTATAATTTGCCTTTCTGCACCATGCCAAAAAAATGATAAACACACATTAGGATTTTCTGCAATGGCTTTCCCTTTTTCGCTCTCATAATTCGTGTAAAATATAAAGCCTTCGAAAGTATATTTTTTTAAGAGCACTACTCTACTCTTAGGATAACCATCTTTACCTATTGTAGATATTGTCATTGCATTGGTTTCATCTTCAGTAAAAAACTTATCAACTTCATAAAACCATTTTTGAAATAATTCCATTGGGTTTTCAGGCGCATCTGCTAAAAGTAATTCGCCTTTTTCGTAAGATTTTCTATAATCACTTAAATCCTTTTGCATAAAAATTAAAAATCAAATAAATTGTATATTTAAGTATTCAAATTTACACAAAATGCTTTTTGTAGATACCCTTATTGGTCTCATTTTTATTATTTGTGGTCTTTTAGTAAAAAAATACCCAAATCTAATTGCTGGTTATAATTCTATGACTATAGAAGAAAAAAAGAAAATTGATATTAAAAAGCTTTCAACCTTTTTGCATAATGGATTAATAATAACTGGTGCTTTAGCAATAATAGTAGCTATTTTGCTGTTTTTTTTAGATATAAAACAACTATATAGACTTTTTGCTGGGATTATAATTATTGTTGTTGGTTTACTTTATACACTTATCAATGCCAATAAAAAATAAAAAACTAAATAATGTTTAAATAAATATATGGGAAGAATACATTTATTTGAGTTTGAAGATTTAAAATGGTTTCCATCTTTTTTAAGAAATTATATGACAGACTTTTTACAATTTGTTTCTAATAAATTTGATGTTTACAAACCTATAGTTTCTATTATTGAAGAAGGCTTAGAAAAAAGTAAATCTGATACCATTATAGATTTAGCTTCCGGTGGAGGCGGTGGTATACTTAAACTTAATGAATCTTTGTTAAAGAGAAAGCCTAATTTAAAAATTATTTTAACTGATTATTACCCTAATATTGAAGCTTTTAAGCACACTAAAGCATCCGCGAATAATATAGAGTACATTACTACTTCTATTGACGCTCTAAACGTACCTAAAAGTTTAGAAGGTTTAAGAACTCAGTTTTTGTCTTTACATCACTTTAAACCCATGCAAGCGCAACAAATACTTCAAAACGTTATAAATAATGAAAGTGCTATTGCTATTTTTGAAGCTCAAGAACGAAACTTAAAGAGTATCACTTTTATGCTTTTATCCCCTATAAATGTACTATTGCTAACCCCGTTTATAAAACCCTTTAAGTTTGGAAGATTGTTGTTTACTTATCTATTTCCAATTCTACCAATTTTAGTGTGTTGGGATGGATTAGTTTCGGTATTAAGAACATATTCTATAAAAGAAATGAACAAACTAATTAACGGACTCAGTAATGGAGATTCTTATGAATGGAAATTGGGTAAAGTAAAATCTGGTCCTAGCAAAATAACCTACCTTTTGGGGTACAAAAAATAAAAAATTCCTTTTTTTAATTTATCTGTGTGAATATTCCTAAATTAGTGTTCCCAATAAAACCAACATGAAATTCCAAGATTCTGAGCACTCTAAAGTATTAAAGCACTATAAATTAGAAAAGCCGTTTGGTAATTTTTACTTTCTTGAAACATTTTTTATTGCTGAATTAAATGAAGGTGTACACTTTGATTGGGAAAAAGTAATTGAAGTAATGAGTGAATTGATAATTTTTTATGGTAAAGATGCAAAGCTGGCTTATCTTTCAAATAGAGTTAATTCGTATTCTACAGATCCACGTTCTTGGGAGAAAGTTCATAAAAAATACAATATAATTATTGCTAGTGCTATAGTATATTACAATGACTTTACATTTATGAATGCTACATTAGAAAAAAAATTCTCAAAAAGAAGTATTAAACGTTGCCTCTCTCTTGATGAGGCTATAAAATGGATTTTAAATTTAGAAGAGTTTAATTAAAATTCAAAGGTCTTTCCATCTTCACTCAGTTCAACATTATCAAAAACTTCTAGAGCTTCTTCTTTAAAAGAGTCTAAGCCATCGTAACGCGTTGAATAATGCCCAAGCAATAATGTGCCAACGTTTGCAAGTTTTGCAATTTTAGCTGCTTCTTTTGCAGTAGAATGCTTTGTTTTTGGTGCCAAATTCGCATGTTTTTCTAAAAAGGTAGATTCGTGATATAACACATCTACATTTTTAATGATAGGAATAATATCCTCTTTATACATTGTATCACTACAAAATGCGTAGCTTTTTGGTTTATTAGCTGGTTTTGTTACTTTTTTATTATCAATTATAACCCCATCTCTATTTTCGACATCAAAACCTTGCTTTAGTTTTCTAAAATATGCTGTATCAATATTTGCGTCTTCAACAGCATTAATATCTAATTTACGTTCGCCTTCCTTCTCTTTAAATAGAAAACCATTAGTATAAACACGATGATTTAAAGGAATTGTATATACTTCAACCTTTGCATCTTCAAAAATTAATTCAGATTCTTCAGAAGTTAATTCATGAAAGCAAAGCTTGTAATTTGTCCATGAATCTGCCAGTTTCATTTGAAGCGTCACAACTTCCTTGATACCTTTAGGTCCATAAATATGCAAATCGGTTTCACGAGTTAATAACCTAAACGTGGAAATCAATCCTACTAAACCAAAAAAGTGGTCACCGTGCAAATGTGATATAAAAATATGCTTTATACGATTGAATTTAATTTTATGCTTTCGTAACTGAACTTGTGTTCCTTCTCCACAATCAATTAAAAACATATGATTATTAATTTCTAAAACCTGTGATGTTGTATTTGTTAAAGCTCGTGGTGTTGCACTATAACAGCCTAAAATAGAAAGCTTCATATTATGAAATAGGTGTATAGTTTATTGAATCTTTGGCTGTAAATTTGCTTTTAAAACTAAATGCATATGGAGTGTCTCCGTGTTTGTTTAAATAATCTAATCGATCTTTAGCATCTTGGAATGTTGGTTCATAGCCCTTAGGAATATACCAAAATGCCATATGCATCATTTTCATTTTGCTAAACCATTCTTTTTTACGCTTAAAAACTTCGATGTGACCAGAATTATAAGTGTATTCAAAAAGGGATTCTAAATTTTTCCAAACTGACATGTTTATAAGTAATGTATCGTCTTCAAAAACTTTAGCTCCCAATTCCTTGTCTTCATCCTGCATACGCCAAACAAAACCGTCAGCAGAATCTGCTATAGCATTAATTTTATCAAGATTATTTACAAAATCTTGCATAATTGGGTCATCCATTGGTGCCAATCGTTTAGCTATATTTACTTGAGCAAGGTTATGTTCTTTCATATTAAAGCCCTAAATCACGTTCCATATCTTCCATTTCTATAATATCATAGGCTTCTTGTAAAGTAGGTACAACAATTATTTCGTCTGGAACATCATCAAGGTTTACTTTATCTGAAACAATAACAAACGATTGTTTAGCTGCTCTGTGCATATTAGATAGTTCAAGAAACTCTACTATCTCAGATAAGCTAATTTTTGTGAGTGTAGTTAGTGAAACTATAATATTGTTGTTTTTAAATTTAGGGTATAACGCATGAATTTTTTTTACCAATTCTATTATTGTTGCCTTTTCTTGGGTAATAATTGAAATATTTCCGTTTTGACTTAAAATCATGATTTACTGTTTTATTTTTGAAGCTAATAAATATATAACTGCCATTCTTATTGCTACACCATTTTCAACTTGATTTAAAATAATGGCTTGTTTAGAATCAGCAACATCACTAGTAATTTCTACACCTCTGTTTATTGGTCCTGGGTGCATAATAGTTATTTCTTTATCTAAAGAATTAAGTAAATCTTTATTAACTCCAAACTGTTGTGTGTATTCTCTTGTTGATGGAAAATAACTAATCTCCATACGTTCGTTCTGGACACGAAGCATATTAGCTACATCACACCAATTTAGCGCTTTACGCAGGTTTGTTTCAACTTTTACTCCAAGTTTGTTAATATACTTAGGAATCAATGTTTTTGGTCCACAAACCATAACCTGAGCACCTTGTAATTGTAAAGCAAATATATTTGAAAGTGCTACTCTACTATGCAATATGTCGCCTACTATAACAACTTTTTTACCTTTAACATCACCTAATCGTTCTCTTATTGAATATGAATCTAATAAGGCTTGGGTTGGATGCTCATGTGCTCCGTCTCCAGCATTTATAATACTAGCTTTTACATGTTTTGATAAAAATACACCAGCACCGGGATTTGGATGACGCATAACAACCATATCTACTTTCATAGATAAAATATTGTTTACGGTATCAATTAAAGTTTCTCCTTTTTTTACTGAAGATTGTGCTGACGAAAAATTAATTACATCTGCAGACAAGCGCTTTTCGGCAAGTTCAAAAGATAACTTTGTACGAGTAGAATTTTCAAAAAAAAGGTTTGCAATGGTAATATCACGTAGCGAAGGTACTTTTTTAATGGGCCTGTTAATCACTTCCTTAAAGTGGTCAGCAGTTTCAAAAATAAGTTGGATATCTTGTTCCTTAAGATATTTTATTCCTAATAAGTGATTTACACTTAATTCGCTCATCTTCTATATTATTTTTCAATTAAATAAACTGCATCTTCATTTTCATGCTCTTTCCAGTTTACTTTTACTTTTTCATTATTTATAACATCTACTTGTCTCCCTCTATAATCTGGTTGAATAGGTAAGTGTCTGCTAAAACGTCTGTCTATTAACGTTAACAACTCTATTTCATTTGGTCTACCAAAAGATTGAATTGCCGTTAAAGCTGCTCTTATACTTCTTCCTGTATACAAAACATCATCGATGAATACAATATTTTTATCTTCAACTAAAAAATTAATTTTAGTTTCATTAGCCTCCAAAGTTTTCTCACCTCTTCTAAAATCGTCTCTATAAAAAGTAATATCTAAATGTCCAATTTGAATATTTTTAACCTTGTAATCTTCTGTTAATATTTTAGCCAATCTATCAGCCAAAAACACGCCACGAGGCTGCAAGCCTATTAAAACTGTATTTGAGAAATCGTTATGTTTTTCAATAAGTTGACAAGCCAATCGATGAAGAATGATGTTTACCTCTTTTGCGTTAAGTAAAACTTTTTGACTCATATATACTATCCAAACGTATTTGGAGTACAAAGGTAATGCAAAATTTTAAAATTGAAGGGGTATTATTTGCAATAAAAAAAGCCTCTCATTTCTGAAAGGCTTGATTTTTTATAAAAATTTGGTAATTATTTCTTACCGTCCATTTTATCTTTAAGAGCTTGTAACGCATCATTAGCATCACCTAAAGTAGGCTTAGCTTCTGCTGCTGCACTTGCCGCTTTTTTAGCAGCTGCTTTTACATTCTTAATCTCTTCTGCTTTAAAAATAGCTGTATGTGAAGCTACAACACGCTTAAATTCTTTATTGAATTCAATAATTTTAAACTCAGCTGTTTCTCCTTTTTTAAGCTTGTTTCCATCTTCTTTTTCAAGATGACGAGAAGGTATAAATGCAACAATATCATCGTTAAAAGTAACTGTAGCTCCTTTATCAACGATTTCGGTTAATGCTGCTGTATGTACTGTTTCTAAAGCGAATTCAGTTTCATACTTATCCCAAGGGTTTTCAGTAGTTTGTTTATGTCCTAGAGATAATTTACGTCCTTCAACATCTAATTCTAATACAATCACGTCTAATTTATCGCCTACTGCACAGAATTCAGATGGATGTTTGATTTTCTTAGTCCAAGATAAATCAGAGATATAAATTAATCCGTCAATACCTTCTTCTAATTCAACAAAAACACCAAAGTTTGTAAAGTTACGTACAACCCCTGTGTGTTTAGAACCAACAGGGTATTTGCCTGTAATATCTGTCCATGGATCTGGAGTTAATTGCTTAATTCCAAGAGACATTTTACGATCTTCTCTATCTAAAGTTAAGATTTGAGCTTCAACTTCGTCTCCAACTGATACGAAGTCTTGAGCAGAACGTAAATGAGTTGACCAAGACATTTCTGATACGTGAATTAATCCTTCTACACCATCAGCAACCTCAATAAACGCACCATAATCTGCAATTACTACTACTTTTCCTTTTACTTTATCACCAACTTTAACTTCTTCAGCAAGAGCTTCCCATGGGTGTTTGCTTAATTGTTTTAATCCTAATTGAATTCTTGATTTATTTTCATCAAAATCAAGGATTACAACATTAAGTTTTTGATCTAACTCAACAATCTCATTTGGATGATTGATTCTAGACCAAGATAAATCTGTAATATGAACTAATCCGTCAACACCACCAAGATCGATAAACACACCATAAGAAGTAATATTTTTAACAATACCTTCTAATACTTGACCTTTTTCTAATTGACCAATAATTTCTTTCTTTTGTTCTTCAATATCAGCCTCAATAAGAGCTTTATGAGATACAACAACGTTTTTGAATTCGTGGTTGATTTTCACAACTTTGAATTCCATCGTTTTATTTACATACTGGTCGTAATCTCTAATTGGTTTAACATCAATTTGAGAACCTGGTAAGAATGCTTCAATTCCAAAAACATCTACAATCATACCTCCTTTAGTTCTACATTTAACAAAACCGTTAACTATTTCACCAGTTTCATGAGCTTTATTTACTCTATCCCATGCTTTAATTACACGAGCTTTTCTGTGAGATAATACTAATTGCCCTGTTGCATCTTCGCGTACATCAATTAATACTTCTACTTTATCACCAACTGCTAAGTTAGGGTTGTAACGAAATTCGTTTAAAGAAATAACACCTTCAGATTTTGCATTGATGTCAATAATAGCATCACGATCTGTAATATGAACTACAGTCCCTTCAACTACTTCATCATCTAAAGTGTCAACGAAATTTGCTGCTACTAATTTTTCAAATTCTTGTAATTGTTTGTCATCAACTTCATCAATTCCTTCTTCGTAATTGTGCCAGTTAAAGTCTTTTAAGAATTTTTCAGGATTTGCTTGAGCTTCAGATACTACTGGAGCTTCTACAGTTTCAGCTTGAGTTGCCTCAACTTCAGCTTGTTTTGCTTTTTCAGCCATTTAATTTAATTAAACAATGTAATTTGCAAAATGCAACTACATTGAGATTTGTATTCTGTATGCTTCGGAAGATTTATGCGTTTAACACACAGAAGTGTTATTTTTATTATTGTTTCGTTCCTTTTATCATTCCGATAATCCGCTAAAAGGAGTGCAAAAATACATATTTTTAACATATTAGCCTAATTTGACTAAACTATTTTAAATCACTGGTTAATAGAACTATAATTAAATTAAAAAAAGCTTTTTATTGACCAACCTTTTATTATATTTATGATATTAACACTTAAAAATTTATAACACTTATGACTATGAAAGCAAAATACCAATCGGTACTAGATTTAGGGCAAGAATTAAATATACAAAATGGGGATGTACAAGAAGAAAATGGCGTATTAAAAGTTTGGGGAACAGCAAAAACCCCTTATGAAAAAAACCTAATTTGGGATAAAATTAAAGCTGTTGGGGGTGAAAATCCAAGTGATATTATGGCTGATATAAAAGTTGCAGATGAAAGTGTTTTCCACAGACATGTAGTTAAACCTGGCGAAACATTAGGCAAAATTGCCAAGCATTACTACGGAGATGTGATGAAGTATAAAAACATTTTTGCAGCAAATTCAGATATTTTGAAAAACCCAGACTTAATTCATCCAGACCAAGAATTAATTATTCCTAATTTATAAAAAATAAACTCAAAAAGTAATAAGCGACTGTATTTTGTTAGCTTCAATAATCAGTCGCTTTTTTATTCGCAGTCTTCTAGAGTTATTTTTACCAATTGTAAAACTTTTTCAAATTGCTCTTGGAGAGTTAAATTAGAATTATCAATTTCTATAGCATCATCAGCTTTTATTAATGGGGAATCTTTTCTATTTGAATCCATATAATCGCGTTCTTGCACATTACGCAAAACATCTTCATAAACTACTTTATCTCCTCTTTCAATAAGCTCATCATATCTACGTTTTGCTCTTGTTTCTGCTGATGCTGTCATAAATATTTTAAGCTCTGCATTAGGAAAAACAACTGTACCTATATCGCGTCCATCCATAACAACTCCAGTATTTTGTCCAAGTTTCTGCTGTTGTTGAACCAGTAGTTCGCGAACCTCTGAAATCGTTGCAACTTTGCTTACAAAGCTTGAAACCTCCAAAGTTCTAATTTCTTTTTCAATATTAACATTACCCAAATACACTTCAGCAAACCCTAAAGCTTCATTAAATTTAAAGCTAACTCTTACATTTTGTAATTTAGATACTAAACCATCAATATTAAAATGATTATTATCAATAAAACCATTTTGCATAGCATAAAACGTAATGGCTCTATACATAGCTCCTGAATCTACATAAACATAGCCCAATTCTTTTGCTATTTGCTTAGCTACTGTACTTTTACCTGTTGAAGAAAAGCCATCTATGGCTATTGTTATTTTTGACATATAAATATTGAAAGCAACAAAAGTACTTATTGCAAATCTATTTGCAAACCAAAAAAGTTAGAATTGGCTGCACTTGTATATTTTGCATGTGTGTAACTAAAGCGCATTTTATTCATTTTTATTGAAATACCTGCAGATAATCCTGAAAAATTACGCTGATCTATTATACGCAATTCTTCACCTCTACGGAAGTTGTAGCCTAAGCGAATATTAAATCCGCCTTCTGGAAATAATTCTGCTCCAATAATAGTATGCCTAATTACTTGTCCCAAAAAGCCAATTTTCTCGTTAGATTGATTACCGCTTAAATCGCTTATAGTCCTTGCGGGATTTGCTCTAGCAATGGGCCAATCTTGAAGGTTCTCAAAGGTTACATGCCAACGAATAGGTACATGCTCTAAAGTTTGAGACATGCCAAAATCGATTTCAAAAGGTAAAGGTTCATTCAAATCAGCATAGGTTGTTATTTGACTTCCTAAATTCCTTACAGCTACAGCTGCATGGAAATCTAAATCTTCATTAATATATAATAGTCCTAAATCTACAGCAGCCCCAAACGAACTATATTGTTCCAACTTAGAAGTTATTAATTTTAAATTTCCTCCAAAATAAAAATCAGAATACCCAATTTGCAAGGCATAACCCATTGATAAGGCCGCCTCATTACCAGTAAATGCCCCTGTTGGATTTCCATTTTCGTCATAACCTTCAAATGATCCATAGTTAATATAAGTAACACCAGCATGAAAAGTTTGAGTATGCCTATCAACGGTATAAGCATATGCCGCAGTACCATAACTAATCCCTCCTAAATAACTTGTGTAATTAACAGCCAATTGGTTGTCCATTTCTACATTTATAGTAGCTGGATTATAAAGTGCTTGGGTAACATCATAATCTACATTGGTTAACACTTTACCTCCCAATGCAGCTTGCCGTGGTGAGGATATTAAATTAAGAAATTGGTAAGTAGCTTCGCCTCCTACTTGTGCAAAAGTTAAGCTGCTTACAAACAAGCAAAAAATAGTGATAATTTTCCTTAGCATATTTACTGTTACAAAGTAAGTAAATCTATCTTAAAACGGCAGCAAGTATCTTTTATTTTAAAACATAAAAAAACCTCAATTTTAAATCGAGGTTTTTTAGCTTAAAAGAATATTAAAGTTTCTTTGGGTTTTTCACCTTTTGATCTGTTAATGCCAGTTTAATCACATCACTCATATCTGTTACGTAATGAAAAGTCAACCCTTTTAAATAATCTGGTTTTATTTCTTCAATATCTCGTCGATTTTCTTCACAAAGTAAAATCTCTTTGATTCGAGCTCGTTTAGCGGCTAGTATCTTTTCTTTAATACCTCCAACTGGTAACACTTTTCCACGAAGCGTAATCTCTCCTGTCATTGCTAAACTTTTCTTTACTTTTTTCTGAGTAAAAAGAGAAACCAAAGATGTTAGCATGGTAACTCCTGCACTTGGACCATCTTTTGGTGTTGCGCCTTCTGGTACATGAATATGTACATTATATTTATCAAAAATTAAAGCATCAATACCAAAGGTTTCAGCATTAGATTTAATGTATTCCATTGCAATAGTTGCAGATTCTTTCATAACCTTACCAAGGTTTCCAGTAATGGTCATAGTTCCTTTTCCTTTAGAAAGAATGGATTCTATAAATAGAATATCACCACCAACGCGTGTCCAAGCTAGCCCTGTAACAACTCCAGCTACATTATTGTTTTCGTATTTATCGCGTTCTAATTTTGGTCCTCCTAAAATCTCAATAATATCTTCATTAGAAATTTTGATATTATAATCTTCTTCCATTGCGATATTTTTGGCCGCATAACGCACCATCTTCGCTATTTGCTTTTCTAAACCACGAACTCCTGATTCGCGCGTATAACCTTCTACAATTTTTTCTAACTGGGCCTTCCCTATTTTTATATTATCATTAGTTAACCCGTGCTCTTTTAATTGTTTTGGTAATAAATGACGCTTAGCTATTTCAACCTTTTCTTCAATAGTATATCCTGTAACGTTAATAATTTCCATTCTATCGCGTAATGCAGGCTGAATGGTAGATAAACTGTTTGATGTAGCTATAAACATAACCTTAGAAAGGTCGTAACCCATTTCTAAGAAATTATCGTAAAACTCACTATTTTGCTCAGGATCTAAAACCTCTAGCATGGCAGATGATGGGTCTCCTTGATGTGAGTTTGACAACTTATCAATTTCATCTAAAACAAAAACAGGGTTAGATGTTCCTGCTTTTTTAAGGCTTTGTATAATACGTCCAGGCATGGCGCCAATATATGTTTTACGGTGTCCACGTATTTCTGCCTCATCACGTAAACCACCTAAAGATATACGCACATACTCTCTCCCTAAAGCCTCTGCTATAGATTTACCCAATGATGTTTTACCTACTCCTGGAGGCCCATATAAGCATAAAATAGGCGATTTCATATCATTACGTAATTTTAAAACCGCTAAGTATTCTATGATTCTACGCTTTACATCTTCTAATCCAAAATGGTCTCTATCAAGAATTTTTTTAGCACGCTTTAAATCAAACTTATCATCACTAAACTCATTCCATGGTAAATCTAAAAATAGTTCTAAATAATTACGCTGAATAGAGTATTCTGCAACTTGCGGATTCATCCGTTGCATTTTTGCTATTTCTTTATTAAAATGCTTTGCAACGTTATCATCCCAGTGCTTTTCTAAAGCACGTGCTTTCATTTCTTCTAATTCTTCATCATGACTTACGCCACCCAATTCTTCTTGAATGGTTTTCATTTGTTGATGCAAAAAATATTCACGCTGTTGCTGATTCATATCCATCTGCACTTTAGATTGAATATCGTTTTTAAGCTCCAATTTTTGAAACTCAACATTCATAAACTTAAGTGTGGCAAGTGCACGCTTTTTTAAATCATTATTTTCTAAAAGAGATTGCTTTTCTTCAACAGAAAGATTCATGTTTGACGAGACAAAATTCACTAAAAACGAATTGCTCTCTATATTTTTAATAGCAAAAGATGCCTCACTTGGAATATTAGGGCTTTCCTTAATAATTTCAAGCGCTAAGTCTTTTATAGAATCTATAATTGCAGAAAACTCTTTGCTTTTAAGAGCTGGCTTTGCCTCTGGCATTTCTCTAATAGTAGCATTCATATAAGGCTTTTCGGTAATAACCTCGGCTACTTTAAAACGCTTCTTTCCTTGAATAATAACCGTTACATTTCCATCTGGCATTTTTAAAACACGAAGAATTCTAGCAACTGTACCTGTTTCGTGAATATCTTTTGCTGTTGGATTTTCTATTGATTCGTCTTTTTGAGCCACTACACCAATAACCTTACTGCCCTTATTTGCATCGTTAATTAGCTTAATAGATGTGTCTCGGCCTGCTGTAATTGGAATAACTACCCCTGGGAATAATACAGTATTTCTTAAAGAGAGAATAGGCAGTGTTTCTGGCAATTCTTCATTATTTATCTCTTCTTCATCTTCTGGCGTCATTAACGGAATTAGCTCTGAGTTCTCATCGAATTCCTGTAATGACAAACTGTCAAGGGTTATAAAATTAGATTTCTTCATATATATATTTAAGTCAATCTGTCATTAAAACAAATTGCTTTTATTTTTTATGGGTTTTACAAAAATTATAAAAAACTGAATATCAATTATTTAAAAACAAAATAGATTACATATTCACTATATAAATTCAATAGCTATGCCACAGTAAAATTATGAAAGCACAAAATATTAAAAACTAACATAAGTCATAAAATCAATTAACAATATAGTATTATATTCGCTCACTTAATTATAAACCAATCATACAATGAAATTAAAACAATTCTTACTTATTGCATTATCTATTACTTTTTTTACTTGTAATACTGAATCTGTCGATAATCCAGATGAAGAAACTACAGACTCAACCTTGATAAAAAAAATAGTTTATGACAAAGGAACTTCGGACGAATATACAGCAACCTTTAACTATGACGGCAATAAATTAATTAGTGTAGATGCTGGGGATGGTTATATTACAAAATATATCTATGAAAATGATAAATTAGTGAGAATAAATGATTTAGAAAGTGATGATTTACACGCTTATGTTACTATTCAATATAACATAGACGAAAAAATAGGAAGCTATATTATATTTTTTGAAAAGGATAATGATCATGCAGAGAAACACATTTTCACTTACAATTCAGATAATACCATGACCGAATCGGTATATTATGGAACTTATGCTGTTCAAGAAACCTTTTCATATAGTTCAATCATCACTTTTGAAGGAAAAAATATAATGAATGAAAAATGGGATGATGACGATATCGAGTATATATATACTTACGACGATAAAAAAGGAGCTCTGAGAAATATACAACACATAGATATTATAAACCTAATTAGCGTTGACTTTGGTGGGCTAGCAGAATATGGGAGCGTTAACAATGTAACTAGTTTAAAAGAAATACAAGACGGTACCGTTAATTATTTTGATGAATATGAATATATTTATAATAATAATGGATATCCCAAAACCTCAATATATAAAACAGAAAGTAGATGGGGACCTGAAGAAGACACTACAATGGACTACTTCTACGAATAAATGACTAAAAGAATTTATTTAGTAAAAAGAGTTAATTCAATAATTGAATTAGCTCTTTTTGTTTTATGTTAACTTATATCTTTCCCATTTTCTTCAAAACATACAATAAAACTATTGGTAGTGCTAGTAAACCAATCATCAGTAAATTAGTTTTAAATAGCCAAGGAGATAATACTAAGGTAATAATGTAACCACCAACGGCTCCACCAAAATGAGCATCATGCCCTATATTACCTACTCTGTTTTTCATTCCATAAATAGAATATAATAAATACCCTATTCCTAATATATAACCAGGTATACCTAGATCTACAGATCCTATCTTTGGAGGTAGAAAAAGAAAGTAGTATAATCGTTCAGGGTTTAAAAGTATAGCAGAATAGAGTATTCCAGTTACAGCTCCGCTAGCTCCAACTGCACTGTAATGGTATTCGTTTTTATGAAAGTATAGAGACAATAAACTACCTGCAAAAAGGCTTCCTAGATAGATTATTAAGAAATTTCCCTTACCTACTTCATAAATAACTTGTCCAGAAAACAGATATAGGGCAAACATATTAAAAAACAAATGTGCATTATCTGCATGAAGGAACCCTGAACTAAACATTCTTATTTGCTCACCTCTTTTTACAGCACCGACATTAAACTTATACTTTTCAAAAAAGCCATAATCACCAAACCCTTTATAAGAGACAACAACATTGGCTGCTATAATTATAATTGTAACTAAATCTAATTTACCCATAGGGTTTAAACGTTTAAAATGAAATTAATATATCTTTGCTGCTACAAATCTAAAATTAATTAATGCAATTTCTAGTTTATATTATTGTTTATCCATTTTTATGGTTAATTTCTATATTACCATTTCGTTTACTTTATATAGTTTCAGATTGCTTTTATATTGTTTTATATAAAATTATTGGGTACAGAAAAAAGGTTGTCTCTGCCAATTTAAAGCTAGTTTTTCCTGAAAAATCAGAAAAAGAATTAATTCAAATCAGAAAAAAGTTTTATAAACATTTATGTGATATGTTTTTAGAAATGGCAAAAACCATGACTATCTCTGAAGCCTCTCTCAAAAAACGATTTAAAATTAAAAACCCTGAAGAATTTAAGCGTTTAGAAAACTTAAATAAAAGTATTATTTTAATATTTGGGCATTACGCGAGTTGGGAATGGTCAATTGTTTTGCAAAATTATATTAATTTTAAAGGTTTAGCAGTATATAAAAAATTAGCTAATAGGCATTTTGATAAATTGGTAAGAGATATACGTACAAAATTTAAAACTTCTTTAATAAGTACTAAGGATATTATAAGTACGTTAAACAGGGATGAAGAAAAAGGAATTAGAACCATTACTGGTTTTTTAAGTGATCAATCACCACGATTAAGTAAAGATGTTTACTGGAGTAAATTTATGAGCATAAAAGCACCTTGCTTTACTGGAGCTGAGCGCTTAGCAAAAAATTTAGATTTTTCAACCGCCTATTTAAAAGTCACGAAAATAAAGCGGGGGCATTACGAAGCCGAAATTATAACACTTGCAGAAAATCCAAACAATTACGAAAATTACGAGCTTACCGAGATGTTTTTAAAAGAGGTTGAAAAACAAATTTACGAGGCTCCTGAGTATTATTTTTGGACACATAAACGCTGGAAGCATAGAGAAAAAACTCCTAATTAAAACTATATTATTTCTTGGAGTATTTTGTTAAAAACTGGATTCCTTTTTAATCCATTTTCCATCCTATCTGATAATAACAAATGAAAATCGTGATTTGCTTCTACTATTACAGGACCATCTGGAGTAATGGCAACATCCCACCCCAGTAAAGGGAATTTGAGTAACTTAGCTACATTTATTACTATTTCTTTAACTTCAGTATAACAAGGTATTTGAAAACTATCAAAAATAATTTCAGTATCTGGGTGTTTAGAAAAAACTCCGCTACCATTATCAATTAGTTGCAGCCCTTCTTGCCTCATTTTACCAGTCTCTTTATTGAAAGAAACCACGATACCTCCTGCATGAGCATTATCTACAATTGCTCCCTTTCTTCCTAACCTTATAAATCCAGAAAAAATTTCTACTTTACCCTCTTTGTTTTTGTATGTAACAATTCTTAGAGTATTTACACTAAATCTATTTATTTCATTGAGAGATTTATGTTGCGTAATTACCTCTTGAAACATAAATTCTTGAGAAAATATTAAATTCACTAAAGTGTCATCTATATTTCTATATGTATCTTTATCAAGAATAAAAATATTTTGCCCCATTCTTCCACCTATAGGTTTGCAAAAGAAACGATCAACATTTTCTTCATTAAATACTTTACTAAAAAAAGAGAAAAGTTCCTTTCTGTTTTTAACTTCAAAAACACCGCCTTTATAAGTGAATTTGTTTTTTGAATTATGAAAAAAAATTTTAGGTGTTGGTATATTATTTTTAACTAAAAGCTCTTCAAATAATAGCTTATTTTCAACCAAAATTATTTGATCTGCTGCTAGTGAACAAGACCATTCTATTAATTTTTCATTTTCTTTTAGGGTTAAATAATCTTTATAATTAGAAGCATTTTTTCTGTAAAGAAAATGAGTAATATAATTTACTGGAATGTTTTTTTCTGTGAGGTAAAGTGTTATGAATTCTTTAATAATTTGAAACCAGTTTTTTTTGTGCTTATCTTTTAAAAAAGATAATAGTATTTGCCTTTTTCTTTTAGGTAACATAATTTATAATTTATTTCACTAACTGTTCAGAGAAAAATCTCCTATTCAATCTTAATTCAACTTTTAGCAATTACACTAATTTCATCAATAAATTTATCAGCTAATTTATTAGCTTCCTCTTGCGTTTTTGCTTCGGTATAAATTCTAATAATAGGCTCTGTATTACTTTTTCGAAGATGTGCCCAACTTTCAGCAAAATCTATCTTTACACCATCAATAGTAGTCAGTTGTTCGTTTTGATAACGGTCTTCCATTGCTTTTAAAATACCATCAACATCTAAATCTGGAGTTAACTGTATTTTCTTTTTGCTCATAAAGTAATCAGGATACGTTTTACGAAGTGCACTAACACTCATTTTCTTTTCTGCCAACAAACTCAAAAATAAAGCAACACCTACCAACGAATCACGTCCATAATGCGAGTCTGGATAAATAATCCCGCCATTGCCTTCACCTCCAATAACTACCTTGTTTTTTTTCATTAACTTAACAACGTTCACCTCTCCTACTGCGCTGGCTTCATAATTACCACCATGCTTTTCTGTTATATCACGCAATGCTCTTGTGGAACTCATATTGCTAACCGTATTTCCTGGCGTTTTACTTAATACATAATCCGCACAAGCTACAAGTGTATATTCTTCACCAAACATATCTCCGTTTTCATCCATAAATGCTAACCTATCGACATCTGGATCTACAACAATACCAAAATCGGCATGTTCTTTAACAACTTTTTCTGACAAGTCTCCTAAATGTTCTTTCAGCGGTTCTGGATTATGTGGAAAATGACCAGTTGGGTCACAAAAAAGCTTTACTGGATGTACTCCTAAACGTTCTAAAAGCAAAGGAATAGCTATACCTCCTGTTGAGTTAACACCATCAACTACCACTTTAAAATTAGCAGCTTCAATAGCTTTTGCATTTACCAAAGGTAAACCTAAAACCTCATCAATATGCAAGTCTATATAAGCAGTATTTCTTGTTATCTTCCCTAAACTATCAACATCTGCAAAAACCATATTATCACTTTCTGCAATGCTTAAAATTTTAGCGCCTTCAATAGCATCTAAAAACTCTCCTTTTTCATTTAATAATTTTAAAGCATTCCATTGCTTTGGATTATGACTAGCTGTTAAAATAATACCACCATCAGCATGTTCCATTGGCACAGCAACTTCTACAGTGGGAGTTGTAGATAAACCTAAATCAATTACATGAATTCCTAATCCTACCAAAGTATTCATTACTAAATTCTGAATCATTTCACCAGAAATACGAGCATCCCTACCAACAACTACTCTATAATTTTCCTTATTACGTTGTTGCTTTAACCAAACACCATATGCAGATGCAAATTTAACCGCGTCTATAGGTGTTAAGTTATCCCCTACTTGTCCGCCAATGGTTCCTCTAATTCCTGAAATTGATTTTATTAATGTCATTATTTAAATTTATTTTTTACAAATATAATATTCAAACCGTTAAACTTAACTATGAATTTGTAAATTACACCAATGAATTTTTTAGCTCATATTTATTTATCTGGCGAAAACGATTTAGTAACCATTGGCAACTTTATTGCAGATGGTATTAAAGGAAAAGATTATAAAAAATTTTCGAAAGATGCACAAATTGGTATTCTATTGCACCGACACATCGACACGTTTACTGATGCACATAAAACGGTTCGCTTAAGCACAAAACGGTTACATAAAAAGTACGGACATTATTCTGGTGTGATTGTAGATATTTTATACGATCACTTTTTAGCAAAAAACTGGAGCAATTATTCTAAAACCCCTTTAGATGTTTATGTAGAAGCTTTTTATGATTCTTTAGAAAAACATTACAACATCCTTCCAATTCGGATTCAAAAAATGATGCCTTTTATGATAGCAGACAATTGGCTATTAAGTTACGCATCTATTGATGGTATTTCTAGAGTTTTAGAAGGTATGAATAGAAGAACAAAAAACAGGTCAGGAATGGATGAAGCTGTAAACGAACTTGAAACGTTTTATACAGACTTTGAAAAAGAATTCACTTCATTTTTTGAAGAACTAATCGAATTTTCTAAACTCAAACTAAAAGAACTAAACAATACTTTATGAAACATTCTATTTCTCTTTTTTTAATTCTACTTCTAATAATTTCTTGTAAAAAAACTGAAGAAAAAACAGAACCTGTTTCCAAAAGAGGCTTAATTACACAAAAAGCTATGGTAGTTTCGGCTAGAGCTGAAGCATCAAAAATTGGTAGCGATATTCTCAAAAAAGGTGGTAATGCATTTGATGCAATGGCTGCAACTCAGTTAGCATTAGCAGTATCGTATCCATATGCCGGAAATATTGGAGGTGGCGGTTTTATGGTTTATCGAAAAAACAATGGAGAAATTGGGGCTTTAGATTTTAGGGAAAAAGCACCTATAGCAGCCACAAAAGATATGTACTTAGATGATCTAGGAAATGTTATCCCAGAAAAAAGTACTTTAGGAGCTATGGCTGTTGGTGTACCAGGTTCAGTTGCTGGAGTATTTGCTGTTCATGAAAAATTTGGCAGTTTACCTATTGAGGATATTATTAAACCATCAATTAAACTTGCATATAAAGGTGTTATTGTTACTAAAAAACAAGAAAAAAAGATTGAACACTATAAGCCTTTAATAAAAAAAGTAAATAAAGACTCTACGTTATTTCATAAACTCTGGAAACAGAATGACACTATTAAATATAAAGCTTTAGCCGAAACATTAACTAGAATTATGAACCATGGAAAAGATGAATTTTATAAAGGAGAAACGGCAAAAAGACTTGTGAAATTTATTCAAGATAATGGTGGTATTATTACTGAAGAAGATTTAGCTAAATACAACGTTAAGTGGCGAGAACCTACTACATTTAGTTATGATGATTTAAAAATAATTTCTATGTCACCTCCATCGAGTGGAGGTATTTGTTTGGCGCAAATTATGAAAATGATTGAACCTTTTCATTTAAATGAATTTGGGCATAATTCGGTAAAAACTATTCAAATTATTACAGAAGCTGAACGTCGTGCTTATGCCGATAGGAGTTTTTATTTGGGTGATCCAGATTTTGTAAAAATTCCAAGTAATACTCTAATAGACAATGCTTATTTAAGCGGAAGAATGAATGATTTTTCTTTTGATAAAGCCACAAAGTCTAGCGATGTATCACATGGTAATATTCAAGTTATAGAAAGCGACGAAACAACACACTATTCTATAGTAGATCCGTTTGGCAACTCTGTATCAGTTACCACAACAATAAATGGAGCTTACGGTTCTAAACTATATTGCTCTGACCTTGGCTTCTTCTTAAACAACGAAATGGATGATTTTAGCAGCAAACCTGGAGTTCCAAACATGTTTGGTGTAACTGGTGGTGAAGCAAATAGTATTGTTCCTCAAAAACGTATGTTAAGTTCTATGACACCAACTATTGTTGAAAAAAATGGAGAACTATTTATGTCATTAGGCACACCAGGAGGGTCTACTATTATAACTTCAGTTATGCAAACTATTCTCAATGTACATGAATTTAACATGACCATGCAAGAAGCAGTAAATGCTCCGCGCTTTCATCATCAATGGTTACCTGATGAAATTAGAATGGAACCCAGTTCATTCGACTTAAAAATTATAAATCAGCTAAAAAATCTTGGTTATTATATAAATGAAGAAGATGCCCCTGTAATTGGCAAAGTCGATGGAATCATGGTTTTACAGGACAAAACGTTAGAGGGTGGTGCAGATCGTCGAGGTGACGATACGGCTGTCGGTTTTTAGCAATTTTCCTTTTCTTAGTCAGTTCTGTTTAATAATTTAGGCCCGGAATTATCTATTCTAATCGCTTAGATAACAAAGGTTTAATAATGAAATCAAAAAAAATATTCAAAATAGCAACAGGAGTAATTATATTCCTAACACTACCTAGTTTATTATTTTTTGGTTTTGTTTTTTTTAAATACAATGAAGAGCTTCCAACTGGAATTCAAGGAGAAAAGGCAGATGCTTTAGCTTATAGAATGTTAGATGCATTAGATTATGATGCCTATAAAAACACCAATTACATTGAATGGACTTATAAAAAGCGTCATCATTTTGAATGGAAAAAAGATGAAAATATTTGTGATGTTTTTTGGAAAGAATATAGAGTTAGCCTAAATCTAAAAGACTATAAATTAAGCAAAGTATTTGTACATAGCTTTAAAATGAAGGGAGAAATGGCAGATAGCCTTATTAGTGAAGCTATTGAAATTTTTAACAACGATTCTTTTTGGCTTGTTGCACCTTACAAAGTCTTTGATAAAGGTGCAGAACGTAGATTGGTTACTCAAAGCAATGGCGAAGAAGCTCTATTAGTTACTTACTCTTCTGGGGGCACAACACCAGGTGATTCTTATTTATGGTTATTTGATGAAACTGGTAAACCAAAAAGTTTTAAAATGTGGACTTCTTTACTACCTATTGATGGTTTAGAAGCCTCTTGGAGTGATTGGATTACCACTGATAGTGGAGCACAATTACCTACGTTTCATAAACTACTAATAATTGGTTTAGAAATGGGTGTTGTAAAAGCAACCAAATAGGTATTAAAACTTCTAATCAAAAATAAATCAGAAACAAATCTTTACAGAAATTTAACAACTTAATTGTACCTTTGAAACTAGACCTTTCTGAGGTAACCTTTAAAGAACTCGCCAACAGAAATGGTAAGCCAAAAATTATAATTATCAACAAATAAAAGTTTTTTATCTAATGAATAATTTCAAGTTTACATTATTTTTTATTGGATTTTTAATTGTATCGTGCAATCAAAAAAAAGATCAATTATTTATTAGCGCTAAATCTCAAGAAACTGGTATAAGTTTCAAAAACACTATTACCGAAACTAATGAATTAAACATTCTTGATTATATCTATTTTTATAATGGTGGAGGCGTTGCCATAGGTGATATAAATAATGATGGTCTCGCAGATATTTTCTTTTCTGGTAATCAGGTAAAAAACAAATTATACCTCAATAAAGGAAATTTAAAATTCGAAGATATTACAGATAAAGCAAAAGTTAGTGGTAATAGTTCATGGAATACAGGAGCTATAATGGGTGATGTCAATGGGGATGGTCTTTTAGATATTTACGTTTGTGCTGTAGTTGGTTTAAACGGTTTTAATGGCCAAAACGAACTTTACATTAATAATGGAGACGAAACATTTACTGAAAGTGCATCAACATATAAACTAGACTATAAATCTTACAGCTCTTCTGCTGCCTTTTTAGATTATGATTTAGATGGCGATTTAGATATTTATCTTTTAAACCACGCTGTGCATACTGATGATTCTTACAAAGGTGTAACGCAACGTCAAAAAAGAAATTATAAAACTGGTGACAAACTACTTAGAAATGATGGAGGAGTTTTTACCAATGTTAGTGAAGAGGCTGGTATTTATGGAAGTATAAGTGGTTACGGATTGGGTGTTGCTATAGCAGATTTTAATCAGGATGCATACCCAGATATTTATGTTGGAAATGATTTTTATGAAGACGATTACTATTATTTAAACAATGGAGATGGTACGTTTTCTGAAAAATTAAGAGATTATTTTGGGCATGCTAGTAGGTTTTCAATGGGTAATGATGTAGCAGATATAAATCATGATGGCTGGCAAGATATCATGTCTTTGGATATGCTCCCAAGAGATGAAGTGGTTTTAAAATCATCACAAGGAGATGATAACGTACAAACACAAAATATAAGAAAGCTTATGTTTGGTTATCATTATCAGTTTACTAGAAACATGTTGCATATTAATCAACAAAATTCAAATTATTTAGAAACTGCTCTATTGAGTGATGTTGCAGCAACTGATTGGAGTTGGAGTTGCCTTTTTGCAGATTATGATCAAGACGGGGAACAAGATATTTTTATAACTAATGGTATTTTAAAACGCCCAAATGATTTAGATTTTACAAATTTTTTCTCAAACGATAAAATTCAAAAAAACATATCCGAATCAAAAATAATGAGTCAAGAAGCTCTTGACGCAATGCCTTCTGGAAAAGTTGATAATTACATGTTTAAAGGTAGCAAAAACTTAATGTTCGAAAACATGTCTAAAGAATGGATTCCAAACGATAAGCTAGCATCTGGAGCAACAGCATTAGGAGATTTAGATAATGATGGAGATTTAGATATTGTGGTAAGCAACCTTAATGAAGAAGCCTCAATTTATGTTAATCAAATAAATAATAAAACAACAGATAAAGCCAGTTATCTTAAATTAAAATTTGATTATACAAGCCCAAATTCATCTGGTATTGGGACAAAAGTTTTTGTTTATAACCACGGTGAACTTCAATATAAAGAGCTTTATTGTGCAAGAGGGTTTCAAGCTTCATCAGAACCAATAATCCATTTTGGTTTTGGTGATATTAAAAGTATCGATTCACTCAAAGTAATATGGCCCAATAAAACCAGTCAAACCTTATTTAATGTAGCCTTAAATAAAACACTAACCATAAAACCTTCAAACACAAAATCTTTTAACTATGGTTCGTTATTAAAAAAATATAAAAAAATATTTAAAAAAACAGACAATAACCTTGGCATCAATTTTACGCATATTGAAGATAAATATCTAGATTTTAATAGACAGAAGCTCATTCCGTATCGTGTTTCAGATCGTGGCCCTGCTGTTGCTGTTGGAGATTTAAATAATGATGGTAAAGAAGATATTTATTTTGGTGGTTCAAAATTAAACGCTGCAAAAGTATTTTTTCAAAACGATACGACTTTTACAGAAAAAAGAATAAAAGTAATTGCTAACGATTCAATAAAAGAAGATGTTGAAGCTATAATTGCAGATTTTAATAACGATAACAGAAACGATTTAATTATTGGTTCTGGTGGTGCAGATTATAGTAATAAAACTAAACCATTACTTGATAGCTATTACATTCAAAATGAAAATGATTTCAAAGGCGAACAATTTCCTGAATTTTATGAAAATGCTTCGGTAATTATTTCAAATGATTTTGACAATGATAATGATCTAGACCTTTTTATTGGAAGCAATTCAGTTTCAAATGATTTTGGAAATATTCCAAACTCTTTTATTTTAAAAAATAATGATGGTCACTTTTCAATAGTTCAAAATGAAGCATTGCAAAATGCAGGCATGATTACTGATGCCGTTTGGAATGATTTTGATAATGACGGGCAAACTGATTTGATTATTGTTGGTGAATGGATGGCTCCAAAATTCTTTAAAAACAACAATGGCGTCTTTACAGAAAAAAAACTTATTGATTCAAAATTAAAAGGATTATGGAGACAGATTACTCCTTTTGATATTGATAATGATGGAGATACAGATTATCTATTAGGGAATTGGGGTCTTAACTCAAAATTTAAAGCTTCTACAGAGCATCCTATGCGCATGTATTATGCAGATTTTGATGGCAATGGGCGTACCGAAACTATAGTTTGTACATATAAAAATGGAGAATATTATCCATTACAAGGTTTAGATCAATTAGCTAGTCAAATGGTTAACTTGCATAAAATATTTACATCTTATAAAGGTTTTGCTGGAAAACCAATTGGTGATATTTTAAGCAAACCATTACTCGACAAAGCAACCATACTGGAGGTTGACGAACTTCGATCTGGCTACCTTAAAAATGAAAATAATCGTTTTGTATTTGTACCATTTAAAAATGAACTACAAGTATCTCCATTAACTTCATTTTTATGTTTTGATTTTGATTCTGATGGAAAAGATGAAATGCTGGTAGCAGGAAACTATTTTGGTGTAACACCTTTTCATGGCAAGTTCGACTCCTTTCCCGGGGCACTCATAAAAAATGAAAACAATATTATTTCTGGAAACAAAATCGGACTGAATTTTAGTGATAAAGCCATCAAAAATTTAAATATTATTTATTTAGATAAAAAACCATATCTCTTAACAACTATCAATAACGGTAAAGTTCAAGTTTACGAACTTTTAAAATAATTTAAAGGATGAGATTAAATAAAATATTATTTATAATCTTTACAATAGGCTTAAGCGTAATGTCTTGTAAAGACAATTCAAAACCAATTACTATAACACCAAACGATTTTCACACTTCAATAGATAAGGTTGTAGATATAATGGTTCATGATATTTTTTCACCTCCAGTTGCTAGCAGAATTTTTGCTTACCCAAATATTGCTGCTTATGAAATTATGTCCCAAAACAATAGCGCATATAATTCATTAAAAGATCAAATAATACATTTAAAAAATATTCCAAAAGCTGATGAAACAAAAAAAATTAATTATCAATTGGCTGCATTAATTGCTCATATCGATGTAAGTAAACAATTAATTTTTTCAGAACAAAGTATAGAAGTATTTCGCGATAGTTTATACCAGGTTTGGGAAGCTATAAACAAATCAGAATTTGAGAATTCAAAAGATTATGGGCTTAAGGTTTCAAACTTTATTGGAGAGTGGATGAATGGTGATAACTATAACCAAACACGAACCATGTCAAAGTTTTATATTGATCCAGAAGATGAGGAGAGATGGCAACCAACACCTCCCTCGTATATGGATGGTCTAGAGCCTCATTGGGGAAAAATAAGGCCTTTTGTTATTGATTCTGCAGCTCAATTTAAACCTATTCCTCCTCCACTATTTTCAATGGACGAAAATTCAAGTTTTTATAAAGAACTCAAAGAGGTTTACGATATAAGTAACCAAATAACAAAAGATGGAGACGAATCTGAAGAGGTCTTAATAGCACGTTTTTGGGATTGTAATCCATATGTTTCTGTAACTCGCGGGCATTTAATGTTTGCTGTAAAAAAAATAACCCCAGGAGCACATTGGATAGGTATTACAAAAATTGCATGCAAAACGGAAAAAGCAGATTTTGACAGAACAGTTTTTGCATACACTAAAACATCTATAGCAATAGCTGATGCATTCATTAGTTGTTGGGATGAAAAATACAGAAGTAATCTTGTAAGACCAGAAACACTTATAAATAAATATTTTGATGACGATTGGAAACCCATATTACAAACACCTCCATTCCCTGAATACACAAGTGGACATTCTGTAGTTTCTGGTGCTGCTTCTACAGTTTTAACAAACATTTTTGGAGACAATTTTAGTTTTTTAGATGATACCGAAACTACCTATGGTTTACCAATACGTCCATTCTCTTCATTTAACGAGGCCGCACAAGAAGCCGCAATAAGTAGAATGTATGGCGGTATACACTATCGCTCTGCTGTTGAATTAGGAATTGGTCAAGGTGTAAAAATTGGCGATTTAGTAAACAAGAGTTTAATTATGAAAAACTAAAACTATTCTGTTTTTTTATTGATTAAAATTAAAACTGCCTATTTCTAAAAGTTCAATTTTTCAAAATAATAATTCATCGCAATTTCGCAACTAAATCGTATCTTCGCAACTTTGCATTTCTATGACTAATTTCGAAGAATTTATTGAAGTAAAAGGAGCACGAGTACATAATCTTAAGAATATAGATGTGTCAATTCCTCGTGAAAAACTTGTAGTAATTACAGGGCTTTCTGGTAGCGGAAAATCATCTTTGGCTTTCGATACAATTTATGCAGAAGGTCAACGTCGATATATAGAAACTTTTTCAGCTTATGCTAGACAATTTTTAGGCGGATTAGAGCGACCAGATGTAGATAAAATTGATGGTCTTTCTCCAGTTATTGCTATAGAGCAAAAAACCACAAGTAAATCACCTCGCTCTACCGTTGGCACCATTACTGAAATTTATGATTTTATGCGCTTGCTGTTTGCGCGCGCTAGTGATGCTTACAGCTATAATACTGGTGACAAAATGATAAGTTATAGCGACGAGCAAATTAAAGCGCTTATTATTAAAGATTTTAGCGGAAAACGTATCAATATACTTGCTCCCGTAATTCGATCAAGAAAAGGGCATTACCGTGAGTTGTTTGAGCAAATTGGCAAGCAAGGCTTTGTAAAAGTAAGAACAGATGGCGAAATTCGAGATATCACTAAAGGATTGAAACTCGATCGATACAAGACTCACGATATTGAAATTGTTATTGACAGACTAATAATTAACGATGACACTGACAATGATAAACGTCTTACAGAAACCATCAATACTGCCATGTATCATGGTGAAGATGTGTTACTAGTTATAGATCAAGACACTCAAGAAACAAGGTATTTTAGCAGAAATTTAATGTGTCCTTCTTCCGGGATTTCTTACCCTAATCCTGAACCTAATAATTTTTCATTCAATTCACCAAAAGGGGCATGTTCAAATTGTAATGGAATTGGTGAATTATATCAAGTAAATGAGAGAAAAATTATTCCAGACGATTCACTTTCAATAAAAAGTGGAGCTCTGGCTCCACATGGTCCAGAAAAGAATAGTTGGATTTTCAAACAGTTTGAAACCATTGCACAGCGATTTGATTTTAAATTAACCGATGCTTATAAAGATATACCTAAGGAAGCTAAGCAAATGATTTTGTATGGTGGTAATGAAAAGTTTTCTGTTGAAAGCAAAACATTAGGTGTTACTCGTGATTATAAAATAGATTTTGAAGGTGTTGCAAGTTTTATCGAAAATCAATATAAAACGGCAGAGTCAAGATCTCTAAAACGCTGGGCTAAAGATTATATGGATAAAATCAAATGCCCAGTTTGTGAAGGTTCTCGATTAAAAAAAGAGTCTCTTTATTTTAAAATAAATAATAAAAATATAGCTGAGCTTGCTAATACAGATATTGTTGAATTAGCCAATTGGTTTAATGAACTAGATGAGCATCTTTCAGAAAAACAATTCAAGATTGCTGAGGAGGTTCTGAAAGAAATCAAAACTAGATTACAATTTTTGCTCGATGTTGGTCTAAATTATTTATCGCTAAACCGTAGCTCCAAGTCTTTATCTGGTGGCGAAGCGCAGCGTATTCGATTAGCAACACAAATTGGTTCTCAACTAGTTGGCGTACTTTATATTTTAGACGAACCCAGCATTGGTCTACATCAACGCGATAACGAAAAACTCATTAATTCATTAATATCATTAAGAGACATTGGAAATTCCGTTATAGTAGTAGAGCATGATAAAGATATGATAGAGCGTGCTGATTATGTGATTGATATTGGTCCGAAAGCTGGAAAATATGGTGGAGAAATAATTAGCATTGGAAACCCTGACGAGTTAAAAACCCATGAAACACTTACAGCAGATTACTTAAATGGAAACAAAGAGATTGAAGTTCCAAAAAATCGCAGAAAAGGGAATGGTAAAGTTTTAGAGCTTAAGGGCTGTACTGGAAATAACTTAAAAAATGTTTCGGTAAAGTTTCCCTTAGGAAAAATGATAGGTGTTACTGGTGTTTCAGGTAGTGGAAAATCTACCTTAATAAACGAAACCCTATACCCTATTTTAAATGCGCATTATTTTAATGGTGTAAAAAAACCAATGCCTTATAAAGGTATCAAAGGCTTAGAACATATTGATAAAGTTATTGATATTAACCAATCTCCTATTGGGAGAACTCCTAGAAGCAACCCAGCAACATATACTGGTACTTTTAGTGAAGTTAGAGCCTTATTTGCCAAAATCCCTGAAGCTATGATTCGTGGTTATAAAGCAGGACGTTTTAGCTTTAATGTAGCTGGAGGAAGGTGTGAAACTTGTAAAGGAGGTGGATTACGCGTTATAGAAATGAACTTTCTACCTGATGTTTATGTTGAATGCGAAACCTGCCAAGGTAAACGTTTTAACAGAGAAACATTAGAAATTCGCTATAAAGGAAAATCAATAAGCGATGTTCTGAATATGACTATTAATGAAGCCGTAGACTTCTTTGAGCATATTCCAAAAATTTATAAAAAACTAAAAACAATAAAAGATGTAGGTTTAGGTTATATTACTTTGGGCCAGCAAAGTACGACACTATCTGGTGGAGAAGCTCAACGTATAAAACTAGCAACAGAATTAAGCAAGCGCGATACAGGAAATACTTTTTATATTCTGGATGAGCCAACCACTGGTCTCCATTTTGAAGATATTAGAGTACTAATGATAGTGCTTAATAAATTAGCAAATAAAGGTAATACCGTATTAATTATTGAGCATAATCTAGATGTTATTAAAACCGTTGATTATATTATTGACATTGGTTATGAAGGTGGAAAAGGTGGCGGACAGATAGTAACTGTGGGTGCTCCGGAAGAAATTGTAAAACATAAAAAGAGCTATACTGCTAAATTTCTTAAAAAAGAACTAAATTAGCAAGTTTGCAAAAAATAAAACACTAAACACATATGAGAAAAGAACAACACCACAAAGGTTGGAATGAGATTAAAACAAATGATTCTTGGGCTATTTTCAAAATCATGGGCGAATTTGTTAATGGCTATGAAAAACTTAGTAAAATTGGTCCTTGTGTATCCATTTTTGGTTCAGCAAGAACAAAACCAGACCATAAATATTATAAATTAGCCGAAAGTATTGCTAAACGTATTGTAGAATCTGGTTACGGTGTTATAACTGGCGGTGGGCCTGGTATTATGGAAGCTGGTAATAAAGGAGCGCACCTAGGAGGAGGCACATCTGTAGGGCTAAACATAGAACTCCCTTTTGAACAACATGACAATCCATATATTGACACTGACAAAAGCTTAGATTTTGATTATTTCTTTGTTCGTAAAGTTATGTTTGTAAAATATTCTCAAGGTTTTGTTGTCATGCCTGGTGGGTTTGGTACTTTAGATGAACTTTTTGAAGCCATTACTCTTATACAAACTCATAAAATTGAAAAATTTCCTATCATTTTAGTTGGTACAGATTTTTGGAAAGGCATTTTAGAATGGGTAAAAACTACTCTTTTAGGTGAGTTTGGAAATATTTCTGCAAAAGATTTAGACTTAATAAATTTGGTTGATACCGAAGAGGAAGTTATTACAATTTTAGACGCGTTTTATAAAGAATCAGACTTAAGCCCTAATTTTTAACAACCAAATCCTTTATAACCAAAAGGTTTTACGACTAACTTAATGCTATATTTTGTTATATTGCAACGCCTTGTATTGTTATTAACCTTATTAATGTTATAAATTAAATTGAAGTTACGCCTTTTTTTCTGGTTTATATTTGTCCTCTCAAGTATCTCAAGTTTTAGTCAAAATAAGATTGACTTAAAAGCAGATTTTGATATTGAGAACAGGAAAATTACTATATCGCAAACCATTCAATATAAAAACGCATCGAAAGATGAGCTTCAATCTATATATTTAAATGATTGGAATAATAGCTATTCAACTAAAAAAACACCACTAGCTACACGCTTTGCTGAAGAATATAATAACAAATTTCATCTTGCAAAAAATGAAGACAGGGGCTATTCAGTAATTACCTCCATAAAGCAAAATAATGAAGCCTTAGTTTTTAATCAACTAAAAAATCAAATTGACATTATAAAAGTAGATTTAAAAACACCACTAAAACCAAACGAATCTTATACTATAGATTTAGAATATATTGTACAAATCCCAAAGGATAAATTCACAGATTATGGTATTTCTGAGTCACAAAATCTAAGCTTGAGATATTGGTATATTACTCCAGCAATTTATAATGATGAATGGCAATATTATAGCAATAAGAATTTAGATGATTTATTTATTCCGAAAGCAGATTTAACTTTAGAAATTTCTTATCCACAGGGCTATAAAATTACTTCAGAATTAAATTTAGATAAAACACATCAAACTACTAATAAGCAACGAGTTACTTTAAAAGGAAAAGATAGAATAAATAATAAATTATTTATAAGTAAAAATCCAAATTTCGAAACTATTCAAAATAAAGGACTATCAATAACATCAAATATAAATGGAGAAAAAATTGAACTCTTAGACAGAGTTTTAATAACAGAAAAAGTTACAAAATTCATTTTTGAAAACCTAGGAAACTATCCTCATGAAAAATTACTATTAACAAATATTGATTATAATAAAGACCCAATTTATGGACTAAATTTTCTACCTAGTTTTATTAAACTTTACCCAAACAATTTTCAATATGAATTAAAACTACTAAAGGTAGCTCTTCACAATTACTTAGAAAATACACTGCTTATAAACCCAAGAAAAGAACAATGGCTATTTGATGGCATACAAATTTATTATTTAATGAATTATGTTGAAGAGCATTATCCAGACATGAAATTTTTAGGGTCACTAGCAAATTTTTGGGGTGTCCGTTCATTTCATGCAGCAGACATGGATTTTAATGACAAATACGTGTTTGCTTTTATGTCAATGGCAAGAACAAACAGAGATCAGCCATTAACTATGTCAAAAGATTCTTTGCTTAAGTTTAACTATAGTATAGCTAACAAATACAAAGCTGGTGTAGGCCTTAAATATTTGGATGATTTTATTAACTCAAACATTTTAGAAAATACTATTAAGTCGTTTTTAGAACAAACAAAACTAAAGCAAACATCGCCTAAAGCATTTGAAACCTATTTAAAAACTAAAACATCAAAAAATATAGATTGGTTTTTTAATGATTATTTAAATACTCGTAAAAAAATTGATTTTAAAATAAAAAGCGTTAAAAGAACTGAAGATTCTATAACATTAACTATCAAGAATAAAAGAGATAGCAACACTCCTATTTCGTTATATACTTTGAATAATGATAGCATCGTTTCAAAATCTTGGATTGAAAACGTTACCAAAAACAAAACCATCACAATACCTCGCAATGATGCTAATAAGTTAGTTTTAAACTACAATAGAATAATCCCAGAGCATAACATAAGGGACAATTGGAAATCACTCAAAGGTTTTTTCTTTAATAATAAACCCTTTCAATTTAGACTTTTTAAAGACATTGAAGATCCAAATTACAATCAAGTATTTTTGATGCCTATAGCAGAGTTTAATAATATTTATGACGGTTTTACCTTAGGGGTTAAAGCCTATAACACAACATTGTTAAGGAAACAATTCAATTATAAATTTCAGCCTAGATATGCGCTAAAATCTAAATCCTTCACTGGGTCTGCATCAGCATCTATGACCCATTATTTACAAAACAGCAACTTATACTCCATAAACTATGGAATTAGAGGTAGTTACACATCTTATGCTAGCGATTTATTTGTTAGAAAAATAATACCTTCAGTAACGTTTTTATTTAGAAATGATAATGATTTTCGCTCAAATAAACGTCAAAGATTAAAGTTTAGGTATTTAGATATTAATAGAGATGAAGATCTAAGCAATACATTAAACAGAACTGAGCCAAACTATAATATATTCAATATCAATTATTTAAATTCAAATGACAATTTAATAAATTTTAGTAAATGGTCTACTGACTTGCAAATTGCAAAAACATTTAGCAAGGTCTCATTTAATTATGAATACAGACGATTATTTGAAAGTAATCGACAATTAAACCTACGCTTTTATACAGGAGCATTTATAAATAACAAGACAGATATAGCGTCAGATTACTTTAGTTTTGCTTTAGACAGACCAACAGATTATTTGTTTGATTATAATTATTTAGGACGCTCTGAAGCCAGCGGAATATTTAGCCAGCAATATATAACTGCCGAGGGTGGCTTTAAATCTAAACTAGAAACTCCTTTTGCAAATCAGTGGATAAGTACAATAAATGCCAGTACAACACTTTGGAAATATGTATTAGTGTATGGCGATGTTGGTTTTGTAAAAAACAAATTCGACAATGCAAACTTTGTTTATGATTCTGGTATTAGAATTAACTTAGTAACTGATTATTTTGAAATATATTTTCCCATATACTCCAATCTAGGATGGGAAATTGGGCAACCAAATTACGATCAAAAAATAAGATTCAAGTTTACTGTAGACCCTCAATCTTTATTAGGACTATTCAGGAGGCGCTGGTATTAGTCTGTTAATTTTTTAAATTATTATCCGAAATACATCATTATTAATGAATTATTCGTAATTCAATTGTTTTTTTTAATGTTTTTTTAAGAATAATTCAAAATCTTTACCCCTGCATTAATTGCAAGATCGATAAACTTTAAGTACTTTTGCAAAAGTAAAGCTCTTAACATATGCAAACCATTCCTGATTTGAAAAACAACATATCTTTCGAAGATTTTAAAACAGAAGTTTTAAATGATTATAGCCTAGCTGTAAAAAGTAGAGAATGTAGTTTACTTGGGAGACGCGAAGTCTTAACAGGAAAAGCTAAATTTGGAATTTTTGGAGATGGTAAAGAAGTGCCACAATTAGCTCTAGCCAAGGCATTTTTAAAAGGAGACTGGAGATCTGGGTATTACCGAGATCAAACGTTTATGATGGCAATTGGAGAGTTAAGTGTTGAGCAGTTTTTTGCAGGTCTTTATGCAAACACAAATTTAGAGTTAGAGCCTATGTCTGCAGGCCGCCAAATGGGAGGCCATTTTACAACACATAGCTTAGATGATAATGGTAATTGGAAAGATTTAACTAAGCAATACAACTCAAGTGCTGACATCTCTCCTACAGCTGGTCAAATGCCTCGTTTATTAGGTTTAGCGCAAGCTTCAAAAATATTTAAACAAGTAGAAGGTATTGATACTACCAACCTTTCTAACAACGGAAACGAAATAGCATGGGGAACAATTGGCAATGCTAGTACAAGTGAAGGTTTGTTTTTTGAAACTATTAATGCCGCCGGTGTTTTACAAGTTCCAATGGTTATTAGCATATGGGACGATGACTATGGAATTTCTGTGCATGCAAAACATCAAACTACTAAAGAAAATATCTCAGAAATATTAAAAGGATTCCAACGCGACAATGAGCTAAAGGGTTACGAAATATTGCGCGTAAAAGGTTGGGATTATGCAAATTTAATTGAAACATATCAAGAAGCTTCTTCTATAGCTAGAGAAGAGCATGTACCCGTATTAATACACGTTACTGAGCTTACCCAACCGCAAGGGCATTCAACTTCTGGATCACATGAACGCTACAAAAGTCCTGAGCGTTTAGAATGGGAAAATAAGCACGATTGTAATTTAAAAATGCGTAAGTGGATTATTGAAAGTGGTATAGCTACCAATGAAACTCTTACTGAAATAGAACGCAATTTAAAAAAAGAAGTAAGAGAAGCTAAAAAGAACGCATGGACAACATTTTTAAAACCTATACAAAAGGAACAACAAGAATTAATATCCATCTTAAGTAGTTTAATAGCATCTAGCGCTAACGGTGTTTTTATTAAACCTCTTCAAGAAAAATTATTAGCAATAGACGAGCCTACAAGAAGAGACATACTATCGTATGCAAGAAAAGCACTAAGATATACTTTAGGAGATACTAGTGAAACAAAACAAGAGCTCGCAAATTGGATTAATAACATTTTTGATAAAGTACAACCAAAATTTAGCTCGCATTTATATTCTGAAACTGAAAAATCTTCAGTTCTTGTGGATGAAGTTAAACCTAGTTATGATAATGATGCTATTCAAGTAGATGGTCGTATTATAATCCGTGATAACTTTGATGCTATTTTTAAAAACTATCCTGAAGCTTTAGTTTTTGGTGAAGACTCTGGTAATATAGGTGATGTAAACCAGGGTTTAGAAGGTTTACAAGAAAAGTATGGCGAACTTCGTGTTGCAGATGCTGGAATTAGAGAAGCTACTATTATTGGACAAGGTATTGGTATGGCACTACGTGGTTTAAGACCCATTGCCGAAATACAATATTTAGACTATATTTTATATGCTTTACAAGTAATTAGCGACGATTTGGCAACCCTTCAATATAGAACTAAAGGAAAGCAAAAAGCCCCATTAATTATTAGAACTCGTGGCCATAGACTAGAAGGGATTTGGCATTCTGGTTCGCAAATGGGAGGTATTTTAAACCTAATACGAGGTGTTCAAATTTTGGTTCCAAGAAATATGACCAAAGCAGCTGGTTTCTATAATACACTGTTACAAAGTGATAATCCTGCTTTAGTGGTAGAATGTCTTAACGGGTATAGATTAAAAGAAAGAATGCCAAATAATTTAAGTGATATAAAAACACCTATTGGTGTTGTAGAAACTTTAAAAACTGGTTCTGACATTACTCTAGTATCTTATGGTTCTACTCTTAGAATTGTAGAACAAACCGCAAAAGAATTTTTATCGGTTGGTATTGATGTTGAAGTAATTGATGTACAATCTCTACTACCTTTCGATATAAATCACGATATCGTTAAAAGCATAGCGAAAACTAATCGCGTTATGGTTATTGATGAAGATGTTCCTGGTGGTGCTTCTGCATATATTTTAAATGAAATATTAAATACTCAAAAAGCATTTCAATATCTTGATAGCGAACCTAAAACATTAACTGCAAAAGCACATAGACCAGCATATGGTAACGATGGTGATTATTTCTCAAAACCTTCTGCTGAAGATATTTTTGAAGCTGTTTACGATGTTATGCACGAAGCTAACCCTGAAGATTATCCTAAATTGAGGTAACTTATAACATTTTTTCATTTTGTTTGACATGGGCTAAACAATGTTTGTTAAAACTAATAAAAAGCCTTGCTAAAATTCTTTAATAAAATCACTTAAACAATAAAAAGCATTACATTTATAGTTTAAGATAATTTTAAATGAAAGCCGTATCGCTTAAAGAAATAAAACAAGAGTTAAATACACTATCAACTACCGAAATTCAAGAGCTTTGTTTACGCTTATCACGTTTTAAAAAAGAAAACAAAGAACTACTCACCTATCTATTGTTTGAATCTCATAACGAGAGCGGTTACATCGAATCTGTCAAGCATTATGTTGACGATGAATTTGAGGTTATAAATATCAAAAGTTATTTTTACATCAGAAAAAGTGTCCGCAAAATTTTAAAGAACATAAAAAAATATGTTCGGTATTCGCAAAAAAAAGAAACTGAAGTGGAGCTTCTACTCTACTTTTGCCAAAAACTAAAAGACTTCTCACCTAGTATAAAATATAGCGCACAATTGCAAAATACTTATAACCGACAAATCCTTTTAGCTAAAAAAATAATTGCAACATTACATGAAGACTTGCAATACGATTACAATTTGATGCTAGAAGATTTATAGATTGTTAAAAACTTTACTTCTCGATGGTATATTCTTAGTTGATTTTGTAAAAAAATTCAACTAAATTCGTTTAACGTCGGATATAAGTCATTCAAACGACGCATATCCGTAAAAAACATTGGCAAACATTTAATCAAATCATGAGTTCAGAAAATAATTGGAAAAATAAATTGTGGAACTTTGTAAACACCAAATTTGGAATTTGGCTACTATCTAGTGCGATTGTTGGACTTATAACATTTGGATATACAAAATTGAGTGAATCAATTTCTAATAGTAACAGTCAGAAAAAGCAAATCGTTAAACTAGACCAAGAGATTGAAGGAAGGTTCTATCAATTAATATCAAAACAAGAAAGACGTAGGGACAGTATAAATGTGAATTTTGACATTGAAATTATTCCTGAACAAGAAACGATGAAGGAAATCTGGTTTGAATTTAAAGCTAGCCCTAAAGGTTATTATCAAGGGTTATATGTTGTTTATCCGGAATTTAGTGAACGGAATATTGCATCTCTGATTATAGAGCTTTCATCATTAGTGGATGACAAGTCTGAAAGTGAACAAATTAAAAAAGTCGCTCACAGAATATTATCGAATGAATTATTACCCTTAAAAATTGAAAGCTCTAATGAACTGAGTTCTTTCTTAAATCAAGTTAGCACTGAATTAAGAATAGAACGTTGGAGGAAATATTGGCCTGAAAAATAAAAACGATTTGCCAACAATGGTTATAAGTAATTGCTCGTTCTCGCCTACTTCTGAAAATCCGCGAGGATTTTCAGTTTGGTGTGTACTTGCAAAGTTACGTGCTAACCCACGCAACTACTCATAGCCGAGACCGTTAAACGAACCTCAAAAAACTATTCATTAAGTAACTCACCCACAAAAGCTTTGAACTCAGTTTTAAACTCCGTATATTTTTCTCCAGTTGCAGGTCCATTAAAACCTGTGTGTATCTTTCTAACCACACCCATTTTATCAATAAAAATAGTAGTAGGATAACTTAAAACATGGTTAAGCATAGGTAGTTTTTCTTGAGCTTTTACTTTACTAGAAGAACCATACTGTGCTAATAAAATAGGGTATTCAATGTCTATTTTTTCTTTTAACCTGTTAATACTATTAAAAGCTCCTGCTTCAGTTTTAGCATACTCAAAAGCTAATGCAACAATTTCAACACCTTTAGCTTTATTTTTTTTATAAAAATCGGTATAATATTTACTCTCATCTAAACAGTTTGGGCACCAAGTTCCCATAATTTGTAACAAAACCACTTTATTTTTAAAACGCTCATCTTCTAAAGATACCATATCTCCATTGGCATTAGGAAATGAAAATTCAACTTTGTTATAACCTTCTTTTAAAAACGTAAGATTGTTAGCATCTGGCAATTCATAATTTTCATTTCGCTCAGCTACAAATGGCTCTTCCCAATGATTGCCAGAGTAAAACACACCATTTAAGGTACTATCTGTTACCGTAGCGATGAACAAAAATGCGTGGGCACCATCAAAAGTGGAAAGCTTTAATTGATTACCATCAACTACGCCTTCTAAATAACGATAATCGCCGGTTGTGGTTCTAAATGTTCCAGTAACTTTACTTCCATTTTGCTTAAAAATACCTTTCGCTATATATCTGTTATCCTCTGAATCTGGACTAAAAACGGTTTCCCAGTTTCCAGAAATATCGTGTTTCGGATTAGTTGAAACATCAAAACGAGATTCTTTTTTTTCAGCTGCAAACGGTACAATTCTATTAAGGCTAGTTTTAATAAAGTTTCCTGTTAATTTAGAATCTTTAATTTTTGCCACTATAAAACCTTCAAAAACTGGCATTTTAATATAAACCGAATCGTTTTTATATTCAATATCATCAACATTTATAACTTCTTCAGCATTAAATATTTTTAAACTTACTTCTGAAACAACTTCAAAATTAAAAGGCAATGTTTCAGATTCACTTACATGTAAAACAGCTCGATATGTTCCCAATTCAAGTTTATTATTTGCCTTTTCTTGCTTACAAGAAAACATCAAAAGAATTACAATAGCTGTTATAAAATACTTCATAAATAAGATAATAAATTATATTATTCGAAATAACAACAATATACTAACATAAAAAAGCCAATTTTTACCATTTTATCCTTTATAAATGATAGCGCATGTTTGAATACTAGTTCCATTATTTTATCTTTGTTCGCTTAAATAGCAAATGATTTATGAAGATTTCATATAACTGGTTAAAACAATTTATAAAGACAGATTGGGCACCAGAACAAACTAGCGAACTACTTACAGATTTAGGGCTTGAAGTTGAAGGTGTTGAGCGTTACCAGTCAGTAAAAGGTGGATTAGAGGGTGTTATAGTTGGCAAGGTTTTAACTTGTGTTAAACACCCAAATGCAGATAAACTTAAAATTACTACGGTTGATATAGGTGGTGATGAGCCGTTGCAAATAGTTTGTGGCGCGCCAAATGTTGCTGCTGGACAAATAGTACCTGTTGCAACAATTGGAACGACTTTATATACTGAAGAAGATGAAGCTTGGACTATAAAAAAAGGAAAAATTAGGGGTGAAGAAAGCCATGGAATGATTTGTGCTGAAGATGAATTAGGCTTAGGGAAATCACATGATGGCATTATGGTTTTAGATGATACCATTAAAGTAGGTACGCAAGCAGCCGATATTTTTGATATAGAAAACGATTATGTTTTTGAAATTGGATTAACGCCAAACAGAGCGGATGCAATGAGCCACCTTGGTACTGCTCGCGACTTAAAAGCTGGGTTAGTTCAAAAAGATATTAATCTAGAACTCATTACACCATCTGTAAGTGCTTTTCATACAGATAATCGTATGCTGAAGATTGATATCGATGTATTAAATAAAGATTTAGCCCCTCGTTATTGTGGTGTAACCATCTCTGGATTAAAAGTTGCAGAATCTCCTGCATGGCTACAACATCGATTAAAAGCTATTGGTTTAAGCCCAATTAACAATATTGTTGACGCAACTAATTATGTATTACACGAGTTAGGTCAACCACTTCATGCCTTTGATGCAGTAAAGGTTTCTGGTAATAAAATTGAGGTTAAAACATTAAAATCTGGCACTAAATTTACAACATTAGATGGAATAGAACGTGAATTGCACGAAGATGACTTAATGATTTGTGATGCTGAAAAACCTATGTGTATTGCTGGTGTTTTTGGTGGTATTGATTCTGGTGTTACCGAAAGTACAACAAGTATTTTTTTAGAAAGTGCTTATTTTAATCCTATTAGCATTCGTAAATCAGCAAAACGCCACGGTTTAAATACTGATGCTTCATTTAGATTTGAGCGTGGTATTGATCCAAATATCACTGAGTATGCATTAAAACGTGCCGCTTTGTTAATTCAAGAATTGGCTGGAGGAGAAATTACTAGTGATTTAATTGATGTCTATCCTAACAAAATTGAAGACTTTCAAGTACGTTTAAGTTTTGATAATGCGAAAAAGTTAATTGGTGAAGAAATTCCGCGTGAAATTATTAAAAGCATCTTAACTTCATTAGATATTAAAGTAAATAATGTTACCGAAACTGGCTTAGGACTTACTGTGCCTGCTTATAGAAATGACGTGCAACGTGAAGCCGATATTATTGAAGAAATTTTACGCGTTTATGGGTATAACAACATAAAAACAACTGAAAAATTAAACGCTTCAATTTCTAGCACATCGCGTTTTGAAGATCACAAAATTCAGAATATTGTTGGCAATCAATTAGCTGCTCAAGGATTTTACGAGATTCTTGCTAATTCGCTAACTAACCCTAGTTATATTACTTTAAGTGAGCAATTAAAAGAAGCTCATAATATTACCATGCTTAACCCTTTAAGTAATGACTTATCGGTTATGCGCCAATCGTTATTGTTTTCTGGTTTAGAAGCTATTTCGCATAACATTAATAGAAAGCGCCAAGATTTAAAATTCTTTGAGTTTGGTAAAACTTACCATAATTATAATGGTACTAGAGAAGAAGTTAAACATTTAACTCTTTTTGCAACTGGTAATCAAAATAAAGAAAGCTGGCATACATCAGCTAAAAAGAGTGATTTCTTTTTCTTAAAAGGAAGTATTATTTCATTATTAAACCGCTTAGGTATTTCTAGATTTAATGAAACACCAATAAAAAGTGATTTATTTAGTGAAGGTTTAACTTTAAGTTTAGGTAAAACTAAATTAGCAGACTTTGGCTTATTAAAGAAATCTGTATTAAAGCATTTTGATATTTCTCAAGAAGTCCTTTTTGCAGATTTTAATTGGGATGCTATTTTGGACATTGTAAAAAGAAATAAAATTACGTTTAAAGCCATTCCAAAATACCCAGAAGTACGACGCGATTTCGCATTATTGTTAGATGATACTGTCTCTTTCGAATCGATTCATAAAATAGCTAAGCAAAGTGAAAAACAGTTGCTTAAGAATGTAAGTTTATTTGATGTATATCAAGGCAAAAATTTGCCAAAAGGAAAAAAGAGTTATGCCGTTAGTTTTACCATACAAGACGAAAACAAGACGCTTACCGATAAGCAGATTGATAAAATAATGAATAAACTACAGGTAAATTTTGAAAAACAACTAGGAGCAGAATTGAGATAATTTTGAGGAGAAAAAGTAGCTTTATCTTTATTGTTTTAATTTTGTTTGCTTTTAAGTTGAATGCACAACAAAGTATAATACGCGCTAACAATGTTAATGATACAATTTCTATTGGCAGATTGGCGCTTTACGATTTAAAGCAGAGTGTCAAAGGGGTTGGTCATTCGTTTACAAGACCCTTACATTGGAAAAAAAAAGATTTCACAACTTTAGGAACTGTAATTATTGGAGCTTATGCATTGTCGACTATTGACGATGAATCAAGCGCATTTTTTGTGCGTAATGAACAACATGTTCCAAATTTATTTCAAGAAGTTGGTACTCGTTTTGGAAGCCCTCAAGTGTATTTTATTGCGAATGCTTCACTCTATGGATTTGGTTTATTTACAAGAAATGAAAAACTAAGAAAGACTAGTGTTTTAATTATTTCATCTTCTTTTACTAGTGGTATTATTCAAAGTTTAAGCAAAACTGCTTTTGGTAGAGCACGACCTGGAAACGGATATAATAATAATGAATTCAGGTTTTGGTCTAATAAAGCAAAATTTCATTCATTCCCTTCTGGTCATACCGTTTTATCCGTGACTATGGCACACGCGATCGCAAAACAGTTTGATAATACATGGTCAAAAATTGGTGTATATTCTTTAGGCGCCATTGCTCCTATTTCTAGGCTTTTTAGTGGTGCACATTGGTTAACCGATGTTGGAATTGGTGCTGTTTTAAGTATTGTTATTGTAGATTCTATAGATAAATTTTTGTTTAAAACAAAGGCATACAATTACACTAAGAAAGAAAAGCAAATTTCTTGGAATTTCACTTTTAGCGGAAAAGGGATTGGTTTTATTGGAACTTTTTAAGTTATTTTTTTATATAATACTTTCTTTCTAAACTAACCAAAATTTCGTATCTTTAGTTAAGAACCTATAAAACCTGATACTATGTTTGATTCAAATTATATAAAAATTTTTACCGGTAGTTTTATTGAAGTACAACGCATAATCTCTGATTTAAAGAAAGTAGACATCATTCCTGTTGTTAAAGATCAAACAGAATCAGCTCGATTAGCTGGCTTTGGTGGTGGTATAGTTCCTGGTTTTCAAGAAGTATATATCCACAAAGACGAACTTGATAAGGCTGTTGAAATTGTTGAAAATATTAATGCTAGTTTAAAACCATAATATTTTCAAAATAATTAATAAATATACTACAACTCTACACTCTGTACAAAGTAGTTAGGCAGTAACAGCATACATTTTATTTCGCAACTCCTTAATTTTTGAATCTTGCATATACTCATCAAACGTTGTATATCTGTCAATAATCCCATTAGGTGTTAACTCTACCACTCTATTTGCTACAGTTTGTGCAAACTCATGATCATGTGTAGTAAACAAAATGGTGCCTTTAAAGTTTTTAAGCGAATTATTAAAAGCAGTAATACTCTCTAAATCTAGATGGTTAGTAGGCTCGTCCAATTGAAGTACATTTGCTCTTGTCATCATCATACGAGATAACATACAACGCACTTTCTCTCCTCCAGATAATACAGACGACTTTTTAAAAGCTTCTTCTCCACTAAAAATCATTTTTCCTAAAAACCCACGAATATTAACTTCTTCGCGCTCTTCTTCGGTTTGTGCCCATTGACGTAACCAATCAATTAAAGTTAAATCGTTATTAAAAAACTCACTATTATCAAGTGGCAAATACGATTGCGTAGTGGTAACACCCCAAGCAAATTTACCAGAATCAGCCTTTTCTTTATCATTTAATATTTGATAAAATGCAGTTGTAGCCCTTGAATCTCTTGAAAAAACGACAACTTTATCTCCTTTATTCAAATTAAGATCAATTCCTTTAAATAAAACTTCACCGTCAATCGACGCAGACAAATCATTTACATTTAAAATTTGATCACCTGCTTCCCTATCACGCTCAAAAATAATGGCTGGATAACGTCGACTAGTACGTCTTATATCAGCTATATTTAATTTTTCAATCATTTTTTTTCTACTAGTAGCTTGCTTACTTTTAGCAACATTAGCAGAAAAACGACGTATAAATTCTTCTAATTCTTTTTTCTTCTCCTCAGCTTTTTTATTTTGTTGTGCATGCTGTCTTGCTGCTAATTGAGAAGATTCATACCAAAACGTGTAGTTACCAGAATAATGATTTATTTTTCCAAAGTCAATGTCAGAAATATGAGTACAAACTGCATCTAAAAAGTGTCTATCGTGAGATACAACAATTACACAATTATCATAATTTGCTAAGAAATTTTCTAGCCAAGAGATAGTTTCGTAATCTAAATCATTGGTCGGCTCATCCATAATTAATACATCTGGATTTCCAAATAAAGCCTGAGCTAATAACACACGTACCTTTTGTTTTCCATCTAAATCAGCCATTAAGGTATAATGAAATTCTTCTTTAATACCCAAATTAGATAGCATTGAAGCTGCATTACTATCTGCATTCCAACCATCCATTTCTTCAAATTGCACCTGAAGCTCCCCTATTTTTTCAGCATTCTCGTCTGAATAATCAGCATAAAGCGCATCAATTTCAGTTTTTATTTTATATAATGGTTTGTTTCCCATTAAAATCGTTTCTAAAACCGTATGCTCGTCATATAAATTATGATTTTGCTCTAATACAGACATACGTTTACCTGACTCCAAGGACACATGTCCTGATGTTGGTTCCTGCTTACCAGAAATAATCTTTAAAAAAGTAGATTTTCCAGAACCGTTTGCTCCAATAATCCCGTAACAATTACCATTATTAAAGGTCGTATTAACCTCATCAAAAAGTACACGCTTTCCAAATTGAACTGATAAATTAGAAACTGATAACATAGTGTTTATTTAATTTTTTGCAAAAGTAGAAAAATGAATTGGTAAGTGGAAACATACTTTGTTTATTTTTAAATCTGAAAAGCATTAATTTAACACGTATTTTAACTATTATTCTTACAATAACATTTAACAACGCATTAACAGCACTTTATAAATACATGCCATATTTTTGTTATACTTAGCATTATGCTAAAACATTTTTTTGAAGAGGGAATATGAAATTTAATTATTGGATACTTTGTGTTGCAATTATTTTAACTGGTTGTAAAAAAGATAACACGCAGAATAATGGTGAATATGCTTTTTTAGGCGGTGAAATTATTAATGCAAATAATAATTTTGTTGTACTATCTAAGTCTAAGCACATTATTGATACAATCAAACTAGATGGCAATAACAGATTTGTTTATAAAGTAAATAATTTAAAATCTGGACTTTACACCTTTAAGCACGGTGGTGAATTTCAAATGGTTTTATTAGAACCAAACGACAGCATTATGTTTAGGCTTAATACACTAGAGTTTGATGAGTCGCTTGTTTACACTGGTGAAGGTGCTAAGAAAAACAATTACTTAATAAATGAATTTTTAAGAAACGAAATTGAGGAAAAGAAGGTTTTTAAATATTGTCAGCTAAATGCAGAAGATTACCAAAGAGAGGTTGATTCTTTAAAAAATGCTAAATTAAAAAAGCTTAAGAAGTTTAAAAGCAAATACGATACTTCTGATTTGTTTAACAAAATTGCTCATGCAAACATTGAATACAACTACTATTTTAACAAAGAAATTTATCCGTTTGTACATTATAGAGGTAATAAGAATGATATTTTAAACACACTACCAGAAGATTTTTATAACTACAGAAAAAACATAAATTATAACGATACATTCTTAAAGGACTATTTTGTTTATAATACCTTTTTACGTTGGAATTTTAGTAATATATCACTTAAAGAACATTATAAACACTCTGAAAATAATCATTTTAAAAGCTCGAATGTTTGCTATAATTTAGATAGACTAGCGTTAATTGATAGCTTGGTAACTAACAATCAAATAAAAGAAGATTTATTTTACCATTACACTATAACTTTTTTAAATAAAAGTGATAATGACAAGAACAATAATGCAATTTTAAAGTTCTACACAAACAAAAGTTCAAATAACGAAGGAAAAGAAGACATTACGCGTTATGCAAATGCTTTAAATAAATTAAAACCGGGTGCACCATTTCCAGCCTTAAAATTAATAGATGCTAGTAATACTGAAACAAATATAAACACCATAATAAATTTGCCAACGGTAATTTGCTTTTGGTCTCAAACGTATTACGAGCATTTTAAAGAGAGCCAACACAAGATTCGTGAATTAAAAACTAAATACCCTGAAGTAAATTTTATTGTTATAAATATAGATGATTATGGTTTAGAGGCTTCTTTAAAAACATTAAAAAGAAACCGAATACCAGTCAAAAATCAATATCAATTTAAAAACCCACGCGAGTCAAGAGAAGTATTGGCTATTTATCCAATGACAAAAACTTTTATAATTGATGAGAGAAAAAATATAGTAAAAAGTAAAGCCAATATTTTTGGGAGACATTTTGAAGACCAACTTTTAGGCTTATTAAATAAGTAAAAAAAATACAATCAAATAAAAAGCCTCAACTTTATTAAGTTGAGGCTTTTTTATATCAAAAAATAATATGCTTAATTTCCTTTTTTATAGTCTGCCAAAAACTTAGCTAAACCAATGTCTGTCAAAGGGTGCTTTAATAATCCTTCAATAGAGCTTAATGGGCCAGTCATAACGTCGGCACCCAACTTTGCACAGTCAATAACATGCATAGTATGTCGTACAGAAGCTGCTAAAATTTCTGTATCAAAAGCATAGTTATCATAAACATGTCTAATTTCTGAAATTAAGTTTAAACCATCTGTAGAAATATCATCTAAACGACCAATAAATGGCGATACATAAGTAGCCCCTGCTTTTGCAGCCAATAAGGCTTGACCAACAGAAAACACTAGTGTAACATTAGTTTTAATACCCTTTTCAGAAAAATATTTACAGGCTTTTACTCCATCTTTAATCATAGGTAATTTTACAACAATTTGGTCATGTAGTTCAGCCAAAGCCTCTCCTTCTCTAACCATACCTTCAAAATCAGTCGAAATAACCTCAGCACTTACATCTCCATCAACAATATTACAAATATCAATATAATGCTTTAAAATATTATCGTGTCCTGTAATGCCTTCTTTAGCCATTAACGATGGGTTTGTAGTAACACCATCAAGTACACCAAGGTCTTGAGCCTCTTTTATTTGATCAAGATTTGCAGTATCAATAAAAAACTTCATTTGTATATATTTAGTTGTGTTTTACATTTTGGGCGTTACTCTCGCTACAAAAAAGGTTGCTCAAGTCAGGCTATTCGCTATATCTTTTTTACAAAAAAGTAAAAAAGGATGCCGCTACTATACTTAACGCGTTGCAAATCTACAACTTTATATACCTTTAAAAATTGTTTTTTAATTAAAAAATATTAACAATTTACATAATATATACGCAGCTATTTAATGGCTATAGTATAAGTTCTTGAAGTACTATCTGTACATAATGAATCATCATATCGCTGATTGCCATATTCATCATAATAATATTCATTAAGCGGATCCACATCTAAATACACCGTAAACGTATATCTACCTGCCTTAGTAGGCATACCTTCAATAAATACATCTCTGTAATCTATAATTACTTCCAAACCATCGGGAATCTCACCGCGCACATCAAAATAGTAGTCGTAAGCATTGTCTTGTGGTTCGTTTTTAATTTGTGCAGAAATTATTTCAGAATAATATTGATTTACGCCACCAATAGCGAGTTTTTTATCAGATATTACTGGGCGAACATTAATAATGCAGTCCACAACATTTTCGCAACTATTAAATGAAAAAAAAGAAAATAATAGGATAATAAGTATTGATTGTTTCATGATGAAAGATTTTTAAAACAATCAGTATCAACTAATATGCCAAAAATATTAAAGCTTATAATGTTTCATTAATAGCTTTTCATAAATTCTATCAGGAAGTATTCTTTTAAGAACAATAGAAAACTTTTGCATAAACTCCCCTACTTTATAATGCCCTTTTGGTTTTTTCGTAATAATGATTTTATAAATTGCTTCAGCCATCATATTAGGGTTGCTACCCGAATCAACGTGCTCGTTCATTAAATCTAAAGTTTTTCCGTAAGAAGTTTTATATGGAGAATTTTCTAACAATGGAGCATGATATCGGCCAGCAGCAATATTAGTAGCAAAATCACCCGGTGCCACATTAGTCATATCAATATTAAATGCCTTTAACTCCATTCTAAACGCTTCAGTTAAAAGTTCTAAAGAACCTTTACTCGCACTATAAATACCACGATAAGGCAAACCCATATAACCAGCAATTGATGTTACATTTATTATTAAACCCTTTTGTTGCTTACGCATTTGCGGCAAAACTGCTTTAATAACATTTATAGGCCCAAAAAAGTTAGTTTCAAAATTGGCTTTAATTTCTATTTCTGGTGTTTCTTCTATAGGCCCAGTAATTCCTGCACCAGCATTATTAATAAGTATATCTAATTTGCCTTCGGCACTAATAATAGTGTTTACCGTTTTATTAATAGTATCTACCTTTTTAACGTCCAATTGCAGTATAGGGAATTCACTATTTTTATAATTATTTGGGTTTCTACTGGTTCCATAAACCACAAAACCTTTTTGGATTAAATATTCACCAACAGATTTTCCTATTCCAGTAGATCCACCTGTTATTAAAACAACTTTAGACATTATTTTTATATAAAATTTAAAAAATTAAAGATATGAAGATTTACCAAACAAAAAGGCACAAAAAAAGGCAAGCTACCTACATCACACCGCTACGACCATTTACCTTTGCTGCGTTCCCGCCCTGGAGGATTCAATAGGAGCTGGTTGTGTAGGACTTGCCTGCTGCAAAGATACAACCTTTTAAAATTTTCACAATAATTTTTTAAACTGTTTTTAAATAAATATCTTGCTCGAAATTTATAGTACAAAATGAATACTTTCAAAGCTCTCACAATCATATTTTTAGGTTTATTTATTATTTCTTGCGGTTCAAATTCTGGTCAAAAAAAAAATGATTTTACTATTAAAACTAATGCTGAGAAGGGGAATATTTCTATATCCAAAACCCTAGATCTTTCTTTAGAAAACAAAAAAAATCACACTATAGATTCTGTTACATATACTTTAAATGGGGTCAAAATTGCCGAAAAGCAAACATTAAATAACCATAAACTAGGGAAACACATCATTGAAGCTACGGTATATTTCGATAATGAAAAGCAAACCGTTAACACTAGCATTACTATTTTAAATAACCAAACACCTAAAATTTATAAGTTTAATATTATTAATGAGTATCCACACGATATTACTTCGTATACACAAGGAATAGAATTTTTTAACGACACTATTTATGAAAGTACTGGTCAATATAAAGAGTCTAAACTCAGAAAGCTTGATTATAAAACAGGAGAGGTTATAAAAAACATAAATTTAGCTAACGAATATTTTGGAGAAGGCTTAACAATTTTAAATAATAAAATTTATCAACTTACATGGCAAAGAGGTACTGGGTTTGTTTATGATGTAAACACTTTTGATAAACTAAGTAGCTTTAGCTATGGCAATAGTAAAGAAGGTTGGGGATTATGTAACAATGCAAATACTATTTATAAAAGTGATGGCACTGAAAGAATATGGCTTTTAAATCCTGAAACCTTAGCTGAACAAAATTATATTCAAGTGTTTACAAATAAAGGTAAAATTGGACGGATTAATGAATTGGAATGGATTAATGGGCAAATTTATGCAAACATTTATCAAAAAAATGGAGTAGCAATTATAAACCCAAAAAATGGTGCAGTAGTTGGTGTTATTGATTTTTCTTCATTAAAAGAAAAAGTAACCCAACATGAAAAACTAGATGTTTTAAATGGTATTGCTTACAACCCAAAAACTAAAACCATATTTGTAACAGGTAAACGTTGGGATAAATTATTTGAGGTTGAAATTGTTGAAAAGTAATCTTCGCTATATCAAAAACTTCTGTTTAGCTATAGTTTCTTGCCGACTGCAGAAATAATTTATTACTTTACTACAAACCTTATATATCTATATAATACCTTTAAGCATGTTTTATTTTAATATATTTATAGTAAGGTTATTTAGTATTAGCTATATTTTTTGCATTAACTAAAGAAACAAATTCTTATATATACCTTAACCATTGTTATTCTTGGAATAGTTTTATTATTCTTTTTAATTGCCATATCCAAACTTAATGCTTTCATTTCATTTATTATAGTCTGTCTCTTTGTAGATATCCTTCAAGGTGTGGGATTAGAACAAATTATTCAATCCGTCCAAACAGGAATTGGTAATACTCTTGGTTTTTTGGTCATGTTTCTTGGTTTAGGTGCTATGCTAGGGAAACTGGTTCTATACACGGAGGCTCACACACTAGAGTTGATTTACAAGCTTCTCTAGAAGAATTTACTACTGTAAATATTCCTTGGACAGACTTTAGGTTAGACGGAAAATTAAATGGTAATTTATTAAGCATTAGCAATTTATGTAAATTCAATTTTGTGAATTACAACCCTGTTGCAAATGCAACTATAGAAATTACTTCAATAAAGATTGATGGCTTTAAATTATAATTCTCAAAGTTTAGTAAAAAACTATTAAAATGACTTACGTACTGCACTTTGTGTACAAGGGCAATTACTTATACCTTGTAAAAAGTCTATTCCTATGGTAACAACATGCGTTCCTGAATTAAACCTTGACAAATCGTTAATAGTTACTTGGTAAGCATAACCAAAATAAAACTGTCTCTTTTTAAAACCAGCCATCGGACCTATATTAAGAGGTTTAAAAAATTGATCATTGAGAAAGCGGTAAGATATACCTGCCCAATAATAATCATCATTTTTGTTATACTTTCTAAATTTAAAATTAAAGTCGGTAGCAGAACGCTTATCACTACTAAACAATTGGTAAAAGATAGAAGGTTCATATTCTAAACCACTTTTTTTAGGGCCTCTAAAAGTAAAACCGGAATATATTTGGTAATTAGAAAGCAAATTAGGTTCTAATTTTCTTATAGAACTATCAAAATCTTTATCTAATATATTATTAGCATTAAAGCTTACAAAGAATCCTTTATATCTGTAAAGCGCACTCACATCAAAGTTATGATTTGAAGTTCGTCTATCATCAGTAACAAAAGGGTCTATTATTGGGTTTTCGTAACCTGTATTGAAATTATTTATATCAATTCTGAAATTATTTAGATTATACGAAATACCAAATGATAAATATTGTTTTGTGTAATAATCTAAAACTAGATGATGTGCAAATGAAAATTTAGCACCCGTTTGAATTGTATTTCCGTTTCTATCATTATAAAGTGAGACTCCAATACCAGATCGGTCAGCAATCCTGAAATCGCCATAAATGGATTGATTATCTGGAGCTCCTTTTATGCCAACCCATTGGGTCAATCCGTTAGCTCTAATTTTTAAATTATCACCAATACCTGCATAAGCTGGAGATATAACAAATTCGTTATCTGCTAAATACTGCGTAAAAACAGGTAAGTTTAATTCTTGGCTATAACTAAATGTTACAGTTATAAAAAGAATATATATGATTAGTTTTTTCATTTTAATTTTTTTTGAGGGTTTTATCTGTACAATGTAAAGTGACCAACAAACTCACGATCGTCCAGATTATCGTTTAACCTTACTACATACCAGTAATCACCAGTAGGAAGTTCTTTGCCATTGTATTTGCCATCCCATTTTTGTCCAACCCTTAAAGTTGCTATTTTACGACCATATCTATCAAAAATATCAAACGTCATATCTCTATACTGATCTGTACAACCAGGCCCCCATCCATCTAGAACACCATCATTATTAGGAGTAAAATAATTAGGGATACACACATCTATATATTCAAAATATCTAGTAGCAATTGCAACACAACCATTACTATCTGTTACTGTTACTGTGTAATCGCCAGACGCATAAATAAGGAAAGTATTAGTGCTTCCGTAAGACACACCATTTAGTGTATATTCATAATCTCCAGAGCCTCCAGAAGCTACAGCAACTATTTCGTTTAATGCTCCATCTTCTAAAACTAACACTAATGGTTCGTAAGCAATAATATCAAAAGTATCAGTTCTTTTAATACATCCATTTGTATGCCTTACATCTATAAAATGATTTAATCCTGGCGGCACATCTATAAATACATTACTCGTTTGGTATGCCCCTCCATTTAATGAATAGTCTAAATCTGATGGATTTACACTAGCATCAACCGTTACAGTAACTGTGTTGGTTGATAAATTGTTTGTACATCCATAGTCTACTTCTACCATAGGGTCTATTAATACTGATGGTGGAAATGTAATGTTCCATTCAGATTCACAACCTTGAGCATCACGTACATAAACTACATGGTCGCCACCTGCTAATCCTGTAAAATCGAATTGAGTTTGTGTTAAAGTACCAGTTGTATATGTACCATTAATATCATCTAAACTAACACTGTAAGGTAAATTTCCTCCAGAAATTTCAATACTAAACTCACCGTCTAAATCACCATTACAAACTTCTGGAATAATTGAGTTTGGAACAATAGTTAGTGTTACTGGAGTTGGTTGATCGATAATAAAATCTAAAAGAACAAAACAACCTAATTCATCTTGAGCAATAGCTTGATAAGTTCCTGGTGCTAAATCTTCAAAAATAGGAGTATCAAAAAACTGATTTAATTGAGGTGAAATAGCATATTTTATAACTCCTGTCCCCCCAGAAGCAGTAATTTCCATTACGCCATCATTACTTCCAGTACAAGTAACATCAGTAACCCTAAAGTTTACAATTAATGGTGCTGCTGGTTCTGTAATTGTTGCTTGAGCACTTGTAGATAAGCAATCACCGCTATCTACCTGTACTTGATAGGTACCAATTGGTAAATCAGTAAATACTCCTGGGCTACTTTGTATTGGTGCAGGAGCAATATCTGTTCCTGAACCATCTTGTAATGTATAAACATAGCTACCTAAACCTCCTTCAGCAGTTGCTATAATAACACCTGTACTATCTCCAGCACAATTAATTGAAGCATTAGTAGTATCTAAACTAACCATTAATGTTGGTAATGGATCTATTGTAATTTCATTAGAAACACTAGATATACAACCATTAGTATCTCTTACATAATACATATATGTACCTGGTGTAACACCAGTAATAGTTGTAGATGTAGCAAAAGAACCTAAAACAGTTGCAAAAGTAGCAGAATTACTATACTCGTAAGTTCCTGTTCCGCCAGTTGCACTTAAAGTAAGGGTCGCATCTGTAGTACAAGTTGGTGTTGTAGCAACAACCAAGCTTGGTTGTATTTCAGTTGGTTCTGTAATAACAACATCGGCTGAAGTGTATATACAATTATAACCATCAGTAACAACAATATTATAAGTTCCTGCTCCTAACCCATTAAATACATTTGATGGTTGAGGACCAGACGTACTAGTTGTTGGAGAAGTCATATTTAATGTATACGAATAGTTGCTCCCTTGCCCTCCACTCACAGCATTTACTGTTATTGAAGCATTAGTGTCTCCAAAACAAGACAATAACGGTGTATTTGCAGTAGCTGTAGCCGTAATTGGAGGCGGAATAACTAATGTTGTTCCATCGGATGCTATACATCCACCAGCATCTCTAACATTTACTGTATAGATACCTGCTGATAAATTAATAAACGTACCGCTTGGTGAGTATGCAACTGTTGCCGCTCCTGTTAACTCATATTCATAAGTTCCCCAACCGCCACTCGCAACAGCAGTAATTGTTCCGCTGTTATTATCACAAGTCACATTTGAAGTCTCAGTAGCAACAACCGATAAGGCTTCAGATGGAGAAGGAATAATAACGCTTCCAGTGTTGGAACAAAACGGGCTAGCAGTTTCTGTAATAACAATAGAATAACTACCTGCAAGTAATCCTGTAACTGGTTGAGGGTTTGTTGATGTATTAGCAGCTACAACACCAAAAACAGAAGTGCTGGAACTATCAAATACTTCATAATTGTATGGACCTGAATAACCACTCACATTTAATTCAAATGAGCCATCATTATCACCAAAACAGGTTACTGGAGCTGGTGTTGTTGAGATTGTTGGAAGCGCTGTTGTAGGAACAACTATAATTGCATCTTCAGAACATAATGTATTAGTATCAGTTATTGTTACAGTATATGTACCAGACGGTACACCCGAAAACACGTTAGTACTTAAACTAATTGATGCAGGGTTAGGACTAATAGTATATGTATATATTCCTGTACCTCCTGAGCCAGTTACAGTAATTTCTCCATCATCGTCATTACAAGTAGCTAATGCTGTTACTGAAGGAATTAAGTCTATTGGTGCTTCTATAGTTACAGTTACTAAATTTCCGCAACCGTTTATATCTTGAATTTCAACAGTGTGCACTCCAGATGATAAATTTGATATGGTAAATGGTGCTGTACGTATTTGAAATGCACCGCCATCTATACTATAACTATATGGTGCAATACCTGCTGTTGTTAATGCAACATCAATTTCAAAATTACCTTCTGTAGCTGTACATTGATTAGTAACTAATGCTGTTATAATTGGTTCAGGGTCTGCTGGTAAAACTAAAACCGGGGTCGATTTAATACAACCATTAGCATCAATAACATGTACATAATAACTATTAGCATCAACATTGAAAGTACTTGCAGATGCCCATGAAGGATCTGTAGCTAATGGTGGAACTGCTGATGTAGTAATTTGATATAAATATGGTGCTGTACCATTTGTGGCAATAGCACTAATTAATCCAGAGTTTGGATTACAATTTGCGTTTTTATCAACCGTAGCAGTTATATCTAAATCTATAGCAGATTCTGTAATTTCAAAAATTGCCGTTGCAGATTGACAGCCATTGAATGAACCTGTTCCGTTTTCAGTAAAAACAATATAATATTGTCCTACAGCTAGCGTTCCAGGTGACGGTGTTGTTACCGTTTCTGGAGTCCCAAAAGTAACCGGCAAATTTGTTGGTCCATCTACTAATACATTTGTAAACGCTGTATAAATAGCATAATCAACTGATGTCGTTGTACTATCAAAGTTATCAATAGTAAATGTTACACTACCATTGTTTTCACCTATACAAACTACATTATTAGGAACAACTGATGATGTTAAAGTTGAAGCTGGATCTATTGGTGCATCAGCAGATTTAACATAGTAACAATCTGTTACAAGATCGTGCACTACAAAAGTGTAAACAACTCCTGGTATTAGATTTGTAAATGTTCTTCTATTTGGAAAACCTACATCCGAAGGGAAAAAAGTTGATGTATAAGGCGCAAAATTAAATTCTAAAATACCAAACTCATAACTACCACTACCTACAGCAGATATTGCTTCTACAGTAGCTGTACCACCTGACGTACAATCTGGTACAACGGTAGTAACATCAATTAACAAATCTGATGGTGGTGATGCAATAACTATTTGCTGAGAAAAACTACAACCATTAGCATCAACTACATTTATTGTATAAGTACCAAAATTGATAATATTGAATGTATGATCTTCATTTGATATAGCTGAATATGGGTTACCAGGAATAACATCATTAAAGTTATTGGTAATATGATATGTAAAAGGTGCAGTTCCTCCTGCAACGTTTTCAACAGTAATTGAACCTAAACTAGAACCTCCTGGATTATTACAAGTAATATCTACCTTTGTTAAATCAAAAGTAATCGGACTAGGTTCTGTAATAGTAATGGTTTCAGTATCTGTACAAGATTTAGAATCTGTTAATGTAATCGTGTACGTCCCTGCTGGTAAACCACTAGTTTGTGTACCGTAATCTGTAGCTGTTGTATCGTTATTAACGTTAATTACAAAAGGAGGTGTTCCAACTGAATTATTAATTGTTATTTGAATAGCAGCATTAGAATCTCCATTACATAAAATAGGTTGCGTTTGCACTACCGAAATAATTTCTGGTAATGTTATAGCATTTATAGTTTGTACATTAGACACGGCTGTACATCCATTGGCATCGGTTACCTCAAATTGATATGTACCATCTGTAGCCGTTGTATAAGTAAATGGGGTACCTGTTACACCTAAAGAAGTATAAGCTCCGCCATTAAATGAAACAGCATAGGTAAATGGTGAAACCCCTCCAGAAATTGTTCCAGCAATTGAAGCATCTGGTGATGCTGTACAATCTATATCTTTAGTTAAAACTGTGCTTACTGCAATTGGTGGTAATGGAGCAATAGTATAAGATTCAATGTATACACAATCATTTGCATCTCTTACTTGAAATGTATAAGTGTCTGGTGATAACCCTAAAAACACATTAGAAGGTTGATATGCTGTAGCTGAAGCAGCTGGAGCAATTATTTGATACTCTAATGGCAATGTGCCACCAGTAGTTCCTGTAATTGTAATATCAGTTGTAACAGTAGGGCAACTTAAAGGTGTATTACTAAACGCTAAATCTGTTGGTGGATTTAGTGGATCAATAGTTATTGGTGCAGTAACAAAAGTACAATTATTTGCATCTCTAATAGTTACTGTATAAGTTCCATCTGTTAATCCAGAAAATGTTGTTCCTAGTTGAAAATTAAATCCATCAATACTGTAAGCATATGGTGGGTTTCCGCCAGAAACTCCAGAAACTGTTATAACACCATTAGTTATACAAGTATAAGGTGTTGTTAATGTCGCTGTTCCCGAAATTGCAGTAGTAGCTATAATAGATACAAGCTGCGGAGTTGTAACACACACCTCTGTTCCAAAAGTATATTGTACCACCACATTATAATCTCCTGCTGCAAGTCCAGTAAATACAGGCGAATTAAAAAATGTCGCACCGTTATCAATACTGTATTCTAAAGTATTCCCATTTGGATTAGTGACATTAATATTTATTGCACCTACGTTACCATCATCTGAACACAGAATATCTGTTTTAGTAACATTAAAATCTGGTGATGGGGTGGCATCAACTGTTATCGATGTATCTGCAGAACAATTATTAGAATCTACAACAGTAATATTATAAACTCCTGCGTTGGGTACATTTATTATTGGTGTCGTTTGAAAAACCGTAGTACTATTTACAAAATAGAAATATGGTGGTGTACCTCCTACTGGATAAACAGTAATTTCGCCATCTGTACAGGTTAATGGTTTTGTTAATGCCGAAGTTGCTTCTAATAAAGGAGGGTTAATAATATCAATATTTCCAGAATAAGTACAGCCGTCTTCAGTTGATACATTTACTGTGTAAGTTCCAGGGTTTAAATTTGAAAATGTATAATTATTATCATTTATAGGTCCTACACTATTTACTAAAGTAGCCCCATCATAAATTGAAAAGAAATATTGAGGACGTACATCATTTGCAGCTAATACCACACTACCTAATTCGCCATTACAATAAGGTTGGGTAATAATTGTTGAAACTGTAAAATCTCTTTCTCGTATTTGAACATCTGGAACAGAAAATATACAAGGATTAGGAGTAACACCAATTTGTCTTACATAAACACTATAAATATTAGGCGAAGTAATTGAAAACACATTACTCGCTTGATAGTTAGTACCATCAATACTATACTCATATCCACTAGGCACACCTCCTACAACAATCTCTCCTGGTGTAGTACAGTAAATATCTCTAGATGTAACTGTAGGAACTAGTAAATTGGTATAAACATTAAAATAGAATTGATTAAAGCAACCTCCTGTATAATTTAAGGTTAATCTATATTGACCAGCCGTATCGATTAAATAATTAGGGCCGGTTTCAACTTGATTCCAAACGCATCCTGGGTCTTCATTAGCACAATCTTGGTCTACAACAGCTGCACAACTTGTCTCATCAAGTCTTTCCCAAATTATAGATGATGTATCTGTTATATTGGTTTGAATATATCTTGTATCTCCTCCTCCACATAAGAAAAAATTAGGCAGTTCTTTACCATCATTTGGGCAAATAACTACTTGGTCTGCAAAAGGAATTAATGGGTTTGTAACTCCTGCCCCAAAAGTAACAACATTAAATTCTTGATTTATTGATTGACAAGGAGCTGTAGCAGTATTTCGAACATAATATGTTCCTACTGCGGTTACTGTAATGGATTGTGTTGTTCCTATTACTGGTGTTCCGGTAGGGCTTGTAGACCAAGAATAGGAATCATAACCATCGCCAGCAGTTAGTACTGTACTTGCTCCACAAAGGATAACATCTTCAATAAATGTACAGTCAATATCTGCTAAAAAGTTTGTAGCAGAAGGATTTAGTAAACAACCTGCATTAGTATTAAAACTTGGATCATCTGATATGGTAAATGTTGGATTTAGCGTTCCGTTATATGTTGCAAAAGCCTGATTACTTATAATATTATCACAAGCATCATTTAATAAACTACAGGTTTGAACAACAGTTACTTTAAAACGAATTTCTTGTACAGGGTCATTTTCTTCTACAACAGAATTATCAACATTAAAAATTATTTCTCTTGTAACCGGATTGTAGCTTTGCACCGTAACTCCTGGTGGTAAAACATCTAAATCAGTAGGATAATTAAAAACTATATTTATAGGGAGTATATCTCTAATAGTAAGATTTGTTGCATCATCATTACCTGTGTTTTGAAAACCAATAACGTAATTTAATTCATCCCCAAGTGCTACTAATTGGCCACCAATATCATTTCCTAAAGCATCTTCAACAATTTTAGTAAGTACAATATTTGGTTCAATAATATCTACCGCTAAGGCATAGAAATAAGGAAAATAAGTATCTCCACTAGTTTCTAAACGAACTGTTCCAGATGTAGCATCATTAGCAATAACTGTATTTCCTGGGTTAGGAACTACCATTACACCTGTATCAAATCCTAAAGTATTGGTACTATTTGGGTTTCTATTGTTTACTGGAGTTGCACTTAATTGGGTAACTGAGCTATTAAAAAAGTTAGTTGCTGGTCTATCAGTTGTTGAAAGATTTACGCCATTAAGTAATAACTGATCTCCCAAAATTGGACTATCACCTTCTAAAGTTGCAAATGCAAAATTTGCTCTAACTGGAGCTGGTGCTGGTACAGTTCTAAATCCAGAAACTGGAATATCTAATGCTGGATTTCCGCCAGGAACACTTATAGCGCTAAAACCATCAAAGCTTGTAATTGATTTCCCTGGTAATGTAGGATTCTCATAAACAATAAACAAAGACCATCCTGCTGAATGCCCTGTACCATTATATGGACTATAAGAATCTGTTTGCCCCTCTGCACTAGAAACATTAGCTACAGTATAAGTTCCTAAATCTGTTCCTAAACTTGTAACAATACTTGTAACGTCTGCATAGCAAGCATAAGGAAAACTATCACCACCATCTACAGAAGTTCCGTTGGCATCGAATACAACTGTTCCTACAATATCATTATAGCCTCCAGTGGGGCCTCTAAATTTAACGTTTGTAATAGGTGCTGCTCCATTTGTAACTGCTCCCCAATATAATCCTGCATGAATAATTCTATAACAATTAGGGTCTGAAATTACTAAGTCTGCGCTAGAAGAACTAAATGTTGACGCATCTCCATCTATATCAATATACCGCATATCAACATTATGGTTATATACGGTATTATCATTAAAGGCATTATTGTCTGGCCCCAAAATATTATTACCAATTAAAACTATATCGCCTTTTAAATCCTGATTAAACCTAGGAGTAAATGGTACAAAGTTTTGAGAAAAAGCATGAAGACTCACCAAGAGAAATAAAACAACAAGTCCAATGCTTACATAAGTAGTTTTTTTCATAGTCGATTAGTTTAGCTTTTCTTTTTCTTTGGGGGCTTTAAAAAAGAAATGTTACAGCTATTTAAAATCAATAAAGTAAGTCTATATCTACTTTAAAAGCATTTCGTCTATATTTAATGATTTTAAACGGTATAAATATCGTAATTTTTTTTGTAACAAAGCGGAAGATGGACAACAAATTAAGCAGTTTATCGATGAAATGATACATTAATCATTAAATTAAATTAAATTTGTAGTATTTTTAATGCAAAATATATTTATCAATAACTGTTTTTAGTTTAAAAGCAGACCTATAAGTGTATAATCATTCTTAAAACACAATGAAGTATTAAAAAAAAATGACAAAGAGTAACGGAAAACTAATTATTCATTTTCTATTTTAACCAGAGAAATATTACCATTATATGGTTTACTTCCTTTTAATTCCATTGCATTTCTTGCAGATTGTATATCATCAAATTTTTGGTAATAGATATAATATTTACTTGTAGTTACATCAAAGAAGAAGTCTATATTGGATTGACCAGCAGCCACTGCTTTTCTTAAAAATTCATCTCTTTTAGCTACATCACTATGTACACCAACTACAACATAAAATCCGTTTTCGGTATTTTTTACATCTTTAACAATTTGTATGCTGTTACTCTGCGCTTCACCAGAATCAAAGTCTTCTGCTGTTAAAGGTTCAGATGCAACAGGTGTGAATTGTTTTATTTGGTTTAAAGCAGCCCTGTCTTTTTGGTATCTATCTTCTTCATTATCGTAAGCAGCACGCTTAATTCTTCTTTTTCTTTCCACCTCAGTAGCAACCTTAATAGTTTCTAAAGTTGATAATAATCTGTCTTTTGTTCTTAATATCTGTATTTGCTCTGTTTTTAAGTCTTGAATGGCTTTAGAATAGAACGCATTAGCTGGATCATTCACATCACTAACTTCTTTAAGTCTTTCTGTATATAAATTCTCTAATCTCACTATTTTTTCATTTTGAGATTTAATTACATTATCAATATCAACTTTTAAAGATTCTAATTTTGCATTCTCTGCCGTTACACTTTTAAATGGCTTTGGAGCTTTATAAATACCTCTTTCACTTAAATCATTTTCCTCTTTTAAGTCTTTAAGGTCTTGTTCTCTACTGGCTACTGTTTCATTTAATTTTGCTAATAATTCTTGTTGCTCAATTTTAGAATCTGTTGTCAACTTAGTAAGATCATATAAATACCTAGTGGTTTCATCAGTTGGTGCAGGAACAATTACACCGTCCAATTCTATCATCTTAATTTCTTCTTCCTTCTCTTCTTCCTCTTTTGCCTTCTTCTGTGCTTCAACTTCTGCTATCGCTTTTTCTTCAGCCAATTTAATTCTAGCTTGTTCATCAGCTTTTAACTTTTCTTCTAGTTTTAATCTAGCTTCTTCGGCTGCCTTGAGTTTGTTTACTTCTTCTAACTTTAAACGCTCTTCTTCTTCAGCTTTCTTAATAGCATCAACTTTAGCCTGCTCTTCTTTAGCCTGTTCTTCTAATTTAATTCGGGCCTCCTCATCAGCTATTCTTTTTTCCTCTACTTTGGTTACATTATCTAACTCTAGTTCTGACTTTACACTAGAACCATCTACTGCTTTAACCAAAGTTTCTTCTTCAGTTATTACATTATTTTGTTGTGAAGCACGTTTTCTTTCTTCTGCTTTTTCTGTCGCTGCTAATCGTCTTGCTTCTATTCTGGCCTTAGCTTCTTCTTTAGCAATTCGTCTTTCTTCTGTACTTAACTTTGGTGTTGTAGTGCTTTTTGCAAATACTTTTCTTTTCTTTTTGCTTGTTAAAAGCGCTTGTTCATCGTCATCTCCGCTATAACTATATCGTTCTTTATTTTTGAATTTATATGCTAAAGTAATTTCATGGGAGTTTCCAAAATTTGAAAAATCACCTATAGACTTCTCATAATTATATTCTATTGCGATTTGAGTGCTAATGTTTAATCCTAATCCTCCTGACACACCATTTATACTATTATACCCTGCTTGCATCCAAATCCCTTTTGGCACACTTAACATAACTAGCCCAGAAATAACGGTTTGATCTTTTTTAAATTCTGATCGTAATAATCCTGAAAATTTACTTTCATCAAAAAAACCACGACTGTTTACATAACCTGTATACATTATATGACCTTGAACACCTTGTTCTGGGTTATCTTCAATAAGGTTTGAAGTGAGTAAATTATAGGAAACGGCATTGTTTATAGACACTCCAAAATCAAAAAAATCTGTACCATAATTTATACCAGGGTTTACCGTAATTATGGAATTTGATGGTATGTTTTCTAATGATGGGTCTGGGAAATTTGTGTTAACCCTACCTTCATTTATTCCACTCTTGTAAAACCCAAGGTTAAGTCCAAACGTTAAATTACTATCAGTATTAAGAACCGCATTGTATGCAAAATTTAAAATACCTCCAAAAGTTGTTAATACACCATAATCTTGTTGAAACACTCCAACTCCAATACCCACATTTTCTCTAAACCTTCCAGCATAACTCGCTAAATATGTTAATGGTGCATCATCAAACTGAACCCATTGTCTTTTATTATAAAAGCTTACATACTTATTTTGCTCTCTTACAAAACTAAATGTTGGGTTAATAGTATATTTGTTAAACTTTAAAGAATTTCTAGTTGGTATATCAAAAGCAACAATTCCATCCTCTTGAGAATAGAATTGCTGTGTAATACAGAAAAATAAAACTATATGTAATAATAGTTTTTTCATGCTATTTAATGATTGTTATCGAGCCTTTTTTAGTTTTATTATCTTGAGTTGTAATAACATAATAATAAACAGGGTTTATAGCTTTAAATGCTAATTGCTCTTCTGGCCAATTATTTAAATAGTTATCGGTTTGAAGCATTACTTTGCCTTGAGCACTGAGTATCGTTACAGATGCATTTGCTCCGTTTACATACTCTTGTGGAATTATCCATGTGTCATTTATTCCATCACCATTAGGGCTAATTAAATTTGGAATACTAGAAACATTAGGAAAAGCAGTACTTACTTTAAATAGAAATTCGCTTGTAGATATGCATCCTACAGTTTGTTTAATTACAACCTTATAGTCACCTGTTTGAGTAGCTTCGTAACTATTACTAGTTGCACCTGCAATTAATGTACCATTTAAATACCACTTAAACTCAGGGTTATTGGCAGTTGTAGTTACCGTTGCAACTAAGGTTTCATTATCTTCAATCATGTTAAGCTCTAGGACATCAATCTCACTAGTAAACCCAACACCATTTAAATCTATAGTTGCACTTGTTGCACAATCTCCTAAATCTATATCTACAGAAAACTCTCCAGATTCATTAGTTACATACATTTGGTTTGTTGCTCCAGGAATTTCTGTACCATCTTTATACCATTGATAGCTAATACCGTTTATAGCACTTAAAGTTGTTGAACCTTGACTTGCGCAATACGGGTTACCAAGACTAGAACTAATAGACGATGTTCCGTTTGTTGTTGATTCGCTTACAGTAACTCGATTTGAAAATGAATTTGATGTACATGTACCATAATTAGTTTCAGCAAAATAGGTACCTGATTGATTTACAGATAGAGTATTTCCAGATGAAACAAAAACTGATGTTGTTGGACTTGTTACTTTATACCAATTAAATGTAAGTGATGGGTATTGTAAAGGTGAATCGTTATCACCTGTTCCAGGATCATCAATAGTTAACAAATAACTACCGCCTGAACAATACACTCCTGTATCAATCAAATTGTTTATTGAGAATGGTGTGTCTTGAATTTTATAATATGCAGGAAAAGCTACCGAACCTGTACTTGTAGCAGTTGGAGCAGTACTTTTAACCCTAACCTTATAAGATTGACCAGCTGTATCAGTTGGTAATGAAATACTTAATGTTGCTGGAGATGTTGTAATTGCTCCTTGTGCAGAAGTATATACTACAGTAGCATTAGAAAAAGCACCAGTTTCATCAGAAAGTTCTATTATAAATTGATTGGATGAACTCAAATTTCCTTCAGGGGAAAAAGAAAACGTAACATTATAAGTATTGAAAGAAGGACTTGCACAAGCCTGACTGAAGCCTAAACTTGGCGTACTTATAACCACTTGTGCATCAATAATATTAGGTGCAAGAAGTGCAAAAAGCGCTATAACACAAGTAATGTAAAAATTCTTCATTCGATATTATTTTCTTTAAAAGAGAAATGTTTATCATTACTATCATAGAGTTTTAATTACCTGCTTCATTATTACTGGTTAATCATAATAAATTCCGATGTTTATGTACAAACAGGAAATCGAAAAGTTCTATCAAACTAATAATAACTGGATTCACTTCTAATCGTCTATTCGATTTAAATCTGGATCAACTTCATTTGAAGCTATTATTTTATTAATTCTTAACCTATAATCTGGTCGTCTTTTATTTTTTAAATCAATAAACGTTTCAGAATTATTACTTTTAGAATAAACATTAAAAAATGCTGTATTTCCATACCAGTTCTCTAAATCTTCATTATTCATATTGTTTTCAACAAAAATGTTTCCATTACAATTGTTAAAATACATATCTGTAAATTTGATTTTTTCCAAATTTTCTTGATTAACTCTAATTTTATCTTCAAATAAAACCGCTGGATTAAAACCAGATATAACACTTTTAACCATTTCTAGTGAAGCGTTATGACCAACATAAACTGCCTCTTTAACTAAGCCTTGATTTATATCAGATTTTAAATCATCGCTATCTGTTATTAAAGTTATATTTTTTGCTACTACTAAAGTTCCTTTTTTTGTGAAGTCTACTTCCTCTTTATTATCATAGGAGTTTACCTGTAAACATCTAGCTCCAGAGCTATTTGAAACATAAGGCGAACGAATAGCTAAAGAGTTGGATAAATTACATTGTGCTCCATAATTAAATTTAAAATCATTACTGTTTGACTTATACGAAACGGCTTTATTTAAATTAACCTCACCTCCTAAAACTTCAAATGAATTACCAGCACAATGACTAACCATTATATTTTCTAATACAGTTTCGTTACCAACACTAGCCAATAAAAGTCCGTTAAAATAGCCTGCATTTTTAATTCTCTTACCTGCATATTCAATTCTTACATATCTTAATATTCCAGAATTACTTGCAGGGTTTTCTCCTCCATAGTTTGAGTTTTTATAAATAGTAGCATTAAGTTGTGTATAATACGATGCTACAGATCCGCTTCCAAATTTTGTTATAGGTGCGTCACCAAGAATAATTAGTCCGCCCCAATCCCCTGCTCTTTTAACACTTCTGTTTGATGTAAAAATAATAGGGTCTGTTTCTAAACCATCTGCAATTATTTTTGCCCCTTTAGAAATAGTAAGTGATCCCTTTGTAGCATAATCTCCTATAATTACTGTTCCTGGCTCTATAGTAAGTGTCGTACTATCTGTAACAAAAACGCTACCAGACAGTAAGTAAACATATCGTTTTGAAAGTTTTGTGTCTTCGGTTATATTGCCTGCTAGTATCTGAGTAGGTTCACCATGATCTACCGACTTAGGCTTAAACTCCGTCCAATTGTGTAACCAATTATCAGTACCAATTATTCCTTTTTCTTGTTGTCCAAAAATGTTTCCAGCAACTAGAAGAAATACACATAGTATTTGAGTAAAATTTTTCATGAGTATTTTTTTATGTTAAATAGCAAATAGGTATATCTTTAATATTAAGCTCAAATATATAATAAAATATCTATGAAATACCAATTATTTCGATAAAATGCTTAAAATGATCATTTTTATATTACTTTTTTATCGATGAAATGCACATTAACAAGACAAAAAAATAGAAATAAAAGAAATGTAAAGCTTATTACATTTCTTTTATTTCTATTTTAGGTTTGAAAAACAATAGAATTAAATCTATTATCTAATCAATAGTTATCAATGAAACTCACTATACTCATGTAATGATTTCATAGTTTCTTCATAAAACAGAATAGCAGCAATTAAATTACTAGTATCTGAATATGGTAATATTCGTCTTTGAAACTCATTGTTTGTCTCCAAAAAGCTCTCTGTAGCTTCAAATTGTTCATCAAGTGCTGTTCTATTGTCTTTATCGTTCGGAATTCCTAAAGTAGTCATAGTTACTCCAGGTTTAGTAGCAAATGCAATATATGGCAATAATTTAACAAGGCTTTCTATCCGTTCAACATACAAATCCAATAACTGACCTTTTTGCATTCTGTCTAGATCTTCTTTTGTATGATATTTCTTTATAGAAACTTTTTCGCTAATGATGCTTTTTGCTACTTTCTTTTTTTGAGCAAAACCAATGCCAGTAACTAAAAAGAAACTAAAACTTATTAAAATAATTCTTATTTTCATGTCGAAGATTTAAGGGTTTAAAAAGCAAATTTATGTAATTAATCGTAAAAAACAAGCGTTTCATCGATTTTTTTATAAATTTATTTAGTTTCGGCATTTAAAAAAAAACTATTTTATCAAAAAAAGAATGGTTTACTATTCATATTAACTATGGTAATCAATATTTAGATCTAGTAGCCTCACAAAATTAATAGAACTTTAATACATAAGAAACTAAGCAACATTAACAAGACTTAGTCTATTTCCGGTACGAAATTGATACATTGAACATTAAAGTAAATCAAAATGTATCATAATAATAATTGATTCATAACGAATATTTCAATTAATATTAGCGCTACCATGTATTAAAAAAAAACTTTATTTTACTTATTAAGAGCATAGTATAAATCAATTGGTTGGTTGGTTAATAATCAATCAACCAATTCAAAATCGCCTTGTTCTATATAGTTTACTTCACTAGAAGTACCTGTTGAGGATAATTCTGCTACATTTCTTCCATCAACCAAAACAATTGGATTTCTTTTTGTTCCAGCCGCTGTAAACGACATACTATATATAGCGCCATTTATAGTATATTCTATTTTTGAAACTGCAGTATTCCCATTATTATTCTTCGTTGTTGTAATCTGAATAGCATAGGCCTCATCTGGTGTAATACAATCATTTGCTGTAATGCCAGTACCGTCTTCATGAACAAATTCAATAGACACGGGGTCAAAACTTTCTACAGTGACAGGTGGTGGTGCCGGATTATCATCATTTTTTGAGCATCCTAAAACAAAACATAGGATTATTATGGTTATGTAATAATATTTTGTTTGCATTACTTTATTCTTTTAAATTAATACTTATCTGTTTTTCAAACCCATTAACTTGAATGGTATAATTTCCTTCACTTAAACTGGTAAAAATAACTTCGCCATTACTTAAGGTTTGAGCAGCTTGTGCCACCTGATTTTTAAGTAACACCACTTCACTACCATTTTCGGAAGACAATACCTTAATAGTTCCCCCATTATAACACACGGCATCTTTTTTATAAAAGGTTAAATTCCCTATTACAGCATTATAACTTACAGTTATTTCCCATTCGTTGCGTGTAGATTCGTCTTCTGAAAGTACTTTAACCATAACTGGATTGGTAAAATCTAATACGCTACTATCTGAGATTAATTTTTGACTTTCACTAAACAGTTGCGCACCCGAGCTTATTTCAAAAATGGAAGTTAAGGCTGATACGTTTATACCATTATCTACATAAAGTATCATAGTATTATCTTGTATATTCCTATTACTAATAGTGACATCTTTAAAATTAAAACTAATTAGTTCTGCTTCATCATTTAAAGCGGGGCTCGCAAAACTAAAGGCTTGTGCTAAATCGCCATAAAGAGCATTAATTTCGAAGTTTACTGTTTTAACTATATCCACAACCTTATCGTTGGTGGAGTCGTAAACTTTAAAATTCAACGCTTCTCCATTGGTGTTTGAAAACACATTAAAATAAGCATAATAGCGATCTTTACTTGATACATAAATTAAGTTAGTAACACCTCTACATTCGCCACCTACAAATGCCGCCACTTTATCATTAGTACTGGTTAATGTTGCTCCATCTACATTTAAAAAGGCCACAAATGACATGGTATATTCAAAATCGTTTTCGTTTACAGACCATACTGGCTCTTGACCATAAACGGTTATTCCTATAAAGAAGAATACTATTATGTTTGTTATTATACGTTTCATAGCTTCTAGTTTTTAATGATTCTATAGGTTGTATTTACATTGTTGAGATTCACTTTTAAAAAGTATATACCGTTACTAATTCTTGGGGTCAGCTTAATTGTATTTTGCCCTTTTATTGTTTTGTGTGTTTCTGAATGAACAAGTTGCCCTACCACATTAAATAGTTTGAGTTCCATATTACTTACTTCGTTAGAATTAAGTTGCAACATCAATTCATTTTTAAACGGATTTGGATACATTTTAAGACTTTCTAAAATATCAGATTCTAACACTAGAGGGACTGCTACAGTACCTAGCACTGTATTACTTTTAAAGGTTACTACTTTTTGTGTTGGTCTTTGACTATTACCGTTACCTACGTGAAAGGTTAATGCTTCTGGGCGTTCTCCGTATATGGTAATAAAACTTAGTGCTTTATCGTCTACTATTTGGTTAGTTGCCTCTCCTTTTAACACACCATCTTCATCATAGATAAAGAGCTCATGATATCCCTCAGGCAGTAAAACCACAGCATTCATATTCTCTGAATATTTTGCAAATTCTGGTTCAGTGCGTTTGTGCACAAATGCCGTGTTAGTATTTTTTGAAGCCTTCGTGTTTGAAGATTTTCCAAAAATATTAGCATATTTAAAGGTTTGATCTTTACTAGATTTCACCATATATCCCTTGCCAGTTTCCAGGTAGCTTAAAGTTCCACTCCATCCATTCAATGGATCGTAAATAGCAAATAAATTCTGTGATTTTATGATGTCTCCATCGGACACATCAAACGTAGCTAAAGCTTCATTTACTGATACATTCTTATTTAATGGATAGGGCAGCCAATTCCAGTTCTCCTGAATATTAAAACTCCAAGCACTAACATCAACACTACTTCCTTTTAATTTTAATGATTGTTGATTTGCAAACTTCATCTTGTACATAAAATTTGTAGACAAACCAGAATTAGCACTAATTGCTCCATTCCATGAACTGTTAGCAGGTGTAGCGTTATCTTTGAAATAGGTTTCTAACTGTGTTGGAGAATGACTCAATATACGATCTGATGTTTGTAAATTCATACCAGATGTTAATACATTTAGGTTAGAGAAGTTAGCGTCATTTACATTAAATGACACCCAAGTCCAACCTGCATTTAAAGCAATGTCTTGTTCTACAACATTAGTGTTTTCAAATATTGCAGGATTGCTTAAAGATCCTATAACATTATTCTCCACAAAGGTTACGGATGCATTGCCATCTAAAGTAGATTGCATTATTTGGCCTTTTGTTGCATCCCATATACTGAATGCTATTGCTTCTCCTGATACAGTATTACTGTAAACTGTTAGGAATACAAAATATTCTTGATACGATTCGTTATAAACAATATTCGCAACACCTCTAGTTTCTCCATTTACAAAAGCTGCAATTCTATCGAATTCATCATCTGAGAAAATACCATCTATCTTTATACGACCAACAATATTCATACTAAAATCAAAGTCATTAGGGTCTACTTCCCATGCTGGTTCTTCGGCTAAAACTCTAACTTCTAGTTGTAGTTTTTCATCTAAACCAAAATCGGTTTGTAAATAAAGGTTTTCTATATACTCTCCTACAGATAGACTTGCATCAATAGTTGCCGTGATTGTGACCTTACTATCTGGTGCTAAACTGCCAGATTTACTACTTAAAGACAACCAGTTTGGCACACCTGAGATATTATAAGGCTGGACTAAACCACCTTTATTAATAATAGTAATTTCAAACGAAGGGGATTCATTACCTGTTTTAACAATATCAACAACTTCATTAAAGCCATCAACAAACCAGCTCATTTCGTTTTTCTGAACAAAGGCTGTCCAGGTAATTGGCGATTGCTGCATGTTGTTTGAAGCATCAAACATACGATGCACTGTAATGTCTAGTATCTGACCTTCCAAAGCTGCCCAGTCGGAAATAACAGGTTCCAATATCATATCATCTTCATTAATCACATGGTTTACCTGGAATTTGATGAGTTTACGTTCTGGTTTTATCGCTGGTACGTCATCAGAATAGTTCACAGTTCCTAAATTTAACACCGCGTTCGATGGAATCACGCTTTGATTTGTAAACGCATGATAATATCGTGGCCCGTTTGCTGTTACCGGATCGGGTTCGTTCATACGTGCATATAATAATAAACCTATACTTTCCACGTCCATTTCGTTGAATCGATCTCTGGAAATTTGGTCTACGTTACGTAATGTATTCCATAAACGGAACTCATCAATTTTACCTGTAAATACACGATCTACAGTTTCAACACCTGCCTGGTCTTTAAATCCGCGAACACCAATCCAGGCTTGATTTCCTGAAAAACCACCGATATCTGTTATTGGGTTTGAAGACACCTGTTGTGCATCTACATAGGTTCTTAAAGAGCCATTTCTATTGAATAACAGTGTAATATGGTGCCAATTATTATCAGCTACACTTTCGGCTGTTAATACATATTCATTTTCCTCACTGGCAAAATATAAGGCTCCCGAACTATTCATATTAATAGCCCATTTATTAGCAAACCCGTTAGATTGTACAGGGTCACTTGTTTGCGGTGTTCCGCCTCCTTTTCCCCGGCCGTTAGAGAATATAGTAGCCTCTTGCGGCGTGTCTGTTTTTATCCAAAAGGATATGGTCGCATCCATGGTGTTGGTGAGTTGTACAAAGCCTACATTATCTAATTCTAAATACTGCCCATTAGCAAACTCATAGGAAGTCCCTTTGGGTTTTATGTCCCAATCAGCACTTACTGCAGCGTGTTTAAATCGCGCTAGGTCATTAGCGATAGTTCCTCGTCCTTCGTTCATTGCCCAATAGCCAACTAAACTGTTTTCATTGCCTAATAGCTTGGTATAGATATTGGCAAAAGCTTCACTTAAACTTATAGATTTTGTCCATAATCGCAGGTCATGTATGTTTCCTATAAAGGTGTTTCCGCCAATTACTAGTGGGTTATTGTTTGTAAATTGCGTATTTGCTATTCCGGTTGCTCCACCAATGTCACGATCATCTTCATAAATACTAAGACTACCTGATGCATTATTGTGTGTAATTGTATAATGGTGAAATAGTCCATCAGTAACCATGGTTCCATTAGCCGTAATGTCTCCTAGGGTAGCATAAATGTCTCCATTTTCTAAACGAATATTTAGTCCGTTTTGCTGACTAATTACTGTAGCTGTTGATGCAGTTGTGGCATTGTTCATCCAGAACTCCACAGTCAAATCGCCTGATACTAATCTTGGGCTTTCTATGGTCGCGGTGTTATTAGCGCCTTCAAAACGCAGGGACACACTATGATCTATTGGTAACTGATTAGTTTCTCCTTTAATCTCAATAGTACTTACCGCGCTGTTGTAGAAGATGTTTTCGTTAAAACTAACGCGTAAATCTTCTCCTGGGCCTAAAATACCATCGGTAGGTAATGGTGTGCCGAATTGTTGTGGCGACTGTAAATCTATACTTCCCGAAATCACGTCTGAAATAAATTCGGTATCATTGGTACAGGTGCTTCGAGCTCTTATTTCATAGTTTCCATCTTGTAATTGCAAGCTTACAATATCAAAAGCGAAAATAACTTCGGCATCTGTAATTAAAGAAATCTCAGACTCGCTATTGGCCACGGCCTCATCATAAAACACCTGTGTATTATAATAGGTATGCAAGCGTGTCCAGTTAGGAGACGTTGCTAAACGGTATTCTAGATCTATCTTCTTAAAATTGTTAAAAGCTTGATTGTATTCCGATACATTGATAGCTAACGGATTGGTTGAACCATCATTATTAAAGGCTGCATCTACATTATACACCCAATTATCTAATGGGGCTTTTACAGCTACTTGTGAACAAGATGGCACAAAGTGGGCAGAAATCAATACATCATCAAATACGTTTACAGGATCACATTGTGATTGTAAAATAACTCGTATATCTTCATAATCATTAACATCAGAAACTGATTTTCCTAATGTTAAGGTATATTCTACCGTTTGACCATATGGTACAAAAACCACAGTTCCATTCTGACTAACATTTATTAATGCATTATCTGGATTTGTTAAGTTATCTACAATAAGTTCGAAATAATTAAAACTAGCTGCATCGCTTGTAGCATCTGCATTGTTTGAAAGCTGCAATTTAAATTCCGCATTGTTACTTTCTGGGATATTAAATATTTCAGAAACTTCAACAAGAATTTTAGGGTCTTCTGCTTTTTCAGTGGCGTTACTTAATGTTTCTCTATCTCCTTGCGCCAATTCTATAACAGGATTATTAGGATTATAAGTAGCGTGATTATAATAATGCGATAACTCTGGACCTTCATAAGGGCAGGATGTTCTACCGCCTACGGTTGTAAATATAGGACCACTACCATCAAACAAATTGATAATATCTACACTTAACACATTTGCTGGATCGTTGTCTTTTAAGGTATAACTAATAGTTGTCGTCTTTGTATCTTCTTCTGTTAAGGATGCACTAAATGCTTGACTTGCAAATCCTGTTGTTGTAGATTCTATACCTAATTTATTGACGCTAAAACCAAGTTCTAGTTGTAAACTTTGTTCTATATTAATATCAAACTCTAAAGTTGATGTATTTACAACGACAGATTCTATACTTCTAGACACTTCACCAACACCAGAATCAAAAGTGATATTATCTTGCGATTTTGATGTTATTAAAGCTTTTTGTTCATCCGCTAGTTTTAATTTTTCTTGTAATAAACTTTCATACGGTCCACCAACTTGCGCATTATTTATTTCATCTTGAAGATCGCTTGTAAAATCGCCAATAGCCTGCAATGCAGTTTGCCCAATAAAAGTAGGATCATTTAATGCCGTATATTTACTACGCTCGTTATTTAATATGATTCTGCGCCATAAGTTAATTTGATTTTCATACCAAGATTGAGGTTTAGCATTTTCTACTGTACCACCATTTGATAAAGTTTCTACAATAGTTTCGTATTCCGGAATTAAATCTGTAATAATGAATTTTTGAGAATACACAAAGAAGGTGTTTGTTGGCTTTTCACCAAGGTAGAAGGCTTTTTGTTTATTTAAATACACTTTATCACCAACTCCATTGGTTAATTCAAAATTATCACTAGGGTCACCTATCTGATCTAAAGTTGCCTGAAAATCATCAAAACTTCCTTTAGAATAATTTTTAGAATTTCCTATATATAAATCACCTTCTGCTCCTACAAATTCTGGATCATCACTGGTTGATATGGTTTGGTTGAATGTATAGGTTTTGGTAATACTATTGCCATCTTTAGAAGAGGCTTCTACTGAAATATTCCCTGTTAAGCTATTGGTAACTTCGGTATTAACAACAAGTCCAGCTCCTGGAGGTCCTGCTACAATGGATACTTCTCCTCCCAACATTAATTTCACACTTTGAGAAATGCCTCCTCCACTTGAAAAACTATTGTCTGTGGTAAAACTAATGCTTTCTCCAGCTTCTATAGATGCGAAACTATTTGACCCTGGCGGGTCTCTTAAAATAATATCTGGAATCTCTGGTGCTTCTGATAGTATGGATTGACTTCCATCTCTTGCACCTCCTAAAATAATCCCATCGCTAATATAATTTTCAGCAGAATATGATACCCCTTCAATAACATATTGAATATCAATATTACGTGTAAAAGGTGTGTTTGTATTAGGTACTCCACCAATAAATGAATAATTGGTAATACTATTATCATTAGCATCAGTTTCAATAACTTCTGATTCTGGTATTGCTAAATTATTTGTAATACTTAACTGCCCATCTACAATAGGAACTATATCTTCAACGCCATTTATATCCATATCAAAATTTTCATAACGCTCAAACGTATTTAAAACTATTTGGTAAGTAGAAAACTGTTGATAAATAAGAACATCATCATTTGATCCATCTGGATGCTTAAACCCTTCTGTACTTATAGTTTGGTCAACACCATTACTGTCTTTTAAGACAAGTTCACTTTCAGAGGTTTGGTCAGTAACCCGTAAAACTGGTGTAGACCTATAAATAAAACTTTTCTCAAAATGATAAGGTACACCTTCGAGCACCGTATCATCAGGGTATTTAAACTCTGGAGTTAAAAGTGGTGGAATGCTTGCAAAGTTAACAGCTTCTTTAGTTCCTGAAGCAATAATACTTGTATTGATAGCAGCATTACTAGCAATCTGTAAACCAGTACCTCCAACAATCTCATAGTTAAGTGGCATCAATTCTACACGATACTCTCCTGACTCACTATTAGTTTGAAAATTAAATTTTGTATAGGGCGTTACATTGGCTCCAACTGGTGCATAATCAAAAGTCATATTCGCTACACCAATATTATTTTTAGAACTTACATCTAAGTTTTCTATAACTGGTAGGCTATTTTCAACTTTAATAAATGGTGTACTAAAAAACCCATTATCACCAAAACCTATTGGTTTTTGGGCTTCTACCGAGCCACCAACAACACGACCAACAGCTGTAACTCTGGTTTCATCTATAAACACAACCTGTTCTTGTGCATCTTCAAAAAATTCTTGAAAAGTACCCGTTTCTGCCGGAAATCGACCTTCATAAGTAAATTCATGTCCGTTTTTAGCAACGCGAATAAAGTGATTACCAATAGGCACACTAATATCAAAATTACCTTCGCCATCAGACTCTATAGGGATATTATTTTCATCTAAAACAATATTGCCATCTATATAAATGTTAGCACCTTCTACGGGAATACGTGCATAACGTTCTAAACGGTCATTATCCGCATCGGTATCATTTAAATCATTTAACCAATATTCTCCTTTATTATAAAAATTACCGTTTTGCTCATACTGGTTATACGTTTCATCTAAAATACTAGTGCCTCCACTTACATACTCATCACCATCACTAAGACCACTCAAAACACCTCCGTTTACATCAACAAAAGAAGGGAACACACCTCTGGTATCATATAATATTTTACCTTTAAAAATAAAGGATGACGTGTCTGTAAAATCTATTTTATTAACTACTTCCGAGCCTTCTCCTAAGAAGACCAGTTGCTGATTCGGTTCAAATTTATGCTGTCCGAAGACAGGCGTTATTTTAAAAGATTCCCCCGTGCCTGTATATGGAATGGCATTGATTTCGTAGTTTCCATTGGCATCGGTAACACCTAAAATACCCAATTGGCTAGATGATGGAATATTTCCAGCACCTGATACAAAAGAAATATCGTTGCTAATGTTCTGAATATTTAGGTTTCCGTGATTTTTATTGTAGTTGAACCCGTTTCGGGAAGCGTCGTAAGCGTAGTTACCTGTATTTTCGTTAGCACTTAGATAAGCTATTAGATCCGGATCATTCCCGCTTATATAACGTTTATAATCTGTACGAATATCGGAAGCAACCTCTTTGCTCTTCCACACTCTAATTTCATCAATCAATGCCGTGTTTCCACCACCTATATGAACGTTGGTCCAGCTACCAGAACCCACATTAAGATTGGTGGTCTGCGTGGGTATGGTAATCTCCAGATAGGGCGATGTGTTCGCGGGATCAGTCTCAGCTCTAACATTGTGTGCCTGATCCCTGTAAGCTGTGGTCATGGGACGTCCGTTAACAAATAAAAGAGGCACTTTGTTATCCTCCATCTGTACCGTAATATGCATGAAATTAGTATTGAAGTCAGTCACGGAAACCATAATATCGTCACCACGTGTATTTACATCGCCAGAAGGATATACATTTTCAATAACAAACAAGCTTCCGGCTATATCAATTTCAAGCGTTTTTGATGCTTCCTTTAAATTAACGGTAACATCAAGATTATTACTATTCTTTTCACTTACCCGGAATAATCGAATGGCATTTCCGTTGTCGTCTGTATAGGGTGAATCGGGCCTCACCCAAGCTTGTAATGTGGTAGCCGTAGCGATGGGTTTGTTTAGATTATTAACTTCCAATTGATTGGATGCTGGAATTATCAATCCACTACCATAGCTGGATACACTCCCATCAGATTCTGCTATAACGGTCACATTTTGCACTGGGTTACCTCCCTTAAAGTTAACATTTCCGGTAACAATGGCCGTTGGATTTCTAAACCCTATGCCCGTAATAAAATTGGTATATCGTATTTCGGTCTGGCTTACCCCTTTTGCCAATACTTTATATTCGTATAGCACACCGCCATCTACATATTTATCTTCATATTGAGTGTCGTTAGGCCCAACGCTGCCAATAAATTGAAAAGCGCCAGTACTTCCCAGTTCCCGACGGGATATTTCAATAGAGGTAATTAAATTAAAATTGTTTCTTATTTCCCATTGTAATAATACCTTATCACCAAAGAATCCCTTGGAAATATCGAAGGAATCTTCAGAAAAGGTTCCGAAGATATAAAACACATCCCATGGAAAGCGAATATCGGTTGGCGTCGCATTATTATCTGTTCCCAAATAGGGTACCCCCACCTGGATGGTATAATTATTACTGTTTACGGTTTCCTGTATGGCCTGTGAGGCGGTAACCACCTTGGCGCCATCATCTTGCTGTGCCCAGAGCCCCGAAACCAGGAGCCCCAGGAACAGCGTTAGTAGTTTTGTTCTCATCACCCTATGCTTTTATAGTTTAATGATATAGTTTACCCCATAATTTATTGGGCGGGACTCTGTACCTTCTGTAGAAACTGTTCCAGAAATAGTATGCGAATGATCTCCATTAGCACTTGTTGGAACTACAGATATTCCAGCTTCAGAACTAAGAATATTAAATGCCGGATTGGAGCCAGCAGCAAACCTTCTATTAAGCATAGAAGTGGTGTGAAAGTGTGCACCAGCTGTGTTCGTAGCTAAACTACCCGCCGCATGATTATGTGCCAGATTATCGTCTTGCTGTCTGGTATTTAATGCCGGACCGGAATTGCCCGTATAACCGTTTACCCCATTGGAGCCGGCACCTCTTAAAAAGAAGCCTCTTAAATCGGGCGCGTTGTTGCTGCCCAATAGCGCTATTAAATTATCAGAACCATTAATTCCGGTTAAGGAACTGCCATCACACAGTACCCAACCTGTTGGGGCCGTTGCTCCCACAAAAGGCATAATAGACCCTGTTGGCACACCGTTATTGGCGGCCACGGCATAGGGAACGTGTTTTAATTTTTCATCGGATATCGGTGTGTTGCCTTCACTAATTCTTAAATAGAGTTGTTGGTTTGCAAAAAATGCCCCGTTGGTGGCTGCTGGACTTAACACATGAGAAAATACCCCAAAGGCATCTGTAGCGATACTCACCGTTTCTAAATTACCAACTCGTACTTCGGCATTACCATTATTGGCATCTAAATAATACAGCTCGAAGGTTAAATTGATATTGGTATTTGCTCTTGCCGTGTTATTATTATCTCTGGCAATTCCTTGTACCGCAATATCGGCTATTTCTGCTGAGGTTTGCGCATAATTGTAGGTTGCTACAAAAAGCATTAATAGGGTTAAAAATGTAAATTTTGTTTTCATGGTTATTATTGTTAATTCGTTATACTCTTTTTTGAGACAAGGATATACATCCAATGCTAGTGCAAGGTATAACTAGGGGTAGTCTATAACAATACGTACCACTTGCAAATACTACGTAGCCCTACGTAGCGTTTGATATGAAAGTTGCTTACCGAATTTATATGGAAAGTATAAGCTCTTTATGCTCCTGAGCCCAAGAACTAAGGGCATCCATTTCGTTTGAAAGGTCTAATTTTTGGATGATATTGGAGCGGTGTTTTTCTACAGTTCTACTGGATATGCTTAATAATTCTCCAATTTCTTTAGAAGATTTCCCTTGTGCTACTAAACGAACAATGGTACGCTCTGAAGGGCTTAAGAATTTAATTTTCTCAATTTCTGGTGAAATCTGATTTTGAAGTATTTTATTGAATTCTGAGCTAAAGTATGTGCCACCTTTATAAACTTCCTGAATGCATTTGTGGAGTTCGATTGATGGTTCATCTTTTAAAATATAACCTTGTATATTAAGTTTTTGTGCTTTTGAAATAAAGCCTCTTTGTTTATGAGATGTTAGGATGATAAACTTTGTGTTTTGTTGCTTATCCAAACATTTTTGAATGACTTCAAAGCCTGATAACAAAGGCATTTCTATATCTAAAATGGCAATATCTGGTTGTAATGACATAATATCATCTAAAGCTTTTGCACCATTTTCAACTGAAGAAATAACATTATAATTAAACGATTTAAGTTCATCTACTAAACCTTTGAGTAACATCGGGTGGTCATCGGCAACTAAAACAGAAATTTCCATAATTATACTATTGGTATTTGAGCTAGGACTTCCGTTCCTTCTTCTTTTTTACTTTTTATTGACAGCGTACCTTTTAACATACGTATACGTTCTGCTATAGTTTTTAAACCTAGACTATGTTGTTTTACTGACGCCACATTATCAAAACCTACACCATTGTCTTTTATTAAAACGTCTACACCATTTTTATGTTTTGTAATGTTTACGGTTAGTGTTTTAGCCTTGGCATGTTTTAAAGCATTTGTTACCGTTTCTTGAATAAATCTATACAAATTAAGTGTTTCTGTTTCATTAAATTCGTTATCAATATCATCAATCTCTACAGAAAAAAACATATCGGTTTCTTCATCTAAGTCATTTAATAATTGTTGAATACTTTCTGTTACACCTAATTGCTTCAGCGCAGCTGGGAATAATCCTCTTGATATACTTCTTACCTCTTCAAGAGCATTATTTGTCATCGCTGATAGTTCTTCTTGCTCCAAATTCTGAGCCTTCCTTTTAATTAATGTCAGCTGCTGCCCCACACTATCATGTAAATCTTTAGATACCCTTGTGCGTTCTTCTTCTTGAGTTTTTATAAGGTCTTGCGAAAATTGTTGTAATCGTTTTTGTTCTATCTTATTCTTACGATTAATACCATACAATACAATTCCTGATAATATGGCTATAGTTAAAACCCAAAATAAAGGTCTTCTCCAAAATGGTACGTTAATCACAAACGGATAGGTATATATATTGTCTTGCCATATGCCGTTACCATTATCTGCAGTAAATTCAAAAGTATAATTTCCGGGAGGCAGATATGAAAAAACAACCTCATGGTTTTTGACTGGTTGAGACCAGACATCTCCATCCCTTAAACCCTTTAGGCGATACTTATATTTTACGTTTTCAGGAAATGTATAGGTAATCGCTTCCATATCAAATGTCAGGTAATTTTCTTTATAGGACAAAGACACTTTCCCATCTTTTGTATAGAATGATTCATTTAGGGGTTCGGAAAATAATGATACGCCGGATAGATTTAATTTAGGAGGCTTTTCATTTGACTTATATAAAGATTCATTAAAGATTAATAAGCCTTTTGGAGTTTCACCGTAAACAATATCATTGTTTTTTATACTCACACCATTAATATGAAAACCATCTTCCATAATATCCTTATCAATAGGAAAGGTCTTCATACTAATACTGTCCTTCTCCAATAACAAATTCAGGTCTACTCTTCTTAAGGAAGAAATATCGCCTAACCATAAATCATTACCATTTACGGTCATGGAATTAAGACCATTCAAATCGTTGAATCTACTTTGGTGGAACGTTTTAACCTGATAACTTGAGTCTGTATATCTGACGTAATAAATACCTTGCTCCGTATCCCCCACAAAAAAGGAATGGTCGTTCACCTGAGCCATAGCGTTATATAATCTGCCATCCGGTTCAAACCCATTTATTGGCGAAAGTGGCCCGTCTTTAAACTCAAAAATACCAACCTTAAGACCTGCCAGATAATGATCAGCGATCTTTATAAGATTAAAAGGTTCTGCGGCAGGAATAATCAAGGTTGTGTCCGGTTTTACGATATGAAACCAGTCATATCCGCAAAGTATATAACGGTCTTTATGCGCATAAACGTTGTTAAAATAACCTTTACCTATAATATCTTTTTGTTTTAGGTTTTCGTATAAATAAGTCCGACTCGTTCTGGAAATCAAAAATTTGTCCTTAGAGATTTGATCTATGGCTCTAATATCTAAATCGTTTATGAGCGTATCTTTAAGTGTGTTATTTTTTAATCGATACAAACCCTTGCTGGTGGCCATTAGAACACTGTCTTTTCCTTCCTGAATAGTTTTCGCAATGCCTTCTTCCGCTAATCCATTTCCAATAGGTAAAAACTTAAATGAATCATCCCTGTATTTAACCAAACCATTCCATATATCGACACCCCAAATATTACCATCCGGGTCTTCCGTAACATCATGAACATAGGGTGTAGGAATCCCTTTTTTGGTATTAAGCATGTTATAATGCCCGGTCGTTTTATTAAAAATCACAATACCATTTCCTTCCAACCCCAATAGCAGTTCATCGTTATTTCTTTGGCGGATACTTTGAATACGATTACTATTGAATTCCTTCTGATTAAATTTGTATTTTACTATGGAACCATCCGGCAATAATTTTACCAATTCGCCATAGGTTCCTATCCAGATGTCACCGGAACCATTAATATCTTTTGATATGCAATACGAAATATTATTAAGAGCGGGAGAGGTTATTAGTTTTTCCGATTTAAAAGGATTCAATGTTATCTTATGAACACCATCATTTAATGTAGGCGCCATAATGGTATTATCATCTAACCAAATAGCGTCATTAATAGCCAGTGGTAGCTCATGCTCATCAACAATCACTTTCGCTTGAGCACCATCGAATTCAACAATACCTTTAGCTGTAAAATAGATGATGTTTCCATTTTTCATTTCCAAAAACGACCTAATATGTGCATATTTTTGAGGGAGCCTATCTTTCAGATTGATTACGCTGTCATTTTCAATATAATTGGCACCTCCGGAAATGGTTGCCACCCAGATGCGGCCTTTAGAGTCCTCATATAACTTAGTAGCCAAATTGGAAGACAGGCCTTCTTTAATAGTGAAGTTTTTAAAGTTAGATCCGTTAAACTTTTGTACCCCTTGTGAAGTAGCTATCCATAAATAGCCATTACGATCGGTCAAAATACTTTGAGAAGCATTACTCAAAAGTCCTTGTTTCGTGGTGTAGTGCTTAAAGGTGTGATCTTGTGCAAATAGAGAGAGTGAGAGAGCACATAAGAAAACACCTAAGACAACTTTTTTTAACATACGTGTAAATATAATTAATTTTAGAATATGTTAAAATTGACTTACATATATAAAATTTAAGCAACCGTTAAAACATATAATTAAACTGTTGTGACTTAATACAAAAATAAGCAAGAACAAACGCTACCTAATAATCTAGTCGCTTTAAGAATAGCTCTTTGTAGGTTTTACCAATTGGAATCGACTTATCATTGATAAAAACCTGACTACCGTAAACTTTTTCAATTTTATTAATATTGATAATGTATGATCGATGCACTTGTACAAAAGAAAAATTTGCTAATTTATCTTTCCAATTTCTCAAACTATCTAATATCAAGATTTCTCTATCCTTGGTAATAACATTTACATAATCTACTTCGGCTTTTAAGTATAAGATGTCATCAATTTCTACTTTATAGATTGTTTTATCAGCATATAAAAAGAGCTGTTCGATTTTTTCTTTCTGTTGTACTAAAAACAGATTCCTAGCCCGTGTGACAGCTTTAAAGAATCGCTCATAAGAAAATGGTTTTACTAAATAATCTAAGACAGCTTCCTCAAAAGCTTCAATAGCATGATTAGAATACGCAGTTGTTACGATTACTTTCGGTGGATAGGTAACCGTTTTTAGAAAAGACAAGCCGTTTAGTTCTGGCAGTTGAATGTCTAAAAATAAAACGTCTGCTCGCTTTAACTTCTCCAGAGGGATGTCTAATCCGCTTTCGTACATTCCAATGCAATTTACAAAAGGTGTTTTGTCTATATACCCCTGCAAAACCTCTCGTGCTGATTGTTCATCCTCTAAAATCAAACAGTGTATCATAATTCAATTTTCAATAGTACGTTAAATAGATTATTTTCTTTTTTAATCTCAAGTTGATGTTTCTCTGGGTATAACAATTGTAAACGGTTTTGAGTGTTTTTTATTCCTACTCCGCTTTTTTTCCAGCCCAATTCTAGTGATTCTTCGGCATTTGCTAGAAATGGGTTTTGGCATTGAAATATCAATTCATTATTCTGCAATTGTATATTAATTTTAATCAAATGATTTTCTCCTTTTAAAATACTCGTATATTTAAATGCATTTTCTACAAAACCAATAAATAACAATGGGGAAATGTGCTTTTCTTCGGAATCAATTTTTGATATAAAGTCAACTTTTACTTTACGTAACAAGCGCTCCTGTTGCAAATTAATATAATCATTTACATGCCGAATTTCTTGCTGAACGAGTACTTGTGCCTTTTGTCCTTCGTGTAATAAATACCTAAAGCTATCGGACAATTTTAGAATCAACTCAGGTGTTTTCTCATCTTTCTTCAAAGCGTTCGCATAGATAGTATTAAGTGTATTAAACAAAAAATGCGGATCTACTTGAGCTTTTAGAGCTTTTAACTCTGCTTCTCTTTTCTCTTTTGATAATGAATCAATCACTAACTGTTTCTTATACAAACCCTTTACTGAGTATATGGCAAAGAAAACAATTCCGAAGCTGATATACGTCAGCATATTCGCTGCAAAATGTTTCCAGAAATGAGCATTCTCTTTATGAAAAACTCGATCAGAGAATTCATAGATAACGGCATTTAACACAAAGGCAATAATAACAAAAGGAATGAATTTCAGTAAGTTCTTCTTTGGGAAAAACCATAGATATAAAAAATAAGAAATTGTCATTTTAAACAGCAATGAATTAAGCTCGTGTGCAAACGTCATCATATAACCACCTTCCCTTCCTAAGTACTTCATATAGGGATAAAACAACACAATACTCCATATAAAAATATGAAGTATTGGTTCCATTTTTAAAAATTTATAATATCTGTTTTTCTTTTTTTCCAAGATTAGCAAGTTACAATATTATTCATGTGAAATGATCAAATTTTTTAGAGCAGCTTTGGCAAAAATTACTTTTTCACCAGTAGTACCACTAATCCGGAATATCAAATGCCCACCAAACAATGGATTGCAATCCTCCTGATCAAAAATTATTTCGTCATTGAGTTTAAACCATAAACGGTTGCCTTGTTTTCCTATTTCTACATCATACCATTCATGGATACCCATAATGTTTTCTGCTTTTGTAAGATGAAAACCTTTAGAGCGTGGCGATGTATTTTTAAAAAAGAATGGTTTGTAGTTATGAGAAACATTATTAAATGTTAAGTTATAATGTTCTAAATGAGTTCTCCAAGTCCAAAATCCAGTGCCTTTAGTTTCTTTTGGCGGAAGTGTGATTCCTTGAGACTCACCAGCATCTGACGCAGAAAAAAGAGCAATTAAAACAGTAGATTCTGACAAAGCTTTTACTTTATAATTTATAATAATGTCCCCTTTGTAACTTTTAGGGCTCACTAAAAAATAGCCGTCTGCTCCTTCAGTTTCCTCAATAATGAGCTCCTCACCTACTACTGTTGACTTTCCCTTGTCTAACGTTCTCCAAGTAGAAAGTTCTTGAACTGTAATTGTTTCTTTTTTTAATGTTGTTTCCGAGCAGTTTGCCAGCAATACAAGCGAACAAAAAAGCATGATTCTAGGTGTAATTGTTTTCATTATAATGTTTTAAATAGATTAATCGGTAGTTCCTCCGTAGTTATAGTTTCGTGATTTCCTGCTTCTAATTTTTCCTTTGTTCTGAAATATTCTATAGTTTAGACTAAGCATCCATGCGAAGGTTTGTGATTGGAATTTCCAAGTTTCATTTTGAATTATCCCAGGTAATACAATTGTACGCCTGCGCAAATTAGCATCCAACACATCCACTATTCGGAAATTTGTTGTTAGTTTATTATCCAAAAACGAAGCCCTAATTGCAAAATCGATACGATTTCTAGGTTCGGTAATACTATAAACACTTTGGTTTCTTGGTGTATGACGAAAGGTAATGTCTGTACTGATATTTTTTGTAATTTTAAAAGTGCTCTTCAATATGATATTAGAACTGTATAAGTTATTCCAAGTTATATCAGGTTGATTTGCCTTGGTATAATAATAGTTTGCAGAAAGTTCTGAATTCCAATAGCTAGTAATTTTATATTGAATTGTATTTTCTATTCCAAAAGAATTTCTTTGTCCAATATTATCAAAGTTTATAAAATGAACTCCATTAGCATCAATAGTTTCTAACCATTGAATGACATCTGTACGATATCGGTAGAAAGTTGATGCTGAAATATTTATTCTTTTTCCATTGTATTGATAATTCAATTCAAAATTATCGGCAAACTCTGGTTGTAAACTTGGATTGGAATTCCATTGAAAGTATTGATTCCCAACTTGAAACGGGTTGATATGACGAAAATTAGGGCGCGAAATTCGTCTACTATAACCTATATTAAAGGTATTCTTATCATTTGAGGTATAGGATACATGGACTGATGGAAAGAGATTTAAAAATCGTAAATCACTAGCCTGATTGTTTGCTGTATTGTTAGAGTCTGATGTAAAGTGCTCATAACGAATACCTGTTTGCCAATTAAAACTTCCTGTTTCAAACCTTGTTAGTCCATAGATTCCAATCAAGTTTTCTTTATAATCAAAAGCATCCTGCGTTGCATTACTTGCATTTGGTGTAAATTCTCTAAAGCTTCTTAATTTTCTATAATTCCAAGAAAAACCAGCCTCGAGCGTCATTTTATTTATAGGTAATGTATAATCAAAAGCTAAGGCATGTAAATCATTTCGATTGTTTTGCAATTCATCAAATAAAAAAATGCCTTCTTCAATATCAGATGCAGGCAAAATATTTTCATTGTTCGTTAGATTGTAATCCAACTCTAAATAATGCCCCTTTGAAGTAAACTTCTTCCTGTAATTGGCATTATAAACTGTTGTTTTGTGCATATGTGATGAATTCCTTGTGTACATATAGTCTGGGCGACCGGTTACATTGGAATAAAAAGTGTTGTTATGGAAACTATGTGAATCATCTGTATAATCGACCTGAAAGGATAACTCGTTGCTTTCATTTAAGAAAAAATCTATTCCTAATGAAATGTTATTAATTTTCCCATTAAAATTATGCGGCGCAAAAAAATCACGTGTATTTCCGTTAGTATATTCTTGATAAATCCATTGCTTACTATTCATGCTTCTTCTACTATTTGATGCGTTCAATCGAATATTTACAGAAGAAAGATTATAATTCGCATCAAAGCCATATTGATGACGTTTTGTACCTACAGAAGAATTTAATGTGAGATTCAATCCGTAATTTGTATTCTTTTTTAGAATTATATCAATAATTCCTGAGATTCCATCTGCTTGATTCTTGGAAGATGGAGACGCAATAATCTCTATTTTATCTACTGATGAAGCAGCAATTTGCTGCAAAAGCTCTGTTGTATTTAATGGTGATGGCTTCCCATTCACTAATACTCGAACATTACCTCCTCCACGCAGTGAAATTGTTCCTGTTCCTAAATCGGTTTGTATTTCAGGAATTTGATCAAAGGCTTCTAAAGCTGTGTTTCCTGATTGTTGTAAATCTGCTCCAAGATTTATTGTTTTACGATCAATTTTAAGCTGGGTGGTGTTTTTTTTCGCTTGTATAACGACTTCTTCCAATTCATTGTCCGGTTGTAAATTGATGACAATAGCATTGAAATCACTAATCTTGGAGATCGACAACATATAAGTTTTGTACCCAATAAAACTTACCTCAATATGTGTAGCATTTTTATTGTTCTTCAATTGAAATTCACCATCATCATTGGTCGAAACACCATCAATGAGATTTGTGCTATTATAAATGACAACAGTGGCATGAGGAATATTTTCCTGAGTATTCGCATCCTTTATAATCCCTTTATAAACAAGATTTTTTTGAGAGAAGACAGGTGCAACACATATTAAAATAAGTAGTAATCGCATTATTATTGAGTTTTTCAATACTCAAATGTGTTGCTCTTATTCTAGAATAGGAATTTTATTCTGTGAACTTACTCAGTAGCTCTGTTAACTAATATCAACATTAATACTTCCTTGTAGCAAACGTCTTAATTTCCATTCCACAGACATACCTCTCCTCCCTATTCATAAGGATTTCAATGAAAATGGTATAAAAACGGAACAATTACTTTGACCTATTTGCCAATACAGAAATTCGCAAAAATATTACCTAACAAGTCATCATTTGTAATTTCTCCTGTAATCTCACCAAAATAGTAAAGTGCTTGACGAATGTCAATTGCTAAAAGGTCTCCCGATAAGCCAGAACCCAGTCCAAGCTTAACTTTTTCAACTTCTTCTAATGCTTTCAATAGCGAATCGTAATGTCTTGTATTAGTGATAATTGTATCGTTATTTCTAAGAGCTCCGGTGTTTACAAAACCAAGGAGTTTGTTTTGCAAGGTATCTACACCAAAATTCGTTTTTGCAGATAACAATTCTACATCAGAGATTTCATTTTTTAATTCAGCAATTGCTTTTTCTGAAAGCATATCTATTTTATTAGCAATAACAATAAGTGGTTTTAATGGGTATTTATTTTTTATTTTTTCAATTTCAACTTTCAACTTTTGTAGTTTATCTCCATCATTTAAAATAACATCTGCTTCAAATAAATAAACAACCACTTGTGCTTGATCAATTTTCTCAAAAGTTTTTTTAATCCCTATACTTTCTACAACGTCTTTAGTATCTCTAATTCCAGCAGTGTCTATAAATCGGAACCCAATACCTCCAATCGAAATCTCATCTTCAATAGTATCTCTTGTTGTTCCTGCTATATCAGAAACTATAGCTCGATCTTCATTTAACAATGCGTTTAAAAGAGTTGATTTTCCAACGTTAGGTTCTCCAACAATAGCTACAGGAATGCCATTTTTAATAACATTACCAACAGCAAACGAATCTATTAATCGCTTTAAGACCAATATTATACGTTCAATTAGCTCTTTAAATTGAGTTCTATCTGCAAACTCAACATCTTCTTCAGCAAAATCAAGCTCTAATTCTATTAACGAAGCAAAATTTAATAACTCTCCTCGCAACTTGGATATTTCAGATGAAAAACCACCACGCATTTGTTGCATTGCAATTTGATGCGATGCTTCATTATCACTAGAAATTAAATCTGCTACTGCTTCAGCTTGAGATAAATCGAGCTTCCCATTTAAAAAAGCACGTAACGTAAACTCTCCTGCTGTTGCCATTCTACAGCCGTTTCTTAGAAATAATTGAATAATTTCTTGCTGAATATAGTTAGAGCCATGACAAGAAATTTCAATAACATCCTCTCCTGTATAAGAGTTTGGATTTTTAAAAATTGATAATAACACCTCATCTATGGTTCTATCTCCATCAATAATATGACCTAGATGTATAGTGTGTGTAGCTTGGTTACTTAGTATTTTACCAGAAATTGATTTAAATTGCTTTTCGGAAATACTAATGGCGTTTTTACCAGAAAGCCTTATAACTGCAATCGCTCCTGCTCCAGACGGTGTTGCTAATGCTACTATGGTATCTTGATTTATCATAACGCAAAAATAATAAATTGCTTTGCCAGTTTTGATACATATTCTTTAATATATTATTATAGTACTACTCTGCCGATATAACTAAATATGCAGCATTAATATTTTTATGAAAGATATTTCTTTCAAAATAATTATTACTGTTAATTTTTTTGATTATAAAATGATATCAATAACAAATATTTTCTAAACTAATTGTAACTAAATCTTTAAATATCAATGATATTACTATAGATATTTTTAAAATGATGCCTTCTTCATAAAAATGATATCAGCTAACAAATATATTATGCAAGCATAGTATATTTGCACGCCCATTTTTATGATGAAAAGATATGTCAATTACAGAAAGTGCCCTTTACTCAAAAGCAAAAAGTATTAAAGCTATAGAATTAGGAAATCTATACTTTTTTGAAAATTTCTTAATTGCAGAGTTCAATGAGGGTGTAAATATTAGCTTTGATAATTTTCATGAAGCAAAAGCCTTGATAAAAGAACACTATGGCAAATCGAACTTTGGCTTTATAGGTAATAGAATAAACTCTTACTCTATATTGATTTCTGATGCGCCACTTTTTAATGAAGCTTTTAAAAATCTAACTGCTTATGCAACTGTAACCTATAGTTCGTTTGCAGAAAAAGTATTTGATGTTGAAAATCATTTTTTCGAGTTTAACAAAAAGAACTTTACATCTTTATTTGAAGCTATAAAATGGGTTATGAAATCGCTACAAGAAGAAGCATCAAGCTAAATAAATACCATCTGGTTTAATCTCAATTAAACGTTGCTTATACAAAGTACCCACAGCTTTTTTAAAATTCTTTTTACTCATTTGTAGCTTGTCTTTTATTGCATCAGGGCTAGACTTATCCGTTAAATTTATATAGCCACTATTATCGTTTAGCTCTTGCATAATACGCTCAGCATTCGGTTCTATATTCCTGTAGCCTATTTGACCTAAAGCAATATCCAATTTGTTACCTGGACGTATTTTTTTAACAATTCCCTTTAGCTTATCACCAACACTAATGTCTTTAAAAATTTGGTCTTTATAAATTAAACCTAAATGGGTTTTATTTACAATTACGTTCATCCCAATATCGGATGGGTGAGAGATTATTAAATCTACTTCCTCAAACTCAGTAACTGAAAGCTCTTTGTTATCTAAAAATCTATTAGTTTTACTCGAAGCTACTAGCCTATAGGTTTTTTCATCTAAATAGCAATGCACTAAATACCAACCACCTGGTTTCATTTTAAAGGCTTGCTCTTTAAATGGGCAAAATAACTCTTTAACTAACCCCCAATCTAAAAAAGCGCCATAATCAGTTACTTGATTACACCTCAATAATGCAAAATCGTTGCGTTTAATATAAGGCATATCAGTAGTTGCTACGGGTCTTTCTTCATTATCTAAATACACAAAAACCTCTAGCTTGTCCCAAATTTTAAACGCTTCCGGAACATACCTATTTGGTAATAATACTTCGTTATCTTCATCATCAATTAAATAAACGCCATGATCTGTTTCGCGAAGTATTTCTAATGTATTTATTTGTCCTAATTCTATCATGGCGCAAAGGTAATGATATTGAAGAAGATTATTTATTTGTTAACAACAAAACTACTGGGATATATTTCTTTCATTTAAAAAAAATCAGAACAAAGAAAAAGCGTTACAATTATTGTAACGCTTTTAAAATTATATTGAACTACTTATATACTAGTAAGCAGACTCTTTTTTGAAATGCTTAGTCAATAAATAGTATACAACTGCTCTATACTTATTTCTGTTTGATTGACCATATTGATCCATTACAGCTGCAATCCCTTTATCTAAATCTGCACCATCTTTTAATCCTAGCTTTTTGATTAAAAAATTGTTTTTAACTGTAGCTAATTCTGATTCGTCAGAACCTGAAACAGTAGAAGAATCTGCATTATAAATTGAAGGACCGCAACCAATTGTAACTTTAGTTAATAAATCCATATCAGCATTAACGCCGCATTTGTCTTTTAAATCAGCTGCATATTTTGCAATAAGTTCGTCTCTTTTACTCATAATTAAATAGTTTTTTAATGTGTTTGTGAAATTTGTAAAATACCTTTTAAAGATAACTATTTTTTAGACACACAGAATTATAGAAAGTCACTTTATTGTCCAATAAACTTAAAATATTGAAGTAAAACCTCATCATTTAAGTTTTTTGGAGTAAAAACCTCCAATAATTTTGGTTGATTGCCTAATGAGTAAAATGAATTTAAGTTATAAATTAAATTCGATTCATTTGAAACACTATTGTATTCAAAACCATACATTTTGCACAAATGCTCTGCCGATAACCGATGCTTTGTTTCAAAATAAGCATCAAAATTTTCAGTGTTTTTATGACCAGGAAGAATTCTAAAAATACCGCCCCCTTGATTATTAATAACTATAATTCTAAAATTATTGGGTATATAGTTATTCCATAACGCATTACTATCGTATATAAAACTTAAATCTCCAGAAATTAATGTGGTTTGTTTAGCATTAGCTACTGCACAACCTATAGCAGTAGATGTACTGCCATCTATACCACTAGTGCCTCTGTTGCAAAACACTTCTAATGTACTATTTAAGTCGAATAATTGCGCGTAGCGCACAGTAGAGCTGTTTCCTAGCTGCAATATGGTATCATCTGGAATAGCATTCAAAATAACTTCGAAGGCTTTTAAATCGCTAAAATTAATAGCTTTCAAATAGTCATTGTGTTTATTAAGGCGTATTGATTTTATAGATGTCCAGGTATGTTTATAATCACTTTCCCTTGCTTTAGAAACATCATCTAAAAGGTTTTCTAAAAATTGATTTGGTGTTGTTTTAATAAATTTATCTAAACTAAAAAATGTGTCATTTGCTTTCTTTGTATCTACATGCCAATGATGCTTTGGTTTATACTTACGTAAAAAAGCTTTAATCTTTTTTGATACAATTAAACCCCCAAACGTTAATAAGATATCTGGTTGTAAGTTTATGAAATTTTCGTTATTAAAAGGTGCAATTATTTTATCTATACTTGGAAAAAAATCTTCGTGATGCAAATTCGAAGTCGTTTCGGTAAACACAATCACACTGTCATCGTTTGCTAAAGTATCTAACCATTTTTGCTCTATAGTATTGGGTTGGCTCACACCAACCAATATCATTTTCTTTGAAGCTTCACTCCAATTTTTAATACAATCGTTTAAAACTGAAGGTTCAATTTGCAAAATATTCTCTTCAATAGAAATTGTTTTGGGGTGTACCGTTGGCTCATCAATCATATCATACAAAGGTTCATCAAATGGAATATTAATATGTACTGGTCCATGCTTTGAAGATGCAATATTTATGGCTTTGTTTATTTCAACTTCGTTATATTCTTGAATGCCTTGCTTTAAACCTAATAAGGTTTCAAGCTTATTTTCTAAATTTTTAAAAATAGGTAACTCCTCTTCTTCCTCTGCTTGATCATCTAGATCCAACTTTAAGTTAGCTGAATACAAAATATGATTTTCAAATACATTGGGTTGATTTATGGTTTGTCCGTCTCCAACACCAATTAAATGTTTTGGTCTGTCTGCCGATAAAACTAACAATGGAATATCGCTATAAAAAGCTTCTGCTACAGCAGGGTAATAATTTAACAAAGCACTACCAGAAGTACAAACCACAGCAGTGGGTTCTTGTAATTGTTGCGCTATACCTAAAGCAAAAAATGCAGCACAACGTTCGTCAACAATACTATAACACTTAAAGTAAGGATTATTAGTAAAACCAATAGTTAATGGTGCACTTCTGCTGCCCGGAGAAATAATAATATGCTTTATACCTTTTGCTTTACAGAGCTGTATAACGGTTTGCGCTAGCGGAATTTTTGGGTATTTCATGTCGCACAAAAATAAGAAATTAGGCAGTTAAAATGCTAATTACAAAACGTTTTTAATAACTAAGGATTTTGATACTGTTTCTTCCCACTCACTCACTGCATCAGAGCTTTTTGTAATACCACCACCAACATAAATTAAAGCTTGGTGGCTTTTTATTTGCATGCAACGCAAATTAACATACAACTGTGTGCTTTTTTTAGTTATGGCATAAGCTCTATTTTCTATATTACGCTTTCCTGAACGAGGTGACTTAATCGTTTCTAAGTTTAATTCTCCCAAAAAACCTGTGTAAAATTCGCGATTATGGCCTTCATTTTTTAAAATGAATTGTTTAGCACTCATCTTTGGAAACCCACAAACAGCTGGTGTTGGATGCAATACAGAAACTACATCTTTTAGACTTGAATTTGATTGTAATCTTGCAGAAATCATCGTTTTTAAATGCAATAAGTTTCCAGCCTTTACGGTTTCGGTTTGCGATGTGCTTATTTTTTCGACTAAAGGTTTTAAGCTTTCAATAATAAAATCTGTAACAATGTGTTGTTCTTCTTTCTCTTTTTCTTGCCAAACCACATCTAAAGTCCCCTCATAATCTTGTGTGCCAGCCAAAGCCATAATAGAAAATTGCTTGCCCTCTATTTTTATTAAAGTTTCGGGTGTTGCACCTAGCCACAGCCCTACTTTTGGGTGATACCAACAATATATAAATGCTGATGTATAAAGATTTAAAAGGTTTTTAAAAATTGAAATCGGATTTGGCTCAGAAATATTAATAGCTTCCATTCGAGATAATACGACTTTCTCAAATTCATTATTGTTAATAGCATTTATCCCCTTTTTTACAAGATTGATATGACGCTTTTTAGAGTTTTCGTCTGTATACTTCCCTACTAAAGGCATCTCGACGGGGTTTATACCGAGCGAAGTCGAGGTGCTCGATACAACTTTGGAAACAGAAATTGTTTCTGAAGCTTCAGTTGGTATCAAAACCGAATTCTCTGAATCATCAAAAGGAGAAAACACAAATCCTTGTTCGGTAAAATCTTTAGTAAAATGCAAATCGTTAGTTTCTTGAAGTAGTGCTTTTATAACATCTTCATTGGGCTTTCTATAAACTACAAAAGGAATTTTGTTACGGTAATGGGTTTCAATACGATTAAAAAAATCTTCCAAAGTCATTAACTCTTCTTTTTTGGTAATGAAATGGTAGAAAGTCTACAAATAGATATTAAATTATCAGCATCATCAGTTACTCTAATATCTAACAATTGTGTAGTTCTGCCTCTATGCAAAAAAGTAGCTTTGGCATAAACGAAACCTTCTGTAACACTTTTTAAATGATTGGCAGTAATTTCTATACCGCGTACAAAGAATTTTTCAGTGTCTATAAAAATATGTGATGCAAAACTCCCTACGCTTTCTGCTAATGCTGCAGTTGCTCCACCATGCAATACACCATCTGGTTGATACACTCTTGAATTTACTGGCATTTTAGCAACTAAAAAGTTATCACCAAAATCTACAACCTCAATCTCTAAAGTTTCCATTAAAGTGTTTTTACAGGCCTTATTAGCTTTAGCTAAAACGTCTTCTTTAGATAATTGCATATAATAGTGTGTTTATAAAATCGCAACAAAAGTACATTACTTATAGTTAAAAATCAATGACGAATAATTTTGATTTCAAGGTTTTTATAATAAACCTTCATATTAGGTCCTGTATGTACTTGCAGTGCTATAACTCCAGAGTTTGAATTAGCACCAACTTCTTTATCTATAACGTCTATTGTTTTAATATCATTTATAAAATGTTGTAAATGGTTACCGTTAGCAACAATTTTATAGTCATTCCACGCTTCATTATATATTTTACTTTGAATCGCCTTTGATGTTGTAAAGGTTTTAACTTCTTTTTCACCGTTTTCCAAAACAGTAACTTGTTCTCCTCTATTTGCAATAATACCTCTACCCTTTTCTTCATATAAAATACCCGAATAATTATTTCCTGCTTCCATATCGGCTTGATAACCGCCAACTACAAACAAATCTTCATCAAGTACTTTTGCTCTATATTGTACACCACTATTTCCTCCAATTATTTTATACTGAAATTTTAGTTCGAAATTTGAAAATTCGTTTTTATGAATTAAAAAAGTGTTTTGCTTCAATTTATATTCATCAGTATTCTTTCCAACAATACAACCATCTTCAACTGACCAAACATTAACATCTCCTTTCCATCCTTCAAGATTTTCTCCATTAAACAATATAATATTATCTGATTTATTTTTAGAAATCAAATTACAACTAGACAAAAAAGCAATTATTATTGCTAAAGCTAGTCCCTTAATAAGGAGGTTTTTGCTATTCATAAAATTCTAATTATAAACCTTATTACTTTTATCACCTCCAGCTATCAAGAAAGCCATCAAATCACTTAATTCTTTCTCGTTTAAACCATTAATTAAACCGGTAGGCATTGCAGACTGGGATGCTATTTCTTTTTTTAAAATATCCTTTTTGTTTATTTTACTGGTAATATCTGGTGAGAATGCATTAACACTTATTTCTATTTCATTTTCGGTCTCGTTAATAAGTCGTCCTGTAATTGAATTACCATTATTTAAATGGTATATGGTATTCCTATAGCGGTCTGAAACTGCTTTTGAAGGATGTATTATAGCTTCAGCCATATCCTTAATAGAGAAACGCGTCCCCAGTTGAGTAAGTTCTGGACCCGAATTCCCTCCAACGCCTTTAACGCTATGGCACGAAACGCATAACGAGGCTCTAAATAAATTTTCTCCACTTTTAAAATCCGCGTTTTGCTTATTTGCTTTATATGCTTTTTCAACATCTGAAACTGCATAATTTTTACCTGGACCTACTGGCATTTTTACATCTTTCATCAAATTTGCTTGCTGGCTCATAGATTCAGTAGATAAAGATTCAAAATATGCTCTTTCATCTACAATAACATTATCTAACGCCTTACGCTGTATTGCTTTTATAAAATTAGAATATTGCTTACCTCCAGATTTTTTTAAAGCTCTATTGTACCATCTAAAATAACGTTCTCTTAAAGCTTTTGTCCAACCTGTTTTTATTTCACTTAAACTCTTAGCATAACTTATATTTTGCTGATTAGGCATGTTCTTGAGCATGTTCTCTACATCCTTACCATATTGATCACTACGTTTAGAAATATCTCCAGACAAATAAATTGATTTCAAATTTGATGTAATGGTGTCGTTTTCCATTTTATAAATGGTAGGTTCTAAAATTTCTGGTACATCTAAATAACTAAACAAAGCGCATAATTGTTTATTTACTAAATGAGATTCTTTCAAATAAAATGGTAATAGTTTGTCCTTAATTGAAGTACTCAACGATAAATCCATTTTTTCCTCAGTTCTAATTATTAATAATTCTACCGCTCTTAAAAAATCTGTTTTTTCTGTTTCATTTAAAATTTCCCAATCCATTTCTAACAGCGTTTTTAATGCCATTATTCTATCATTGTTTTGTCCTTGGTGAGCAATGGCAATAGCTACAGCTATTTTTCTTAAAGTATTATCTCCTCTAGCGACTTTGTATTTCCAAATATTTACATCTTGATTTTCTAAAGCGACTCTCGAAGCGTATCTTATATATCTATCTTCATCACTTAAGTTTTCTACAAGAAAATCAATTTGAGTTGCATCTTTTTTTATTTGAAAAGCTTCAATCTTTTTTCGCAGTATTCTTTTATTTTTTCCTGAAGTGTTTTCAGATAGTTTTTGCATCTCATTAGAACGTGTTCCTGTATAGGTTACCTTATACAATGCTGATTCTAAGCGTCTTCCTCCTGTTAAAAAATATAAAGCACCATCATTCCCTACAATACCATTAGTTAGTGGTAATGGCACTCCCGATAAAAATTCAGTTACCTCTGCGGTATAACTGCTTCCTTTTGGTGTTAAATTTGCAAAATACATGGTTCCATAACTCCAATCAAAAAGATACAACCCCTTTTGGTAATAAGCAGGAAATTTTAAACCATTACCTTGAAGAAGTCCTGTTGGAGAACCCTGACCTAAATTAGCAATGCCTGGTAAATTATCTGGATATTCTGGAGCAAATTTCCCAGTTCCTGTTCGCCATCCAAAATCACTACCACTTGTTAAATGGCAAAGCCTAATGGGTCTATACCAAGGCATTCCCATATCATATTCCATATCAGAATCAAAAGCAAATAACTCACCATCATGATTAAAAGCTATATCGTATGTATTTCTAAGCCCTACACTTAAAATAGTCCAGTCTTTACCTTCAAAATCCGTTTTAACAACCCATCCTCCTGGAGCTTTCCTATCATTTGCATGGCCGCTAGGATCTTTTATAACTGGCAGCAAATTATCTTCACCCCAATTTTTAGGGATTGTACTTTCAATATCTTCTGGAATATCAGTATGATTCCCTAAAACTAAGTATAATGATTTCCCATCGGGTGCCAGTACAATATTATGTGGTCCGTGTTCTCCATCACCATCAAAAGACCGCAACATACTTACAGTATCAAAATCATCATCATCATTTGCATCTGTTATTTTATAAAAACCACTATGAATCTTTAATTCGTTATCTGGATGCGCATTTACCAAGGCATATAAATTTTTATTATGCCAAAGTAAGCCTTGAGCCATACCTATGGTTACGTTAAGTTTTTTAACCTGAACAGAATCTTGTTTATTCTCAACATTTGGTAAAGTCACTCTATATATATTTCCGTATTGATCAGAAGCATACAAACGCCCTTTATCGTCTTTAGTAACACTAACCCACGATCCTTGATTATGTTCTCCTGGGCTATAAAGCTTTTCGATTTCAAAACCTTTAGGCATAGTAATTCCTTGCTGTGTTATCCGCTCTGTTATAATTGTTTCTGGATCAGATGAGCAAGCAATTATAACAAGGCATGTAAAACTTATAGCTAAGTATCTTGAAAAAGATTTCTTCATAATCATTATTTTGGAATAGTTAATAATTCGGTTAGGTATGACCCCATAAATCTAATAAATATTATGGCTTAATATAGCATTAAGAATATAAGATGATGTATTTTTAATCTTTAAAACAAAAAAAACATTAATGCATCCACAGGAAAAAGAAATATCATATAACATATCAAATTCCTATTCTACTCTAAATACGCTTACAGAATCGACTAAAAATGTTTGGTTTGTTTGCCATGGCATGGGATATTTAAGCAGGTATTTTTTAAAATATTTTAAAGGATTAAATACTGAAGAAAACTATATTATTGCACCACAAGCAGGTAGTAAGTATTATATTCAACCTGGTTTTAAGCACGTTGGCGCAAGTTGGTTAACTAAAGAGAATACTGTGAAAGACACCGAAAATGTGATGCGAAATTTTGATGCTATTTTTGAAGCAGAAAATATTCCAAATACTACTAATTTAATTGTTCTTGGATATTCGCAAGGTGTTAGTGTTGCTTTACGTTATGTTGCAAAACGTAAATTACAGTGTACACAATTAATATTACATTCTGGTGGTATTCCCAAAGAATTAAATGCTGAAGATTTTGCGTTTTTAAATGCCAAAGTAAATTTAGTTTGTGGAACACATGACGAATATTTAACTACAGAACGTTTAGCATCTGAAACTAAAAAAGCAAAACTTTTATTTAAAGATTATTTAAATGTTATTATGTTTGATGGTAAACATGAAGTGAATATTGAGATTATTAATCAATTAGTTTAATTATTCAAAATGAAAAACAAACCTCTACTGTTTATTTTATTTTTATCGGTTTTCATTCAACTCTACAATTGCAGCAGTAATACTGATGAGTCAGAAGAGGAACAAGTGACTCCATTTAATGAAACTGCAAAAGTAATAGGTTATTTACCAAGCTATAGGTTTAGTCAAAGCTCTAAAATAGATTATTGTAAAATTACGCATCTAAATTTGGCTTTTGCAAACCCCGATGTTTCAGGGGATTTAATTATGCCTTCTATTGCTGATGTAATAAATCAGGCAAGAACTGCAAATCCTAATATAATAATTTGCATTTCTCTCGCAGGTGGTAGTCTAACTCCAGAGGTCGCAGACAACTGGAGCGACTTAATTGATATTGAAACTAATAGACCTGCATTTATTACCAAAATAGTAGATTATGTGCTTGCAAATAATTTAGACGGCGTTGATGTAGATTTAGAGTGGGACCATGTAACTATAGGCTATAGTGGTTTTGTTACAGAATTAAAGACTGCCTTAGATTCGCATAATAAAATTATTACCGCTGCATTACCAAATAATACTCGGTTTGGAAACATAACAGATAGTGCATTGCAAGCCTTCGATTTTATTAATATTATGTCTTATGATGCTACTGGTCCATGGAACCCTAATAATCCTGGGCAGCATAGCTCTTTTCAATTTTCAGAGGCTGGTATTAATTTTTGGAGAAACACAACTAAAATTCCTAAAGAAAAACTAACTCTAGGCGTGCCTTTTTATGGTTATAATTTTAGTAATAATCCTGTAACTGGCGTTTCCTTTCAAGATATAATAGCCTCTGATGCGGCACTGGCAAACGTAGACAAAACTGGTAGTACATATTATAATGGCATACCAACCATTGAAGCAAAAGTCGAATTAGCACAAAACGAAGTTGGTGGCATTATGATATGGGAATTGGGTCAAGATGCATTCAATTCTTACTCGCTACTATCAACCATACATAATAGATTTACATCGCTAAAAGTAAAAACTACTGGCTTATGCGGTAACGAACCTTGATAATAAAAACAGTAATGAAAGTACCTACCCTAGAAAACAATCGTGTTAAACTGTCGCTTTTAGATTTAAGTAACTACGAACACTTAGCTCCCATTGCTCAGCAACCTAATTTAGTACAATTCTCACCTAGTAAAATTGATACTCCAAACGATTTAAAAGCCTATGTTCAAAAGGCTGTTGATGGTTATTACCATAAAACCACTATTCCTTTTATAGTATTTGATAAACAAACTAGTAGGTATGCTGGAAATTCGCATTTTATGAATATTAGCTGGAAAAATAAAGTGGTTGAAATTGGATCAACATGGATTGGTAGAGAATTTCAAGGTACAGGGCTTAACAAGAACATGAAGTTTTTAATGTTACAGCATGCCTTTGAATCTTTAGAAGTTGATAAAGTAGCCTTTAGAGTAGACGAACGTAATATACGTTCTAGAAAAGCCGTTGAAAAATTAGGCGCAACTCTTGAAGGTATTATGCGCAAGGACACCTTAATGCTTGATGGTTTTAAGCGTAGTACATGCTGTTATGGTATTTTAAAAGAGGAATGGCCAAAAATTAAAGAAACTGTTTTTGATGGATTTTAGAGAGGTTAACCTTTTCATTCTCTGACGTTAAAAACAATCATTTTTAGCAATTATAGTCGTTTTTTATTCTATAAACTGGGTATAATGCTTATATCTTTCAAAAATTTGTTTTACGTAATTATACGGCTCTAAACCACGAACATAACCATATTTTACTACGGGGTGATTGTAATGTTTAGCTTTACTTAGTTTTAAAATTGTAGTTTCAACATGATCATCCCAAACATCTTTTTGGAGCCCTTCTACTTCTGCTAATCTTTGTGCATCAAAAACATGCCCCAAACCACAGTTATAAGAAGCCAATACAAATTTAGTCCGTTGAATTGAATCTGTTATATGCTCAAAATTCTTCCATAATTGTTTTAAATATTTTGTCCCTCCTTTTATACTTTGTTCAGGGTCCGATCTATTAGTTACTCCAAGCTCTTCAGCTGTTTTAGGCATTAATTGCATTAACCCAGATGCCTTTGCCCAAGAACTTACTCTAGGGTCAAATTTTGATTCTTGATAAACTTGAGAAGCCACAAGTCGCCAATCCCAATTTAATGGTTTTGTGTATTTTTTTATTAAACCATCATAAGGGCTAATTTGCTGTTTGTTTAAGCTATAAAAATTACTCTTTATTCGTCGTTTATAGTATTTCTTGTTTTTGAAGTATTTGTTATAAATAACATTAAAGTCTATTTTTCTTTTTATTTGTTTTAACCAATCATTTGTAGCATTTAATAAATCTTGAGAGTCATGTCTTGTAGCCCATGCTATACGTTGAGAAAAACTAACAGGCAACTTAACATCTAAAACAGGATAATAGGTACCCATAATACTAGCAATGTTATTATCTGCTATGGTATATTTAATTTCTCCATCAGCAACTTTTTTAATTATTTCATCAGTAGCCAATTCTCCAGACATTAAGTTTATATGTATTGTTCCTCCTAACTCTTCAGACAAGCTAGATATTCTTTCTTTATATGATGTCTCACTTCTTACAGAAATAGTATCACCTAATAAATCTATGGGATCATGTACTAAGGCCTTTTTTAGTTTTCCCCAAGATATACTGCGCCAATTATCTGGCTTCTTTTGTACCAAAACCTGCTTGGTTAAATATAAATGGTTAGTAAAAGAAACGTACTCTTTTCTATCGTTAGTAATAGTTAAGCCATGTGCTATAATATCGCCTTCTCCATTATTTAATTTTTCAAAAAGATCATTAGCATTATTAACTACTATTATTTCTAAATCCACATCCAAGTATTCTGCGAATCGCTCTAGTAGCTCAAATTCATACCCCATAGGGCGTCCTTTGTATAAAAAGTAAGATGTTCCACTATATACTGTTAAAGCTCTTAAAGTTCCAGATGCTTTAATTTGTTCTAAATCCCATTTTTCGTTAGTTTCAGGTATTTCATTTTTGTTTATTGTCTCTTTTTCGCAGCAAAAAAAAAGAAACAAAACCAGATAAAGTAGCCTTATGTTTATATTTAAACCAACTTTCTTTTTCATTAAACGTTATTGATAAACTCTTATATAATCAACCACCATACTGCTTTCTTCAAAAGAAGGATCTATATCTGGTTCTATAGCAATATTCAATAAAATATATTGATCCGTTGTAAATGGCCAAGTATCAGAGTTTCTTTCAGCTGGTTCGTATTCATAATGTACTACATCATCAACACTAAATATCATTTTATTCTCGTACCACTCTAAACTATAGATATGAAATTGATTTGAAACATTCTCTATTACTCGACCTCCAAGATTCACGACATCATCTCCTGCACTAGCTCCTGTATGTACAGCACTTTGAATACGATTTTGCTTTTTTCCCCAATGTTCCAAAATATCAATTTCGCCACAAACAGGCCAATAAGTCGTTCCGAAGCCTTGTTTTTGCCAGTACGCCCCTGGTTCATCTATATTTTTGTTAAGCATCCATATAGCTGGCCAAGTACCAACACCTGTAGGCATTTTTGCGCGCACCTCTACTCGACCATAAGTAAAAGCGAATTTTGAATTTAACCTTGCCGAGGTGTATGCTTTAATTTCTCCCTGATCGTTAAATATTTCTTTCCTAGCAGCTATATTTAAAAACCCGTCTTCTACATACGAGTTTTCTATTCTATTTGTATAATGGTTTATTAACCCGCCATACCAGTCTCCTCCTGCAGGTATTTGTGTTTGATGAAACCATTTTGTTGAATCTATAGGGCCACTGTTATTAAACTCATCAGACCAAACTAATGTGTCAAATTTTATATTTGATTTACTCTTAGATTTGGCACAATACGTTGTTGAAAAACAAACACATAGTAATACTATTAATAATGAAAAGCGCATAAGTTTGATGGAATAAAAAATATATTCTAAATATACTGTTTACTTTAAACTAAAAAAAATAATATAAGTTGCGGCAGTGGCTATCGCTTTCTATTAGCTATATAAAAAGCCTCTTAATACTCTACAGAAATTGATGTGTTATAATGCGTTTTTGACTGGACTTTATTAGCATGCACAAATAGTAAAATTTTCTTATAGCGGCCGTTAAACACATTCTTATAGTGTTCTATTTCATCAATAGATTTGGCATTATATACAATCTGCTCCTTTTTATTGTTTACTGTACCATAAATAGAAATTTGGTACATGTTTTTAGATTTAGAACCTATATAATTTGAAGAATACGTAATTCTACTTACTTTAAATGCCTGCTCTTGGTTATTATACTTTTGTGGCGATTTGTAGAATACGTTTTCGTACTTATCATTTAAATTAGTAGCTCTAAGTTTTGTTGTTTGAGCATATGATGTACTATATGCTAACATAATTACAAGTAATACTATTTTTTTCATGATATTAAGTGTTTAATTTTTTCTGTAGTTCTCCTATAAATCTAGCAAAAAAAATCTACTTCCTAATATTTGTTGAAAAAATGGAATTATAAAATAAAAGTGGTAAACATTAAAGTTACCAATTTTAAAAGCTTTTAAGCCGTTTGTTGCAACGACTTATTCTTTTCTTTTAAAATGGCTAATTGCTTTTCTAAAAAAGTAATGGCTTGCTCTGTTTTGTAACTTGTTTTAGAGGCTAACTTTTTAATGTCTTCCTTTAATTTTTCTTTACCAGAAGCTGCTGCTTTTGATACATCTTCTTTAACTTCTGAAAAATCTTGAGTAATTTGCTCTTTAATTTCTTTACCTTCTTTTTTAAGGGTGTCTCTGGTTACTTTTCCTTTTTCTGGCGCCAATAATACACCCGCTGCTGCTCCTAATAATACGCCTAATGCTATGGCGCCTTTATAATGAATCATATTATTTTCTTTTAAATAGTTAAACTGTTTTATTTATAAGTAGTAAAACTTACCTAATTGTTACAAACAAGCTGTTTTCCAAACAATTAAGCGCAAAAAAAGCGACCCAAACTTTAATTCAAATCGCTATTAATTATTAATATAGCGTAGAAAACGTCATTCTGAACTTGTTTCAGAATCACATTTCTATGATTTATAAAATACTAAAGTGAGACCCTGAAATAAATTCAGGGTGACGCATTCAAATCATGGTGTACAGCTATTTAGCTTCCTCTTCTTTTTTTAAAGGGGAATGGTGCTCATGCACTATCCTCCAGCCTTCATCTGTTTTAACAAATAGCAAAGTAATTTGATCATTAACTACAACAAGGTCATCACCAAATTTAAGATGGAAATCGGAATGAAAGGTTACATTAGCTACATCACCGTATACAGCCACTTTTATATCATTAGCATCAAGCTTTACAACTTCTGTTACAGAACTAAATATTGTTCTTTCGTGTTCTTCATTAGCCTTACTTCCATTGTGAGGCTCTCCGTTTTTAAATTCGGTAAACTTAGGTCCGTAAGCATGAAAAGAAATTAGTTTATCAATATCTCCATCTTTAATGCTTTGCGCAATGGCTTCAAAGGTTTCTATAACCTCCTGCTTAGCTTCAGGAAATTCGTCGTTAATAAGATCAATTTTCACTTCTTCAATTACTGGAACTTGCTCTTTTTGCTTACAGCCGATAATTAAAAAGCTGAAAATCATAATACATGCTAATGCAAATTTTGTTTTCATAATGATATATTTAGTTGGTTAGTATAAAATGCTAAAAACTATTTACTTAAGGAGAGGCAATAACCCAAAATACTGAAAATAAGTGAATTATCATAAAACTACCAGAATTAGTAAATGAATAAAGGTTGTAATATGTTATTAAAAACCAGAAAAACTAAGTCCTGAGTAGAAAGTGTTTTATGATTAACGTGAAAAGATTTACACAACGCTACCGCTAGCTCTAGCTAGTGGCGACAATTTATTTATTTCCTTAACCTTGACTGTGCCAATCTTTAACGCCACTAGTTTTTAAACTAGCGGTAGCGGGGGTTTCGTTGCGTTGAGAACTAAGATAGCAATTAAACAGAAACCAATTTGTTCAGCAGCGAGGATTTTCCGAAAGGAAAATCAGACGCAATGACCTATACGCGTTGTTAGGTATAGTTTATTAATGTACAAAATCATTAGCTTCCCATTTATCTAATACAGATTTATCCCATTCTTCCATATAGTATAAAAAAGTATTAAAGATATTTATTAATTCAAAAGTGAATTTTAAGTACTCTTCTTTTGTTGATTCAGGTTTTAATAATAAGTTTTTCTTTAATGTGTTTATTTCATAAGTTCTATTGAAATTCGTATTAGTGTGAGCAAATTCATTTCTTAACTTCCAAATAGAATCTAATGTATGAAATAAGTTTTTTGCACCACGAATATCAGGAATTGCTAAAAACGTTGAAGCTCTTTTCATCTTTTCACTAAATAGTTGTCCTTTAGATTTGTCTGCAGATATTATCCTAAATGTTCTTTTTTTTATTTCATTTAACTCTATGTCTTTTTCAAGTTCTAATGCTGATATTTCTAACTTACTAAATGCTTTTTTTCTTAAACTTGAATTCCTTTGTAGACTTAATTCAATGATTTCTTTTAAATAATACTCGAATGAAGATGTGAAGCTTATTATTGCTGAAACAATAGTACTTTTTCTTAATTCATTTAATAAGTAATTGGAAGACTGAGCAGTGCTCTCTGAAATTGAATGTATGTAAATTGATGATTGTTCTTTTTCTAAATAAATACTCATTGATTTTTTCCAAATCTCACATTCCTCTTCAGTAAATTGAGTCGACATCATGATTTGATGATTCATGATTGATATAGAAGTTAACAAACTTGAAAATGGTCCTGATATTAAATTATCTGTAATTTTAATTGAGAGCATAAATTGTACCTAACGACTTGATATGAAATCGTTTTAATGTTTTATATCTTTTGATAAGCGAAGTTATATTTTCTATATCAAAAAATCAATACGTAGTAATACGTAATTTTCAATCTTATAAACAAAAAAAACACTCCCCAAAACTGGAAAGTGTTTTAATTAAATACTGTATTTGTAAAAATTTAGTCTTCCAAACGTTTACCTGTCATTTCACGTCCGTTTTGTAATAGGGTTATGCTTTCCACTTTACCAGCATCGTTTTTATTAAAGGTTAATTGCGCATTCACTATTTTTAAGTAGAATACATTTTCAGATTTAGGAAAAATGTCAGCAGCCGATTGCCCTGTAGCCTGTCCTTTTAATTGACTTCCTTCCTTTGTTATGGTAATAATAAAACTGGGTGCCAGCTCATATTTACCCACATAACTTTCTAAAATCGCATCTGGAACAACCACTTCTTTTACATACGCTGAGACATCAGCTCCTAGCTTTTTTAAGGCTTCAATACCCAATTGATTATTAGGGTTTAAGTCTACCGACTTTTTATAATTAATTATAGCTAAATCGTTTTTACCTAAATTCATTAAGGCTTCACCATAACTATCATATACATTTGATGACTTAGGAAAAGCCTCAACATTAAGTTTAAATACTTGAGAGGCTTCATCTGTCATGTTATGAGTATTCATGAGTTGGTAGCCAATGTTATTCATTTCTCTTTCAATTAACTCATAATTTTCAGAATCTTTAATCGTATTATAATGTGCTAATCCTGCTTCAATTCCTTTATCTTGTATAACAGCTAACAACGCATTGGCAATCGATTTTTTAGGGTGACTATAGTCCTTACCATACAAAATGCCTCTTATAGCACGCGTCATATCATTTAGTGGTGCACCTCCTGTATTGTTTAAAAGCACAACCAACGATTTATCTGAAGGTGCTCTGGAAATATTAGTGTTAAAGCCGTTAATACCACCGCCATGCCCAATGGTATAAATGCTATCGGTAGATTTTCCTATTTTACCATAACCAAGCCCCCAACCGTAAGCATAATGCCCTCTTCCAAAAGCTGGAGTATATGGTTTAAAATACATATCCATATATTTTTGTGGCAATAGCTTGTTGGTATACAAAGCTTGATCCCATAAATACAAATCCTCAACGGTAGAATACATTGACCCTGCCGCATATGGGATAGACATATCTAAATATCTTGAATTTACATGTGCATTACCGTTTTTCTCATAACCTGTTGCACGATTCTTTAAGATATCTCCATGATTATCATAGCCTGTATCATTCATATTTAACGGAGTGAAAATATTATCGTGAAGCATATCCTCATACGTTTTACCTGATAGTTTTTCGGCTATAACGCCTAAAAGAAAATAGCCCGAATTGCTATAGCTAAACCTTTCTCCTGGTGAAAAATCTAAATCTTTACCATCAAATACTTTTACAAACTCATCTGGCGTATAGGGGTCTCTACTATCATCCTTAAAAAACCCAGGAAATGATGTGTAATTTGGTATGCCAGAAGTATGTGTTAGTAAATGATGTGTTGTAATTATATCGCCTTTGTCTTTTGGATAATCGGGAAGATAAGTTGTAATGGGTGCTTGCAAATCTAATTTTCCGTCGGCAGCCAATTGCAAAATAAGCATTGCCGTAAATTGCTTGGTGATAGAGCCTAAACGGTGCTTTGTATTGGGTTGGTTAGGAATATCCCACTCCATATTCGCCATACCAAAACCTTTTTTATAAATTACTTTACCTTGGTTTGATACTAAAACAGAACCATTAAATTTACCATACTCGGTATACTCACTAATTAGTTTGTCGATTTGTTCAGCTTTAGTTTGAGCAAAACTCATATGACATAAAAAAACTGCAGTAATTAGAATACTTTTTCTTGAAAACAGATGGTTTATAACAGGTTTCATAAATTATTTTTTTTGATTGATTAATAGATACATGTATGTATGACGATTGATAACTTTATAAAGTTACAGAATAAATTGATTAATATTAAAAATAAAAACTAGCAAGATTGGAAACACATTTATATCAGTTTACAAATGCATTGAGACCCTTTATGAAAGAAAAGATTACTTATTAAATTTAGTTTTTAATTTATGACTTAAGAATACCGCCATGGCACCTCCAAAAAAAGACACCAACATATTAATAATAAACAGTAACATATTTGCACTGCCTGATTGCATTATTGCTTGTGGGTTAAACCCTAAGCGCCCAAAAACCTTAATAAAAAGAATACTGCCAAAAACGCCAGCAATTGTATTACCTATAACTCCAGAAGAATAGTTTTTAAAAAGAAAACCTAAGCTAAGCCCTCCTAGAATACCAATAAAAACACTAATTAAAGAAATTAAGGTATCAGTCATAAACTTAAAGTTTTAATGACCATAATCCATATGGTCAATCTTACCGCCCATTATTCTTTTTTGAACAATCATATATACAAAAAGAAGAATAAAGCCAATAATACCCCAACCTAAAGCTACCGATAAACCATAATCTGAGGCAGCTGTATTATATATTGATAATGGTTCGTTTATATCATTTACAGAAGGCAATAAAACAGGAAATAATGAGGCTAATGATGATGAAATGCCTCCTACTATTAATAAGGTAGAACAAACAAAACCATACCTGTCTTTCTTAAACTTATGAATAAAAAACAATCCTGTTAATCCCACTATATAGAGTAAAGGAAAGAGTAATAAATACCATTTTTCAGCAAAATTATTTAACGCATCAGGGTTTACTATTTGCCAGCATATCACAGAAACTATAGTTAATGCTAATAAAACGCAATTGAGCTTGAATATTACTTTTTTTAGTTTCTCGTTTATAGATGAATTGGTTTTCATAATAACCCAATTTGCTCCATGAATGGCTAGCGTAACTACACTTATTAAACCAATAATAATGGTAAACCAATCGATAACACCCGGGTGATTGGTTAATGGGCTAAAACTTGAATTCCATAAGGGTAAGAAAAAGAAATGTGCTTCGTAAGTTGAAATACCTTGCTCAACTCCTCCTAAATTAACACCTCTAACAACATTGCCTAATGCAATACCAAAAAATAAGGCTAGTAACAAACTAGAAACTCCAAAAGATTTATCCCAAATATCTTTCCACATTTGATAATTAAATTGGCTTCTAAACTCTAAGCCTATAGCCCGAAAAATAATTAACCATAGCACCAAAATTAATGACAGATAAAACCCACTAAATACCGAAGCGTAAAACGTTGGGAAAGCCATAAATAACATCCCGCCAGCGGCAACTAGCCAAACTTCGTTTGAGTCCCAAAACAAGCCTGCAGCCTTAGCAATAACTTCTTTATCTTTTTCAGATTTTGCAAAAAACAAATGGATGATACCAGTACCAAAATCGTAACCATCCAACACAAAAAACATAGCTAAAACAACTGCTATAATTAAAAACCAAAATATTTCCATAATTTAATGTGTTTGATGTTTAGGTCCTTGATGAATTGCTTTACCAACGAGTACTAAAAATAATAACCCCAGAAGCATGTATAGTGCAACAAAACCTAATAACGTAAATAATGTATTTCCTGAAGATACTGTTGGCGATACGCCATCTGCTGTTTTTAATAAACCATAAACCAAATAAGGTTGTCTTCCTAATTCGGCTACATACCACCCAGTAATATTAGCAATATATGGGAATGGTACTAAAAACATAATAGTCCACAATAAGGGCTTGATATTATATAATTTTTTTCGCCATAAAAAGAATCCTGCCAAACTCATAACACCTATGAAAATAGTACCCAAACCAACCATGATATGATACGAATAATAAAGCGCAGGAATATTATCAGGCAATTCATCTTCTTCAAAATGATCCATCCCTACAATTTGTTTATCCCATTCTTGATAGGTTAAAAAACTAAGAATATTAGGCACAGCGATTTTATTATCTAACTTTTTTTCAACCATATTTGGTTGTCCTATAAGTACTATTTCGGCTCCAGCTTCTTCAGTTTCAAAAATACCTTCCATAGCAGCAAATGAAGCGGGTTGGTATTTTGCAACATTTTTAGCGTTCCAATCGCCAGTTGGAAATGCAACTAGTAAACTAGAAATAAGGCCAAAAATAACACCCGTTTTTAAAAACAGTTTTCCGTACTCAATATTTTTTTGTCTCAAAATATAGAACGCTCCAATGCTAGCTACAACAAACGATGACGTTACTACTGATGCCAATTGGTTATGTAAAAAAGCGGGCAATAACCAAGGATTAGTAAATAATGCTGAAAAATTTTCTAATACGTATTTACCATTCTCTAAAACTTCATAACCAACTGGGTGTTGCATCCATGCGTTAGTAGCCAATATAAACCAGCCACTTGCCCAAGAGCCCAAAAACACTAAAAATCCTGTAAGAAAATGTAATTTTTGTCCCATTAGTTTTTCGCCAAAAATAAAGAGAGCCAAAAATGAAGATTCTAAGAAAAAAGAGAACATGCCTTCCATGGCCAAGGTTTGACCTATAATACCTCCTGTAAGCTCTGAAAACTTTGCCCAATTAGTACCAAATTGAAATTCCATAGGAATTCCTGTTATAACTCCCATGGTGAAATTAATCGCAAAAATTTTCATTAAGAACTTTGCAGCGTCGTTATACTTTTCTACTTTTTTTCTTAAATACAACCCTTTTAGAAAAACTATAATTAACGATAACCCCATAGTTAATTGGGGGAAAATGTAGTGGAACGTGATAGTAAATGCAAACTGCAACCTATCATAAAATATCATATCTTCCATAGTTCAAATTTATGAAAAGATTTATTGAATTTTGATTAAAGCTTATACCAATTTAGCTTGTTTTACTAACATTTTATGATAAAAAAATAAAAGTCAGCAAGATTGGAAAAGTGTTTATATTAGTTTGCAAATACATTTGTGGTATTAATACATAACAATGAAACAAAAACAAAGTAACAAAGCCTTTTACGATGAGAAATTAAATGTAATTATTGAGTACATTAATAATAATTTAGATAGTAAAATTGACGTAAAAACGCTTGCTGAGATCTCACATTTTTCACCGTTTCATTTTCATCGTATTAGTAGAGCTCTTTTAGGCGAACCCATTGGCGCATATATTTCTAGAACGCGACTAGAAACAGCTGCAAAAATGATTCGATACTCCACTTTAAACATTGAAGCCATTGCCTATAATGTTGGTTTTGAAACACCATCATCATTATCAAAAGCTTTTAAAATTCATTTTGGAATATCGCCTACAGAGTATCGAAAAAATAAATTATTCAATTTTAAAAAATCGAACATTATGAATGCCACATTAAGTATTAAAAAGCCAAAAATTCAAGACATTGAAAACCAACAGTGCTTGTATTATCGAATGCAAGGTGCTTACCAAACACTAGACTATACGGGTGCATGGAAAAAACTTTGGAAACAAGTAAAAGCACAAAAACTATTTACTAAAGGGATACAACATTTTGGATTACCACATGACGACCCGAAAGTTACTGACGAAGATAAAATAAGATACGACGCTTGTTTAATTATACATAAAGATGCTAAGCCTGATGGAGATATTGGTGTAAAAACTCTAAGTGGTGGAAAATTCGCTGTGTTTTTATATCAAGGATCGTATAAGTATTTTGCTGATGTATACAATCATATTTTTAACGAATGGCTTTTAAATACGGATTACGAGCTAAGGGGCGAACCAGTCAGAGAACGCTACATTAGCAACCCAGAGCGTGTTGCGGAAGACAAACTTAAAACAGAGTTTTATATTCCTATTAAATAGCTTACAAGTGTATTTTTGATTAAAAACGTTACTTTAGAGACTTATTTATCAAAAATATGAATAGAGGAAGAATAGCATCAATAGACATTCTGAGAGCAATCACCATGGTTTTAATGATATGGGTAAACGATTTTTGGACACTAAAAAATGTTCCAAAATGGTTGCAACATGCTTCGGCCACTGAAGATTATCTGGGGTTTTCTGATGTTATTTTTCCTCTCTTTTTATTTATTGTTGGCTTAAGCATTCCTTTCGCTATAAAACAACGCCAAAACAAAGGAGACAGTAACGTATCTATTGCAAAACATGTTATAATTAGATCTGTATCGCTTTTAATTATTGGTGTATATATGGTGAATTATCCAAGCGCTCATGTAAGCCTGGGAATTGGAAAATATTGGTGGTGCATTCTTATGGCACTAGCAGTAGTTCTCATTTGGATGCACTGGAAAAAAAGCCCTGTACCAAAAAAATGGCATCCTATTTTACAAGGAATAGGTATTTTAATTCTTATTTACTTAGCTATTATTTACAAGGGTGGTCCAAATGGAGATATTTTGATGAAAACCAAATGGTGGGGTATTTTAGGGCTTATTGGATGGGCCTATTTAATAAATGCTTTGGTATATGTTTTTTCTAAAGGAAACTTATACATCATGTTAGGGTTACTTCTTTTTTTCAATGCATTAGCAGTTTTAGATCATACAGATTTACTTCCTCCACTTAATAAAAACTTAAGCTTCATATCTGTAATATATACAGGTACAATACCAGCATTAACTACAGCAGGAATAATAGCTACTTTACTTTATAAAAAAATATCTGTTAGTCATAACAAATGGGCATTTATATCACTTACTATTATTGGAGTTATGTTTATTAGCTACGGATTATTAACACGACCTATTTGGGGAATTTCTAAAATACAAGGTACACCATCGTGGGTAGCTATATGCTCTGGTATTGGTTTTGTATCTTTTGCAGTTTTATACTTTATTGCAGATATAAAAAAACAGGTGGATTGGGCAAAAATTATTGCACCAGCTGGAACTGCAACCCTTACTTGTTATATGATTCCTTATTTTGCTTATCCTTTAAGAAATATTACAGGCATTAGGCTTCCTGATTCTTTAAACATTGGTGTTATAGGACTCATTGGGTCTTTTGTTTTTGCCTTACTCGTAGTTGCTTTTACAGGTTGGATGGAGAAAAAAGGTTATAAATTAAAACTTTAATTGCACAAATTTACATTCCAATTTCCTTTTCTATTGCCAAATAGTGAGTGGTTTTATTATTATCTTTAATAGGATAGATTTCTATTTCGCAATTATATGGAGTACCATCTTTTTTATAGTTTATAATTTGTTCTTTAAACTGTTTTCCTCTATTCAAATTTTCCCTAATGGCTTTTTTTGTTTGTTCTGAAGAACCCTCTCCTTGTAAAAAATTAGGCTTTTTTCCTTTTGCATGATTAGCGGGGTAACCTGTCATTTTAGTAAACCCTTTATTTACCCATTGAATGTGTTGATTATTATCTGTAAGTACAAGTGCTTCAAAATCTTTCTCTGCAAATATTTTATCAATATCTAATGCCCAACCAAACTTTTCTTTAAATGCTTTTAAAATGCCTAATTCAGTCTCTCTATTGAAGTTTACAGCCTGTTCAGTTAGATGCATTGCATAAATATCCCAACATAATAATGGTCCTCTTAATAATCTTTCTTTGGTTTTCATAGCTTCTTTTTTTTTGGTGCAGTGGTATAAAGAAGCAAGACATTAACTATTAAAACCAGTTTAATAATTAAGAAAAGTATCTTGACTTGGCTTTAAATCGCGAAAGCACTGTTTGTCTATTATAAAGGAAGTATCTGGCTTATAATTAATATTATTTACAGTTGCGCGACAGCTTGTGATTTTAACACAATTCCTTTTTAGCTAGCAAATGCTAAACCTTTATAATAATAAGTCAAAGGTAGTACTTTGATGACTTACAAGCAAATACTATAAATCTTTTTGGTAACGCTCTACCATAGCTTCGCGTGTTTCTGGTGCTTCTTTAGAACCTAATTGATCTTTAAGCATTTGTCCCATTGTTGGGAATTCATCACGATTAATTTTTGAAGACTCGTCCCATAATTTAGAACGCAATAAAGCTTTAGCACAATGTAGAAATACTTCTTCAATAGAAATAACAATACAACTTTTCGGAGGGTTCTTCTCAGTAATAAATAAATTTAAATAATCTTCGTCAGTTGATAAATATGCATTTCCGTTAATGCGCAAAGTCTCATCAATACCAGGTACTAAAAACAGTAATCCAACTTTTCCTGTTTCAACTATATTTGATAAACTATCTACTCTATTATTACCTTTAGAGTCTGGAATAATAATTTCTGAATCGCTTATTACTTTTACAAAGCCTAAAGCTCCACCTCTAGGTGATGCATCGTGCTTTCCCTCTTTACTTGATGAAGATAAAATTAAAAAAGGGCTTTTATTTATAAAGTTTATGGCATGCTTATCTAATTTAGAAAACACTTTATCTTTTGCTCTTCCACTAGCATAGCCGTATAACTCTCTAAGTTGTTTTTCTGTACTAATCTTCATATTGGTAATATATTCTAATTCATAGCTAATTTAATTTAAATATTGGTCAATAATCAAATAAAAATGTATTTCATCAAATATTTATCAAAGCTATAGTATATATTACTTACAATTACACTTAAGCAACCAAATATCAGTCATTTATGAAATCATTAATTTTAATTTTAGCAATATTTTTTATAAGTTTATGCAAAGCACAAACTATTACTGCAGACCATAAACTACACTTTGGTGCAGGAGCTTTAATCTCAGCAACAACTTATACTATAGTTTATACAACTACAAAAAACAAAAAGAAAGCCTTTTGGTATAGTTTAGGAACTTCCGCATTAGCAGGTCTCGCAAAAGAAGTTTACGATAGTGGAAAAGAAAATAATAGATTTAATACAGGTGAACTAGCTGCAACAACCTTAGGAGGTCTTACTGCAAGTACAACAATTAGTTTGTTTGTTGGAAATAACAAAAAAAGGAGGGCTAAAAATGTGGCCTTAGTTAATTAACCAAACGACTAATAATATCTTTTGTTGGTGAAATTTTCTTGGTATGTTCTATACTAGGGCCAGCAACCCAAACCGTTTTATAAGTGGCTTTGGTAGCTGCGTTTTTCGTGGCATTCATTCCAATTGAAAAACGAATCATTTTCACCCATTTTTTGAGTTTCTTATTTTTATTCAAAACAGATTCTAACCAGGTTTGCTTAGTTCCAATTTTCTGAACATAAGGCGTGTTAATAACAGTACATGGCGTACCAGAAATACGTTCAGTCATTACAATATCATCAGCACCATAATCTACACAAGCTTGTTTGTATTCGTCAGTGACACTCGCCTCAATTGATGCAATAAATGGGCTTCCAACCGAAACACCTTCTGCTCCATAATTTATCATTTCATCAATATCTGCTTTACATCCCACACCCCCAGCAGAGATTATTGGAATGTTACAATTGGCAACCAATTCTTTAATTAAACTTTCTGGTGTTGCGTTACCCCTATGCCCTCCAGCCTCATTATTTACTGCTATTACCGCATCGGCTCCTAAACCTTCAACTTTTTTTGCAAACTTTAAATCAACTACATCACAAAACACCTTGATTCCTACTTTATGAGCTTGGTTAATGGTTTCCTCAGGGCTTCCTAAAGAAGTAATAATAAAATCACAGCCTTCCTCACAAATCACACCTAATTGATCTTTATATTTGATATTAGATTTGTTTACAATAAGATTAAAACCAAACGAGCCTCCTTCAATTTTATTAGCATTAAGCTGTCTGATAGCAGCTCTTAACTCTTCAAGAGTTCTATAATTAAGAGCTGGAATACATCCTGCAATTCCACCTTTCATGGCTTCGGTAACCATTGTAACATTTGATACCAAAAACATTGGTGCTTGAATAATAGGGTGCTTAATTTTTAAAAGTTCAGTAAGCTTTGTATTCATCTTAAAAAATTGATTTCAACAAATATAATCAATAATTTATTATGCGCGCATAATAGTTTAAATTAATCAAACTTATAATATCCACATTTTAAATAAGCGCCTTCTGGAAAATTTATAGGGTGATCAATATCATGATATGTCTGTAAAATATTACTGAATTTTCTATTTTGATTTATTAATATTCGATTATTAATATCAAAAAAAGATTGGGCTGTAACTCTTGAAGAACAAGAGGCCAAAACTAATGTGCCTTTATTGGCTGTTAACTTTTCTCCTAAAGCTGCCAACTGTCCGTATTTTTTTTTAGCAAGCTCAATATCAGACTGTTGTTTAGCAAAACTTGGTGGATCAATAACAACAACATCATAAGTTTTACCCTTATTAATAAGCTTGCTTAACTCATCAAAAGCATCACCAGCAATAGTTTTATGCTTACCAGAGTAATTATTCAATTTTCCATTTTGCAATGCAATTTCTAAAGCTTGTTTACTAATATCTAAACTGGTAACTTCATCTGCTCCATTAGACAGGGCATGCACAGAAAACCCTCCAGCGTAAGAAAAAACATCTAACACAGTTTTGCCTAAACTCCAATCGCCTACCTGTTTTCTATTTGCTCGATGATCTAAAAAATAACCTGTTTTATGTCCTTTGATAACATTCGCTGAAAAATTAACACCGTGCTCTACAAATTCAACAATTTCATTTTCTAATACTCCAAAAACTATATCTCCATCCTTTAAATGGTGCCTCTTTGATTGCTGCAATCCTCGACTTAATCGAATAACAATAGTTTTTGCTTTTGAAGTTTTTTGTAGACTGGATATTAATGTTTGCAAATATGGTAACCAAATTTCTGAATATAGTTTTACAACCAAAACCGTATTGTAAACATCTGCAATCAACCCAGGAAAGCCATCATTTTCGCCAAACAATAAGCGATAACCTGTGGTATTAGTTTTTAATAAAGAGAGTCGCTTAGTATAGGCTTCTTTTATTTTACGTTCAAAAAATTCTGCATTGATTTCTATTTTTTCTGAACTACTATGAATCATTTTTATACGAATAGGAGAATTAGGGTCGTATAAACCCAAACCGATAACCTTGTTCTTATTCTTACTAAAAATTATTGCCAAATCGCCAGTTGTCGCACCATTATTAATCTTAACAATATTATTAGAGAACACCCATGGGTGCCCTTTTACAACAAACTGCTCTCCTTTTACATTTAGCTTAACTGCTAGTCGTTTTGGTTGATAATAAGAGTTTATTTTATTAGAAAATTGCATTCTTAATTTTTGTTCATTTTAAAAGGCAAATAATATTATTAATCCAATTCAAATGAAAACGAATTAAATGGTGTTTTACTCCATGCTTTTTCTTGAGTTTCAGGAGAAATAGCAAAAAAAGGAGAGAATGTATAGACCTTCACAGTCTTTTTATCTGGCATGAATTCAAGTATACGAAGCCAACCATTTCCTCCGTTTCCATGCCAACCACCTCCTAATGCCTGTGCGTTAAACGTTATTTGATTAACTTTTTTACCTGAATTATTTGTATCTACTTTATAGGCTACGTGAGCTTTAAAATCGTTTACTCCTCCAATGTGTCCAGAAAAAACCATTTGAATATTTGTAGACGGTTTAACTAATTTCTCCCAAATAGCCTTTCCATAATTTCCATCTGTAATAGGATAATTCTCATTTTCGATATGCTCATTATTTGCATTTAAATACGAATGCGTTAACAAAACCAAAGTATGGTCTTTATAATCCTTCTTTTTAGAAACCTTATTAGCCCATTCTATAACAGCGTTTCTTGGTGCAAACTCTAAATTGAGAAAAAGAAATTTACGCCCATCGGGCGAAATAAATTCAGAAGCTGCATTTTCAATAGTTGGCAAACCATCAATGTTATTTGTAACTTCTCTAAGTAATTTAGCATTTAATATGTTTCGATGCGCAGGGAAATATTTGTTGTAATTAGATTTTCTATTTTCAATATTTTTATAACCAAAATCATGATTACCAGCTGCTAAAATATAAGGTACTTTTCCATCTAATTTGTCAAACGCTTTTGATATAGAAATCCATTGATCTCTACTAGGTTTATTACCGTTCGTTTTATCGGCAACTAATAATTCATTCTGCTCTACCAAATCTCCTGTGCATAAAACCATTTTTATATTTAAAGACTCAATATTTTCTTCAATCCACCCAGTCATTAATTCAAATATTCCCTGATTTCTACCAAACTTCATATAAGTTTGAGGATCTGGCAATAAAACTAACGACCATGAATCTTCATTTGAAAGTTTAGGGGGTGTATAGTTTTCTTGACCACTTATAGTATTCCCTATAAAAAAGGTACACAAAAGCACTAGTAGATACTTTAAATAAGTCATAATTATTTAAGTTTAATTGATGTTGGTAATTTATCCTATAAATATAAGAATGAAATACTATAACAATACATTGCTAGGATAATAACTTAATGAGTTTTGGCAAACTCTTATAAAGAAAATATTACTCCTGCAATCCAGGAATCTCAACTATTTCATTTACATCCTTATCGTAATCGATACCATCTACTTTAAAGCCAAAAAGGTTAAAAAAATCAGTTTCGTATCCTTTTAAATCTCCTATTCTTGGTAAAGTTTCGGTAGTAGCTTGTTTCCAAAGTTCTAAAACCTTCGCCTGAATATCATCACGCATCTCCCAATCATCAACTCTTATTCTACCTGATTCATCTAAAGGCATCTTTTCAGCATATAATCGAGCGTTAAATAAACGCTCAATTTGCTCGATACAGCCTTCGTGAATACCTTCTTCTTTCATTACCTTATACAATAATGAAATATATAATGGAATCACAGGAATAGCAGAACTAGCTTGAGTTACTAATGCCTTATTAACTGATACATAAGCTTCTCCATTTATATCTTTTAAAGTATCTGTAATTTTAAAAGCGGTAGCTTCTAAATCATCTTTTGCACGACCAATAGTCCCTTTTCTATAAACTGCTTCGGTTAAAGAAGGTCCAATATACGAATAGGCAACAGTTTTAAAATCTTCAGATAAAACTTCAGCAGATTTTAAAGCATTAATCCACATTTGCCAATCTTCGCCTCCCATTACGGCAACAGTGTTTTTAATATCGTCCTCTGTACAAGGTTCGATAGAAATTTCTTTAACTTCTCCTGTATGAAAATCTACAGTGTTATCGGTGAATGTGCTACCTATTGGTTTTAAAACCGATTTAAAACGTTCTCCTGTATCTGGATGTTTTCGTACTGGTGAAGCTAAGCTATAAACTAGTAAATCAATTTCTCCTAAATCTTTTTTTATTAAATCGATAGTTTGAGCTTTTATCTCGTTAGAAAAAGCATCTCCATTAATACTTTTTGCATACAAACCATCTTTATGCGCTTGTGCTTCAAAAGCGGCACTATTGTACCAACCTGGGGAAGCAGGGCGACCTTCGCTTGGTGGTTTTTCAAAAAATGCTCCAATAGTAGCAGCATTAGATCCGTAAGCACTAGTAATTCTTGACGCTAAACCAAAACCTGTTGAAGCTCCTATAACTAATACTTTTTTGGGACCGTTTTTTACTGGTCGTTCTTTAATATACTCTATTTGATTTAATACGTTTTGCTCACAACCTTTTGGATGTGATGTTAAACATATAAAGCCTCTTGTTTTTGGTTCAATTATCATAATTTAAATATGTAATGGTCTATTATCAGTGGCTGCTAAAGCCGCTTCTTTAATAGCTTCAGTAAATGTTGGGTGGGCATGAGACATACGCGATACATCTTCAGCAGATGCTCTATATTCCATAGCCACAACTGCTTCAGCAATCATATCTGCAGCACGAGCTCCAACCATATGTACACCTAAAATTTCATCTGTAGTTTTATCAGCTAGAATTTTCACAAACCCATCTAAATCCATACTCGCTCTACTTCTACCTAAAGCGCGCATTGGAAATTGTCCAACTTTATAATCTACACCAGCATCTTTAAGTTCTTCTTCAGATTTTCCAACTGCAGCAACTTCTGGCCATGTATAAACAACCCCAGGAATTAAATTATAATCGATATGTGGTTTTTGTCCAGCTAAAGTTTCCGCAACAAAAACACCTTCTTCTTCTGCTTTGTGAGCTAGCATTGCTCCTTTTATAACATCGCCAATAGCATAAATATTTGAAGCTGAAGTTTGTAAATGCTCATTAACTTCAACTTGTCCTCTATCATTCAATTTTACTCCAGCTACTTCAGCATTTAACCCATCAGTATAAGGGCGACGGCCAACGGATACTAAACAGTAATCCCCTTTAAACTCAACTTCTACTCCTTTTTTATTATCTGCTTTTACAATAACTTCATCTCCTTTTCTTTCAACAGATTTTACTTTATGCGAAGCATTAATTTTAAATTTTTGTTTCTTTAAAACTTTATTTAATTCTTTAGATAAGCCTGCATCCATTGTTGGAATTATTCTGTCCATATATTCAACAACACTAACTTCGGCACCTAACCTTTTATATACTTGTCCAAGCTCTAAACCAATAACACCACCACCAATTACAATTAAGTGTTTAGGAATTTCTTTAAGCTTTAAAGCTTCGGTAGATGTAATTACGCGTTCTTTATCTAATTCAATAAACGGTAAATTTGATGGTTTACTTCCTGTAGCTATTATAGTGTTTTTTGCTTCAATTTCAGTAGTTTCTTTCCCAGAAATTAAAATATGAGTCGCATCTTTAAAAGAGCCTAGACCTTGGTAAACATCTATTTTGTTTTTCTTCATCAAAAAATCGATGCCGCCTGTAGTTTGATCAACCACTGATTGCTTTCGGGCAATCATTTTTTCTAGATTTACTTTTACATCACCAGGAATTTCAATACCATGCTCTTCAAAATGCTTTACAGCATCTTCGTAATGATGAGATGAATCTAAAAGGGCTTTACTTGGAATACAACCAACATTTAAACATGTACCTCCAAGTGTTGAGTATTTTTCAATAATGGCTGTTTTCATGCCTAATTGTGCGCATCGTATTGCTGCAACATATCCACCAGGACCTGAACCTATAACTGCTACATCGTATGAATTCATAAGAATATTTTGTTTTCTATTTTTAAATCGAACACAAAAATACGAATGTTTTATGGGAAGACCATAAAAAACAGAACTCTTAATTTTCTATAAATGCTTAAACTTTTTTTGCAATTAAAGTAAGCTCGGGTTCGTTAATGGTTAATGACTTTACAATATCATTTTCAACTTGAAATGTAATGGAAACAGAAGATACACCATTATATAAAAATCTATTATCGCCAACAGGATTTAAACCTCCTCCAAACTCACCTAACTTACCTAAAGATAACATTTTTCGCATATTCTTTTTAACTGAAAATCCATCCTTCTCTCCTTCTCCATAACGGTAATCTCCAAGGTACTTTTGCATTTTATCTTCTTCTAATTTTGCATAACTTTCTCCACCAGCATTACCCAACTTTTCTAAATATTCAATTAGCTTTTCAGAGTTTTCTATTTGACCTTCTGTCATTTTATCTTTCATTCTTAAACCTGCTCTAGCATGTGTTAACAAGCTAATACCATGTGGACCTAGTGTTTTTTGAATATTTGGTGTCATTTCTATCATAGACTTTACAATATTGAATGCCCCAAGCATAGCATAAGTAAACATTGTTGGTCGCGCCCCTTTGCTAATTAAGTAATTTACAATATCTCGCCTACCAACATGCGAAGCAGCCCCAATTGCAGATTCCCAATCGCCAAAACTCCAATCCCAACTTGCCCGAGCTAGCTCTGTGCGCTTATCTACTAGTTCTTTAACACGATCTAAATCGAAATGTGATTTGCCTACCACTTCGTTTACAATAGCATCATCAATTGATGGGTAACGGTGGAATAGTTTTGGATTTATTTTTTCTGTATTGAATATTTCTTTTGCATAAGAAATATTAGGAATTGAAACTGCTAGTAAACCAAAAACAGAGCTTTTAATAGCTGTTCTTCTTGTAAAGATAGTTTTAGACATGACTTCAAATTTTTCAAAAAAGATACTTTTTTAAAATTAAAAAATAAGAGCCTTTAACATACTGTTATGTTAAATGTTAGCCTAAGGTATAAGTTAAAAGCTAATTCTTTTTTTCAATATCATTTAAAGCCCATTCTAACTCGGTATCAATATTTAGTTTTCTATCATCAATAGTTGGAGTAATTTTAATATCTGGCTTTACACCGTAGCCATCTGGACTTTGCTTTTGTGGTGCCTCAATTTGCATTAAACCCATTCTAACTTTTAGCTTTGATGCTGGCAATTGGTATAGTTTATAAATCCCTGCAACTGTACCATTATAAGCACCTCCAGTTTCTTCTCCTACAAAAATAGCTCGTTTGTTTGCTTTGAGATGAGTTGACAAGATAGAAGAGGCTGAAAACGAATTTCCATTAATTAAAACATATATAATCCCTTTATAATGTAAAGGGTTTGGTTCTTTTACTTTTGAATATTTATTGAATCTATAATATAACTTTCCGTCTTTCTTCTTTGTCTTTAATAAATTATGAGTTAGTATAAATGGCGACAATATACCAGAAACAACTTTTAATCCAATAGAGCTAGTATTACTCATTAGGTATTTAAAAAAAGGCGTTCTGCTATTAACTTCACTTTCAGTAATAAATTGATAGTTCTCATCTGTTAAATATGAATATAAATTATCAATCTCAGAAATGCGCCCACCTCCATTATCTCTTAAATCTAAAATGAAATGTTTTGTCTTTGCAGAATCTAATTTTGTAAAACTTTCTTTATAGAATTCTTTAAAACTACCATTACTAAACCCTCTAATTTTCATATAAGCAACTGTGCTATCTTTTCCTATAAATTTAAGGCTTCTAGTATATTGCTTTACACTAGGCATATAGCCATGTTTATTATTATATTTTCGCCTTTTCTTTGCTTTTAATTTCTTTGCCTTTTTTTCTTCCTTAGTTAATTTTTTAGGCTTAACAACTTTAGTAGAATCTATTAATTCTGATTTTTCTTTTTTATCTTCCTTTTTTAAGCGTTTAAATGTCTTTATGAAAACAGAATCTTCATTCTTAAAAGTAACTTTTAAACTATCAACAAAACCTTTATTTCTGTAATAAAAACTTTTAAAGTTCTTGCCAACAAATCTATTATGTAAGGTGGTATTATAGCCATCAGAAGCAAATTGTGTTTTAAACTCTTCTACTAAATTCGCTGCTAAATCGTTATCAATTTTAACCACTTCACAACCAACAAGTGCAGAGTCTTTACCTCTTGTGTTTTTTACCCAAAGTTTATTCTCTAAATACTCAAAATCTAAATCGTAAAACTCAAATTTTTTCTTTTTTAATAATTTTCTTTCTTTTCGTGTAAATCGTTTGTTAGCTGATCCTACTGAAACATGCCCTTGCCTTACATTAGCTACAACAGGTGCAAGCTCTTTATAAAATACTCTAGATGTCATAGGTTTTTTAATTGAAGCTTTTAAACTATCAAATTTAAAATCTAAATCTTTTTTTGAAGTATATTGATATAATTTAGGGTGGTTTTTTTTAAGTTGTTTATAAAGTTTATCTACATCATTTTGTAAATCTTCAACAGTATGTAAAGATGTAATTTGCTCGTTATAAGTTTTTACACTGCTACAAGATGTAACAACAAGTAAAATAACAAAAACAGAAAGGAGTTTCTTCATTAAAAAAATAATCTTATTAATAAAGCTACTAAAGTAATTGTAATTATTTTAATTTATATTGTATTAATTAATCTTTAACTTTTAAGTAAAATCACGTAGTTTTGTGCCCCATGCAAAAAACCATTAACATACAAAATAAAAAAGCGCGCTTTCTATATGAGATTTTGGATAAGTATACAGCTGGAATAGTGTTAACTGGAACCGAAATCAAGTCTATTCGAAATAGTAAAGCTTCTATAGCTGAAAGCTTTTGTGAGTTTAATGAAAAGGGAGAACTTTTTGTAATTAATGCCACTATTGAAGAATATGCTTTTGGGAATTATTACAACCATAGACCAAAAGCGGAAAGAAAACTTCTTTTAAATAAAAAAGAATTAAAAAAACTTAATAAAGAAGTTCAAAACACTGGGCTAACCATTATTCCGTTGCGTTTGTTTATTAATGAAAAAGGGTTTGCTAAATTAGATATAGCCTTAGCAAAAGGAAAAAAACTATACGACAAGCGCGAAACCATAAAGGACCGCGATAATAAACGTGATTTAGATAGAATTAAAAAGACTTACAAATAGTTTCTGATTATAATCTTTTATATTCATCTAATAAGGATGATATTTTTATTGAATACATGTATAAAGTTTTCTTAAATTTAAGAAAGTCTTAACGCTTCAACCACTTCCAATTTTCTACTTTGTGGCTTTAAAATTTCTAACATGAAAAAATTAATTACATTACTTTTTATCTGCTTATTAATGTTTTCTTCAAATGCACAGGAAACAGCAGAAAAGCCTAAGGATTATTCCAGCAAAGTAGAAACATTAGATAGCACTATTAAAACACTTTATGCTGTTATTTCCGGTGAAAAAGGGGAAGCAAGAGACTGGAAGCTTTTTAAGTATCTGTTTAAACCTGATGCCAAATTAATTCCATCAGGAAAAGATAAAGAAGGTGTTTATAAAATACGATACATGAAACCAGACGATTACATTAAAAGTTCTGGTAAATGGTTAGTAGAAAACGGATTTTTTGAAAAAGAAATACACCGAAAAGTTGATGTTTTTGGTAATATTACTCAAGTATTTAGCACATACGAGTCTTTTAAAAGTGAAACAGATAAAGCCCCTTTTATGCGTGGTATTAATAGCATTCAATTATTGAATGATGGTAAACGTTGGTGGATAATTAATATTTATTGGACACAAGAAACTAAAGAAAACCCTATACCTAACGAATATCTTCCAAAACAATAAAACTCATGACAAATTTTTTAAAATTAAAATCTATAATCTTTTCTTTCTCTATCTCAATTATTACGCTTTTTTCTGGTTTTGCTCAAGAAAAAACAACTCCAATTTTTCAAGATGGAGAAGCTCAAATAGTTGAAGCATTTAATACGCCAGATAAATGGATTCGTCATGATTTATTTGTTGAAACCGAATTTGACACCGATGGTGATGGTAAATTAGATCGTGTGCATGTTAGCGTTACTAGACCATTTCAAACAGATACTGAAGGTTTAAAACTACCAATAATTTACGAGTCTAGCCCATACTATGCTGGAGTTGCTCCTGACGTTGATGGTGTATTTTGGGATGTCAATCATGAATTAGGTGAAACAGCACAAGAGCGTGCACACCCAGAAGTAAAAAGACTAGGTGAAAGACCAATTATATCAAATTCACAAATTAAAACTTGGGTTCCTAGAGGCTATATTGTTGTGCATTCATCATCTCCTGGAACAGGACTATCACAAGGATCTCCTACTGTTGGTGGTGATAACGAATCATTAGCACCTAAAGCTGTTATAGATTGGTTATGCGGACGCGCAAAAGGTTATACTGAACCTTATGGAAATAAAACCGTTGAAGCATTTTGGAGTACAGGTAAAGTTGGTATGACAGGAACATCTTATAATGGAACAATTCCGTTGGCAGCAGCTACCACAGGTGTTGAAGGTTTAGAAGTTATTATTCCAGTGGCGCCAAACACTTCATATTACCACTATTATCGTTCAAACGGATTGGTACGTTCTCCTGGTGGTTATTTAGGTGAAGATATAGATGTGTTATACGATTACATTCATAGCGGCGGAGAAGAGCCTCTTATTCCAAATAGTGATTTTAAAGTTAACGATGCCAATATTCCTAAAGGATATAAATCTAAAAGAGCATACAGCAATGCAAAAATTCGTGATACTGAAATGAAAAACGGTATGGATAGAATTACTGGCGATTATAATGATTTTTGGGCAGGACGCGATTATTTAAATGATATGGGACCTATGAAAGCTGCATTATTAATGTCGCACGGGTTTAACGATTGGAATGTTATGCCAGAGCATAGCTACCGTATTTATAAAAGGGCAAAAGAAATGGGGTTGCCTACTCAAATTTACTATCATCAATTTGGTCATGGTGGACCTCCACCAGTTAGCATGATGAACAAATGGTTTACACATTATTTACACAATGTTGAAAACGGAATTGAAGAAGAGCCAAATAAAGCGTGGATTGTTCGTGAAGGTGATAAAATGAGCAACCCAACGGCATACAAAGATTACCCAAATCCTGAAGCTAAAGACATTGTTTTACATTTAACTTCTGGTGCTCCAAAAGCAGGAGGTTTAACTAATACAAAAGCATTAAAACAAGGTAAAGAGACTTTAATAGATAATTATTCATTTTCTGGTGAAGCGTTGGCAAGAGCAGAGATTACAAATCACCGTTTGTTGTATATAACACCTAAGCTGGAAAAAGATATTCATATTTCTGGTGTTCCGAAAATTACAATCAAATTGGCAAGTAATAAGCCTGCTGCTAATTTATCGGTTTGGCTAGTTTCACTACCATGGGATGAAAGCAGAAGAGCAAAAACTACTGATAACATTATTACTCGTGGTTGGGCAGACCCTCAAAATCATAAATCGATAACTGAAAGCGCTCCTTTAAAACCTGGTAAGTTTTATGAAATGACTTTTAATTTACAACCAGATGATCAAGTTATAAAAGCTGGACAACAAATAGGGTTAATGATTTTTTCTAGCGATAAAGAGTATACTTTGCATCCAAAACCTGGAGCAGAATTAACTATTGATTTGGATGGAACAACATTAACATTGCCTGTTGTTGGTGGTGTTGAAAATTTTGTAAATGCTTTGGGTAAATAGTATTGTTTAAAAAATATCCAATTATTTTAATTTAAATATTTTACTTAGACTATTTAAACTCAAAAGTTGTTATTACCGCTGCATGATCAGATGGGAACATAATTGGATGATAGTCAATAACTTTCGATTCAATTGGCTTTAATGTGCCTTTGTAATAAATATAATCTATTCGGTCCCGCAATCCATATTTTGTTGATGATGTACTTGCTCTAGGAGTCCATGTTAAACCTGGATCTAGTAACGGATTTATATGTAACTCTCTATAACTGTCTTTAAAACCAGCCTTTTCCATAGCTATACTTACCGGCCAGTTAACAGTATAATTAAAATGAATAGATTTAGTTTGGTCTGTCCAATCTAAATGTGAACCAACATTAAAATCACCAACCATAACAACTGGTATATCATTAGTAATTGGCTCAATTTCTTTTAATATTTGTTTCACTTCTGCATGTCTTGTTTTTTTCTCCTCTTTGATTAATTCATCTTCAGGCAGTTTCTTTTCTATTATAGAGTCGCCATAATCTGGCAAATAATGTAACCATGTATCTAAAAACATCAGTTCTTTACTATTTCCAAGATCTAATACTACTCCTCCAAAATTAAAAGGGCGAAATGCTTTAATGGTTTCTTTAATTGGAAAACGACTCATAATACTTAAGTTTGAACTTATTAAATAAAAATGATACCCTAAAGCATCAGCAATAATTTCGCCAGATCCATAAGTTTCAATCAAACCAACAACATCAGGTTGAGCTTCTACAATGGTTTCAATAACTCTTTCTACACCAACATGTTTACCATATCTCCTACCCCCATGCCAAATATTCCAAACCATTGTTCTCATAAGTGTCACAGGTTTTTCTGATGAATCTATTTGTTTAAATCTTTCATAGTCTTCTTTAATAATTTTGTTGTTTTTATAATTGGTACTTATAGAGACTTCATCTAAAAAACCATTAAATGCTGTCCATTGACCTTGAGAACCATATTCCCAATATTGATCTGTACCACCAATTACTGTTCTTTTTTTAGATTTAAATCCTCCTAAACTTGGCGTATTATATATAGCTACATTTTTTCCATCAAAATAAAACCAAACCTCTTCTTTTTCTCTGTTAAAACTAAAAGCTAATTGATGCCAATTACCATCATTTATAGCTTGTCGAGCTGCCGTTGGGTTATATGTGTAAGAATTGTTTCCGTCAGATATATTTACACCCCAAGCACCAGACTCTTGTGAGTATATCATCCAGCCAGAGGTTTTAAAATCACCTTCTTCCTTATTACTAATAATCACAGTGCCTTGTTTGGCATTTTTAATTGTTTTTACCCAAACTTTTACTGTTAGAGAGTTACTTTTAGTATAGTTAGGCGTAGACAAGCTATCTATAACCATAGGCATTCTTAAAACTGCATTTTCAGAAAGATCTAATGCCTTTCCTTTTATCCCTTCAACAAATTGTGGTCGTTGCTGTTGTGTAACGTAAACACTTTCACTGTTTCTTGTTTTGGGGTAATATTTTTCCATATTAGTATCAAATCCAGTGTAAAAATCATCTTGTGCATAACATAATGTAGTTAGCAAACTAAAAATAATCATTGTTTTTGTTTTTGTTTTCATTTTCATTTAGAATATGATTTATAAAAAGATCAATTATATTGAATTTCTTCAAAAAACATTAACACTTAATTCTTATCCTCCAACAACGGCACAAATCGAAACTCACCAAACTCATGTTGTTCAAACTCTTTTTGTCTCTTTCTAATAAAAAGCGTCATAATTTGCACATCATTGCCCACAGGAATAACGAGCCTTCCTCCTATTTTTAACTGCCCTAACAAAGGCTTAGGCACAAACGGTGCACCTGCTGTTACTATTATACTATCAAATGGAGCTTCTTCAGCTAAACCTTTATAACCATCACCAAAAATGAGCTTTTTAGGACGATACCCCAATTTTGGTAAAAACTTACTGGTTTTTTTAAACAATTCTTGTTGGCGCTCAATGCTAAAAACTTTTGCTCCTAACTCACACAACACTGCAGTTTGGTAGCCACTACCTGTACCAATTTCTAAAACTTTATCACCTTTTTTTACTTGTAATAATTCGGTTTGAAAAGCTACCGTATATGGTTGTGATATAGTTTGATCTGCCGCAATAGGAAATGCTTTATCTTGGTAAGCATGGTCTAAAAAACCAGAATCCATAAATAAATGCCTTGGTATATTTCCAATAGCCTTTAAAACAGTTTCGTTGGCTATCCCTTTGTTTACTAAAATGTTAACTAGCTGCTGTCGCAGTCCTTTGTGTTTAAAAGTATCTTTCAATGGTTGGGTTATTTACAAAGCTAAAATTAGTAAACATTTTTAATCAAAAACCATTTTATTAGCAATTTCTTTTAAGTATTAATTAAGCAAAAAAATTAGGCTCAAATAATCAATTTCATATACTAAATATCTTATTTTTGTTGAAAACGTAAAAATATGCTAAACGCTGGTGTACTAGGTGCTGGTCATCTTGGGAAAATTCATTTAAGACTTCTTAATCAATCTAATAAATATAATTTGGTTGGTTTTTATGATGCCGATGCAGATAACGGTAAAAAAGTAGAAGAAGAATTTGGTTATAAATTTTTCAATTCTATTGAAGCCCTTATTGATGCTGTAGATATAGTAGATATTGTAACGCCAACATTATCACATTACGAATGTGCAAAACAAGCAATTGCAAAAGGAAAGCATATTTTTATTGAAAAGCCAATAACTAATACTGTTAAAGAAGCAGAACATATTAGAGAACTTTTAGCTGAGCACGATATTCGTGGGCAAGTGGGGCATGTTGAGCGTTTTAATCCAGCCTTTATCGCTGTAAAAAATGATATTAAATCGCCAATGTTTATCGAAACACATCGGTTGGCAGAGTTTAACCCTCGAGGTACAGACGTTCCCGTAGTATTGGACTTAATGATACATGATATAGATATTATATTGAGCGTTGTTAAATCAAAAGTTAAAAACGTTTCTGCAAGTGGTGTATCTGTTATTAGTGATACTCCAGATATTGCAAATGCTCGTATTGAGTTTGAAAATGGTTGTGTTGCCAATTTAACAGCTAGTAGAATTTCTTTAAAAAGTATGCGTAAAACACGTTTTTTTCAAAAAGACGCTTATATCTCAGTTGATTTTTTAGAGAAGAAATGTGAAGTAGTTAAAATGAAAGATGCTCCGGAAAATCCAGGTGATTTTGATATGATTTTACAAAATGCTGAAGGCATTAAAAAGCAAATCTATTTTGACAATCCTGAAATTGCAAACAATAATGCCATTTTAGATGAATTGGAAACCTTTGCAGATGCTGTTAACAACAACACAACACCAGTTGTAACATTACATGACGGCACTGAAGCATTACGTGTTGCTACACAAATAATTAATTGTTTTAAATAAATAACCTTAATTCCTTCCTTCAAGGGAATTATTAAAAAACATTCAATGAAAAACATCGCAGTAATTGGTGCAGGAACTATGGGAAATGGTATTGCACACACTTTTGCACAAAGTGGATTTAAAGTAAATCTTATAGATATTAGTGAAGCATCACTTAAAAAAGGCATTGAAACCATTACTAAAAATTTAGATAGAATGGTTGCTAAAGAAAAAATTACTGACACAGATAAAAATGAAACATTATCAAATATTTTAACATTTACCAATATTACAGAAGGTGTTAAAAATACGGATTTAGTTGTTGAAGCTGCTACTGAGAATATTGATTTAAAATTAAATATTTTTAAGCAGTTAGATGAAGTCTGTGAAAAGAACACAATTTTAGCTACAAATACCTCATCTATTTCTATAACTCAAATTGCAGCGGTTACATCTAGACCAGAAATGGTTATCGGTATGCACTTCATGAATCCTGTACCAATCATGAAATTAGTCGAAATTATTCGTGGTTATAGCACGAGTGACAGCATTACAAACACCATTATGCAGCTATCAAAAACTTTAGGTAAAGTTCCTGTAGAGGTAAATGATTACCCCGGTTTTGTAGCCAACAGAATATTAATGCCAATGCTAAACGAGTCTATTGAAACATTATATAATGGTGTAGCTGGGGTTGAAGAAATTGATACAGTTATGAAGCTTGGTATGGCACATCCTATGGGGCCATTGCAGCTTGCAGATTTTATAGGTTTAGACGTTTGCTTATCTATTCTAAATGTGATGTATGATGGCTTTAAAAACCCTAAATATGCTCCTTGCCCTTTATTAGTAAATATGGTTCGTGCTGGTAAATTAGGCGTAAAATCTGGCGAAGGTTTTTATGATTATTCGGAAAGTAGAAAAGCAGAAAAAGTTGCGAAACAGTTTGTAAAGTAATTTAAAAAACGTCATTACTAATCACATTTTTATGTGATATAGCAATCTCTTTTTAAATAAACAGATAACTACATCGTAAAAACTCCTCGTAATGACAATTCCGAATAAATCATGGCAAAAATAAAACCTTTTAAAGCGGTAAGACCAACCAGAGCCATAGTAGGTTTAGTTGCTGCTCGCCCATACCAAAGCTACACTGTTAACGAACGAGAATCTCGAATGGATTATAATCCTTATAGCTTCCTTCATATTGTAAATCCAGGCTATAAATACGATCAAGTCATTACTGGCGAAGAGCGATATAAACTGGTTAGAAATCGTTATTTAGAGTTTAAAGAAGATGGCGTTTTTATTCAAGATAAAAAACCTTCATTTTATGTCTACAAAATAGTAAATAGGCATGGTCAAGAATTTAATGGTATTATCGCTGCAACTAGTGCTGAAGATTACGAACAAGATGTTATAAAAAAACACGAAGACACCATAGAAAAGCGTGAAAAAACATTTAAAAGCTATTTGCAAACGGTAGGTTTTAATGCTGAGCCTGTGCTGCTTACATATCCTGATAACAGTGTTATTGCTTCAATAATTAAAGAGACTCAAAAAAACCATGCTGAGTTTGAGTTTACCATGACCTACAGAGATACTCATTATTTATGGAAAATAGATAATGGAAGCACAATTGCATCAATTCAAAATGAATTTGATCAAATGAAAACCATTTACATTGCAGATGGTCATCATAGATCAGCATCCTCTTATTTGTTATATAAAGATGAAAAAATTAAAAATGCAAATCATAATAGTGATGAATCATATAACTTTTTTATGTCTTACCTCATTCCTGAATCAGATTTAGTAATCCAAGAATTCAATCGCTTAGTTAAAGATTTAAATGGTTTAACTAAAGAAGAATTTCTTATTCGTTTAGATAGTTTTTATCGTATTGAAAATAGAGGACCTGTACCATACACACCATCAAAACCACATCATTTTAGCATGTATTTGGATGGTGAATTTTATTCTTTATATTTAAGAAAAACAAGATATAGTTTCAACACAGCGTTAGATAATCTTGATGCTCAATTATTATACAAAACCATACTGCAACCTATTTTGGGTATTAATGATTTACGAGACGATAATCGCATTGAATATGTAAACGGCAGGCACGAAATGATAACGATTAAAAGTAGTGTAGATAACGGTGAATTCAAAGTTGGTTTTGGTATGTGTCCTGCAACTATTAAACAAATGAAACATATTGCAGACGAAGGTTTAAAAATGCCACCTAAGAGCACTTATATATTGCCAAAACTAAGAAGTGGCATAACAATTTATGAGTATTAAAATAATGTATTATGGATGCTATTAAAATTATTTTATTAAATTTTTCTGAAACTCGAAGACGAAGTTTAAAACTCTGGAGAGGAATTCCTAAAGAACATTTAAACTGGAAACCAGACGACAACGCTTTAACAATTATAGAGATGATTAGGCACGTGCTTGAAGCGGAGCATTTATTCCATAAAATAATAGAGAATAGAGGTAATTTAGGCAACTATAAATCTCCTTGGAAAAACTTACCTTATCAAGGTTTGGAACATGAAATTGATTTTTCTAAAACTTATAGAACTAAGTTTATCAATATGATTAAAGCTATAGAAGAATCTGATCTTGAAAAAATAAAGATTGAGAGAAGTGAAGTAAATCAAAGTAAAGTTTTAGGAGATTATTTGAATAGAATAGCTTATCATGAATCTGTACATACAGGGCAATTATTAGATTATTTAAGAACCATTGGTACAGAAAGACCAAGCATTTGGGATTAACAAATATGAGTATACAACAAAATCTAGATCATATAAAATCTACATTACCAGAGCATGTTACATTGGTTGCTGTTTCAAAAACCAAACCCGTTAGCGATTTAATGGAGGCTTATAATGCTGGGCAACGTGTTTTTGGAGAAAACAAAATCCAAGAAATGGTAGAGAAACATGAAGCCATGCCAAAAGATATTGATTGGCATATGATTGGACATGTACAACGCAATAAGGTTAAATATATGGCTTCGTTTGTACGTTTAATTCATGGTGTAGACAATTTTAAATTATTAAAGGAAATAAATAAGCAAGCCAAAAAATATGATAGGGTTATAGATTGTTTGCTTCAAATAAAAATAGCTTCAGAAGATTCTAAATTTGGAATGTCAGTAGAAGAAGCTTCAGAAATTATTCAATCTGAAGATTTTTCAGAATTACAACATATAAAAGTTGTTGGCGTTATGGGAATGGCTACTTTTACTAATGATTTGCATCAAGTAAAAAAAGAATTCACTTTATTAAAAACATCTTTTGAAGATTTAAACATGCTGAAAACTGCAAATTGTGAGCTACAAACTATTTCAATGGGAATGAGTGGTGATTATGAATTAGCTATTGATTGCGGAAGTAACATGGTTCGTGTTGGAAGTAGTATATTTGGCGAACGTAATTACAGCAAGCAGTAAAGAAAACTATACTTTTAACTTTTAACTTTTAACTTTTAACTTTTAACTTTTAACTTTTAACTTTTAACTTTTAACTTTTAACAAATTTACGCAATACTAGACATAGAAACTACTGGAGGGAAGTATAATGAAGAAGGCATCACAGAAATTGCAATCTATAAATATGATGGACATGAAGTTGTCGATCAATTTATAAGTCTTGTAAATCCAGAGCGCGAAATACAACCTTTTGTCGTTAACCTTACTGGTATTAATAGTAACATGCTGCGTCATGCTCCAAAATTTTATGAGGTTGCCAAACGCATTATAGAAATTACCGAAGATTGTATAGTTGTTGCTCACAATGCTCAATTTGATAATAGAATATTAAAAACTGAATTTAAACGATTAGGTTTTGAGTTTGAACGCAAAACACTTTGTACTGTTGAGCTTGCAAAAGATTTAATACCTGGGCAAGCATCTTATAGTTTGGGTAAATTAGTCCGCTCACTTGGTATCCCAGTTACCGATAGGCACCGTGCATCTGGCGATGCATTAGCTACTGTGAAACTATTTAAAATGCTGTTAGATAAAGACACGACTAAAAATATAATTCAACAATCTATTCGCCTAAACCCAAAACACCAGATGGAACCTAGGCACATAGATATTATAGAGCAAATACCTTCAATAACTGGTGTTTATTATATTCATAAAGCTGATGGTGAAATTATATATATAGGTAAGAGTAATAATATAAAAAAACGCATCAATCAGCATTTTACAAATACCAATCAAAAATCAAAAAAAATTCAACAGCAGGTTGCTACAGTAACTTATGAAGCAACTGGTAGTGAATTGGTTGCACTTTTAAAAGAAAGTGAAGAAATTAAGCGTCTTAAACCTATTTACAATAGAGCGCTTAGGCGTAATATTTTTACACATGCCTTATACAGCTTTAAGGATGAAAACAATTATATTAATTTAAAAATTGATATAGCTGATGGTAGAAAAAAATCCATAACTACTTTTAGTAACAGACAAAGTGGAAAAAGTTTTATTACCAAAGCTGTTGAGGATTATGAGCTTTGTCAAAAACTCACAGGGCTTTATAAAACCAAAACCAGTTGTTTTAACTATGATATTAAAACCTGTAATGGAGCTTGTATAAATAAAGAATTACCAGAAGTTTATAATCAACGTGTTGAGGCATTAATCAATAAAAACAGTTACAAAAACAAAAACATGGTTATTATTGATAAAGGTAGAGATATAGATGAGCGTAGTGCCATTCTTATTGAAAATGGTATTTTTAAAGGTTTAGGCTACTTCAATCTAAACTACCAAATAAATAACATTGGGGTGCTTGAATCTATTATAACACCTATGGCAAACAATAGAGACACACAACATATTATACAAAATTACTTGAGGAAAAATAAGCATTTAAAAATTGTTACTCTTAATTAAAGCATGAAAAAACAATACTTCTTTTTATTATTTATTACATCATTTTTATTTTCTTTTTCTCAAACAGATGACAAATTATATAACTATAGAGTTAATCTTAGTGAATTAAAAATGAAAACTTATGAAAAAGATTCGACTGCAAATGCTTTAGTTTTATATGAATATGGTAATAGTTATGTAGAAAAACAAAATTTTAATTTAGTAACAGAAGAAAAGCATAAAATAAAGATATTAAATAGAGAAGGGTTTAAAAATGCTACAATAACAATATACCTTTACAATACAAAAAACAGAAGTGAAAAAGTAAAAGACATTGTTGCTACTACCTATAATCAAACAAATGGCAAGGTAATTAAAACCAAGTTAAATGATAAAGACATTTTTAGAGAAAAATATGATGACAATCGTACTTTAGTAAAATTTACTTTACCAAATATTAAAGAAGGCTCAGTAATAACTTATAGTTATAAATTAATATCACCTTTTATGTTTAATTATAAAAGTTGGAGCTTCCAAAGCGATATCCCAAAACTTTATAGCGAATATAGGGCTAGTATTCCTGGCAATTGGGAATATAACATCAAGCTTGTAGGAACGCAAAAATTATTCATTGATGAATCAGTAGTTAAAAAAAATTGCTTATCTGCAAATGGTGGTTATTCACATTGTTCTTACTCAACCTATGCTATGAAAGATATTCCTGCTTTTATAAAAGAAGATTATATGACTAGTAAGTTTAACTACCTTGCTAGAATTGAGTACGAACTTAAAACATTTAAAGGGTTTGATGGTAGAATTAATAATTATACAAAATCTTGGAAAACTGTAGACAAGGAGTTTAAAACAGATAAAGATATTGGAAGACAGCTTTCAAAATCTGTTAATTTAGAAGAATTTTTAAGCAATAATATTATTAATGAAGTAGATAATTACAAAAAAGCTGATGCCATTTATAAATATGTTCAAGAAAATTATACTTGGAATGGAGAGTATAGAATATTTAAAGATGTATCAGTAAAAGATTTAATTAAAAATAAATCAGGAAATGTCTCCTCTATAAACATTTTGCTACATAATTTATTAAAAGAAGCAAATATTGAGACTAAGCCTGTTTTAGTTTCTACTAGAAATAATGGTTTTCCAACAAAGATTTATCCAGTTATAACTGACTTTAATTATCTAATTGTTCAAGTAATTATTGATAATAAAACATATTTGTTAGATGCTACAGATCGCTATTTAAGCTTTGGCGAAATTCCTTTTAGGTGTTTAAATTCCTATGGCAGGCTTATGGATTTTAAAAAGGGAAGCGAATGGATAGATATTAATCCTAAAGAATTGTCTACAATTCAATACAGATTAAATTTAAACTTGGATGAAAATGCAAACATCACTGGCAAAATTAGTTCTAAAACAACAGGTTATCATGCCCTAAATAAAAGAAAAAAGTATTTTCAGAATAGTGACTCATACATAACGAACTTAGAAGATAAGTTTCCAAACACTGAAATTGTTAATCATGACGTTGTAAAAGGCGGAAAAACTAACCCACAGTTTATTGAATCGTACGATGTAGAATACAGTTTTGATGAAACTGGGGAAAACATATATTTAAATCCATTTTTTATTAAATTCTTTTCTGAAAATCCATTTAAGCTTCAAGAACGGACCTACCCTATTGATTTTGGATACAAAGACTCTTTTTTCTATGTTTTAAAACTCAATTTTGGCGATGAATATACGCTTCTTGAAAAACCTAAAGATTTAAATTTAACTTTACCCAACAATACAGGAAGCATCATATTTAGTAGTATAGTAGAAAATAATTATTTGCAGATTTTATTTAAAATCAATTTTAAAGACTCAATGTATCTACCAGAATATTATCCATATTTAAAAGGTTTTATGAGTAAAATTGTTGATATACAAACTAACTCACTTGTACTACTAAAGAAAAAATAACAAATCTTTTACTACTTTTGAGTTTATGAGTAATTACAAAACAAACAAGTGGAGGTTAAAACTTCAGGAAATTATTTATGAAGCCGATACACCAGCTGGAAAGCTATTTGATGTTGTATTATTAATAACAATTCTGGCTAGTATTATATTAGTTATGCTAGAAAGTGTTGATAGTATTGATAAAAACTTTCATGATTTTTTAAATATTTCTGAATGGGTAATTACTATTTTATTTAGTTTCGAGTACATTGCAAGAATTCTTACAGTTAGAAAACCGCTAAATTATATTTTTAGTTTTTACGGTATTGTAGACTTACTTTCTACTATTCCAAAATACATTTCATTAATTTTTGGAGGTGTACATGCTTTAGCAGCTTTAAGAGCTTTACGCTTATTACGTGTTTTTAGAATATTAAAATTAGCTCGTTATTTAGGTGCATCAAATACTCTTATAACCGCCTTAAAAGCTAGTAAAGCCAAAATAGCCGTATTTCTATTTGCTGTAGTTATTGTTGCAATTATATTAGGAACGATAATGTATTTAGTAGAAGGTGAAGAAAACGGTTTTACCAACATTCCTAAAAGTGTATACTGGTGTATAGTAACATTAACTACTGTTGGATTTGGAGACATTGCACCACAAACACCTCTTGGGCAGTTCATAGCCTCTTTAGTTATGATTTTAGGTTACGGTATTATTGCAGTTCCAACAGGTATTGTTTCGGCAGAATATACCAATCAGAACAAGTCTGATAAAAAAAACGAGCCAAAAAACAATAATACTCCTATACAAATTAACTCTCAATGTTGTTCAAATTGTTTAAACGAAACGCATCGTGATGATGCTGAGTTTTGCTTTAAATGCGGATGTAATTTACACCATGAATAAGTATCTTATTTCTATAGTTGGCCCAACTGCCATTGGCAAAACAGCTCTTAGTATTAAACTCGCTCAACATTTTAATACAGAAATTATTTCAGCAGATTCTAGACAATTTTTCAAAGAGATGCAGATTGGAACCGCCGCTCCTACCAAAGAAGAGCTAACTCAAGCTAAACACCATTTTATTCACCATAAATCTATAAAGAATAGCTATAATGTAGGCGCTTTTGAAAAAGATGCTTTGCAATGTTTAAATACACTTTTTAAAACTAAAAACATTGTTATTATGGTTGGTGGTTCTGGACTATATGTAGATGCTATAAGCAAAGGTTTAGATTATTTTCCTGATATAGATAAAAGTATACGTAAAGACTTAAATAAAAAATTTGAAGAACTAGGTATTTCTGTTTTGCAAAAGCAACTAAAATTGTTAGACACTAAAGCTTATAATTCTATCGCTATTGATAACCCACATCGTGTTATTCGTGCATTAGAAATTTGCATCGGTTCTGGTAAACCTTATTCGTCTTTTTTAAACCAAGGAAAAGCTAATAGAAATTTTAAAACTATTACGGTTGGACTTACAGCTGAAAGAGACATTATTTACAACCGTATTAATCAGCGTGTTGATATTATGATGCAACAAGGCTTACTAAACGAAGTTAAGACTTTATTACCCTTCCAATCATTAAATGCATTAAATACAGTTGGTTATAAAGAACTTTTTAATTACTTTAATGGTGAGTGGACTTTAGATTTTGCAGTAGCAGAAATTAAAAAAAATACACGCCGTTTTGCTAAACGACAATTAACATGGTTTAAAAAAAACGAGTCCACTTTATGGTTTGATTATAAAACATCAGCTAAAGAAATTATTAAAGATATAGATAACACATTTTAGTAATGCTAATACCAGAAGATACTTTAGATAATCCTGTTTGGTTCTCTTTAACAGATATCCATTTTAATGAAGCCATAGACTATGGAGGTGTGAAATTTTTTCATCCAGATTATGCCCCTTTTGGTGCTTTCATTAATAATACTGATACAAGCAATGCTATTGAAAAACACGCTAAGCTAATTAATGATTTTTTTATTGTTGGCGATAAACCTAAAATGCCAGCTCATTTTAAAGAGCCTATTGAATACATAGGCTTACAAATGATTATTTATAACAAAATAAACTTTCCAATAACTGAAAATATTGTTGAGCTTACAGAATCTCATTACGACAACTTAATAGGTTTAATAAAACTTGTTTACCCAGAATATTTCAAGCCTAAAACTAACGCTTTAGGTCAATATTTTGGAATTTATAAAGATGGTAAATTAGTTGCCATAACTGGCGAACGTATGCAAACTAAGAATTTCATTGAAATTAGCGCTGTAATTACTCATCCTGATTATACTGGTAACGGTTTTGCTAAACAACTCATTGCTCATACTGTAGAAGGCATAATTAAGAAAGGTAAAACCCCTATTTTGCATGTAGATCAAACAAATTTGGGTCCAATTAAGTTATATAAAAAACTTGGGTTTAGCATAAGAAGAAAATTTAGTTTTTGGAAGATTACTATTTAAAATAGATTAAACCAATTATTTATTAAACACTAGAGTAAACATAGTATATTTTCCAGGTTCTGAGCTAACTAGTAAATTACCATCATGTTTTTTAAGTATGTTTTTTGATAAGCTTAAACCAATACCAGATCCATTTTTTTTAGTAGTGTAGAAAGGTATAAAAATTTGATTCATTATCTTTTCTTCTATGCCTTTTCCATTATCGTAAACAGTAATTATTGTTTTATCTAGTTTTACTTCACAATTTAGTTTAATAACAGGGTTTTCAATTCCTTTTAAAGCGTGAATACTATTATTAATTAAGTTAATTATTACTTGCTCTATTAGCTTACTATCAGCTAAAATTGTTGCGTTTGCAGGAATCTGTAATATGCTCAAATTAATATTAGCCGCTTCAATTAGTGGCTTCATCAATAACTGAATTGTAGATAAAAAGCTTTTTACATTAATTTTATGCAATTGTGGTACAGGTATATTAGATATTGTTCTATAATCTTTCACAAAAGCTAACAACCCATCAGAACGTTTTTTAATAGTCGCAGCGGCCATATTAATATCTAATATATCGTCTTTATCTAGTTTAGACAAACTAATAAGTTTTCCATTTTCATCTTCAGTAATAGACTTCATTGTGGAAGCCAACGAGCTAACAGGTGTGAAAGAATTAAGCATTTCATGAGCCAAAATCCTTATAACATTATGCCATGCTTCTATTTCTTTTTGTTCGATTTCTGATCGTATATCTTGAAAAGTAATAATTAAATAAGGCTCATTGAGTAATTGTATTTCAATTACTTCTAGCGACAGTTGTTTTCTTTCTATTTCATCTCCAAAATCAACCAAAACCTTCCCTCCATTGGCAATGCTTTTAATTTTTTCAACTAACCACGGAACTTGATTTGCAAATCTGTGCCAGTACTTATGTTTAGGTAACTTAAGTATTTCACTAGCAGCTTTATTTAAAAATAAAATTTCCTCGCTAGATAGCTCTTGATATAGATCTTCTTTCTTAATAGAAACTATCCCTAAGTTTACATGCTCTATAATATATTTAAAATACTTATACTGTGCTTCTTTTTCTATTTTGTTTCTTTTAAAAATTTTAATTATTAAATTAAAATCGTCAAAAACTTTTGCAAAAGAGTCTCCTTTTTTTGAAGGTGAAAAATATACCGAGTAGTCTTCGTTCTTTAAAGCATCTAAAAATTTTACGAGAGAATAGTTTGTATTATTTACATACTTTATTAAAAAAATAACTTGTACAGTAATTAATAAACCTGTTCCAACAGTGCTAAACCAAAGTGCTTTATTGAAAAAATATGAAAACAGAACACAAAGAAATAAAATTATTAAAATGCGTATTACTACTTGTAGTGTAAATTTTTTAATCAATTTTAAAAATATTATAAATTAAACTTTTCTAACCTTCGATAAAGCGCAGCTCTTGTTAAACCCAATTCTTTTGAGGCTTTAGATATATTTCCATCATACTTTTCAATTGCCTTTTTAACCAATAGTTTTTCTATTTCTTGCAAATTTAAATTTCCATAGTCACTAATATTTGCTGTATTAGCTGTATTATCTGTTTCAATATTTGATAGGTTAAAGTCTGAAGGTTTAATAACATTATCGTCACACATAATAACACCACGCTCAATAGTGTGTTGAATTTCTCTAATATTTCCTGGCCAATTATGTGTTTTTAAAACGCTTAGTGCTTCATCTGTAATTGTTAAATGGGATTTTTGATACTTCTCTTTAAACATATTTAAATAATGAATAACAAAATCTGAAATATCTTCGGGTCTATCTCTTAATGGAGGAATTTCAATCTCTACAGTATTAATTCTAAACAATAAATCCTGCCTAAATTTTCCTTCAGAAACCCACTGATTTAAAGGTGCATTTGTTGCAAATAATAATCTTGCGTTAAAAGGCCTTTCAATACCTTCGCCTAATCGCGATACTTTTCTGTCTTGCAGAACGGTTAATAATTTTGATTGTAAATTATAAGGAAGGTTTCCTATTTCATCTAAAAAAAGGGTACCATTTTCAGCCATTTCAAAACGCCCAGGTTTATCTTCATAAGCATCAGTAAATGCTCCTTTTTTGTGTCCAAAGAGTTCACTTTCAAAAAGAGATTCTGATAAAGCTCCTAAATCTACATGAATAAATGGTGCGTTTTTATTTGATGAGCGCTTATGTATTTCTCTTGCTAAATGTTGTTTTCCTGTACCGTTTTCACCTAATATTAAAATATTTGCATCAGTATTACTAACCTTTTTAACCACATCCATAACCTTAGTCATAGCACTAGAGTTACCAATTACTGGTCCAAATCTTATATCGTCGTTTTCCAATAAAGCCTTGTTAGTATGCTTTAAAATAGATACTTGCTTATTAGATTTACTTAATTCTAAACCTGCATGTACCGTAGCTAAAAACTTTTCGTTACTCCATGGTTTTAATATAAAATCAAAAGCGCCATTCTTAATAGCATTTACTGCTAACTCTACTTCACCGTAAGCAGTCATTAGTACAACTACCATTTTGGGTTTTATATTTAAAATATGCTTTAACCAATACATACCTTCCTTACCATCATTAAAACCTATTCTATAATTCATATCCAACACAATCATATCTATGTGTTCTTTTGAAATAAGCTGATTAATTTCTTTCGGGCTATTCCTTGTAATTATATTAGTGTAATATTTTTTAAGCAATAATTTAGCAGAAAGTAAAACATCTTCGTCATCATCAATAATTAAAATTGTTGCTGGATTTTTTATCATTTGTATAATCCTAATTAAGTTTTGTCTAATGTACAAAATGTTCACTATCGAACAATGTTTTGTTCGATAGTGAACACTTTTAAAATTCTGCTCAAAACCTAAAGCAATGATTATCAATATTTTAACAAAATAAAAATATTTGGCACCAGCATTGAGTATTACACTTCAAAATTCATCAATCAAAAAACGATCAGTAAAAACAATCATTATCAATCAATATAAAAATCAGACAATAACATGGTAGCATTAATTATAGAAATAACAGCTTTTATTACAGACATAGTTTTATCAATCTTGGTTTAAATTTAATCGTTATGCAACAAATTGGAATGGATAAAAGAGTAGAAAAAAAGAAATGGACGCAAACTAAAAAGTTATATATAGCAGGAACCATTGTTTTTTTAATCCTTGCTTTTTTTGGCTTTAAAGCTATTAACAAAAAAACATATAAAGTTAATGCTTCAAAAATATCAGTGAAAAAAGTTATTGAAGGAAATTTTCAAGACATGATTTTAATTGATGGCGATGTAGAACCTATTAATTTGGTTCTAGTAAACACCCTCGAAGGTGGTACTGTAGAAGAAATATTTATTGAAGATGGTATTAGCGTTGAAAAAGGTACACCTTTATTACGTTTAAGCAACCCAGCTGTAACGCTTGGATATATGAATCAAGAAACAGCCATTGTTGAGCAAATCAATAATCTAAGAAATTTAAAATTATCTCTTGAAAAAGATCAGCGAGATTTAACAGAATCTCTTATAGATAGTGAGAATAGCTTAGCAGATATTGAACGTAGCTATAAAGTAGATTCTGTGCTGTATACAAAAGATATAGTTGCTAAAAACGATTTTATTGATCGAAAAGAATCTTATAAATACTTAAAAAACAAACGCGATTTAGTAGACAGAAATGTAAAAAAAAGCAGACAGGATAACAAAATTCAAATACATCAAATAAATAAATCTATAGGAATGATGCAACGTAACTTAGAGATGATTCATGATAATATTGATAAAATGTTAGTTCGTGCCCCGGTTTCTGGAATGTTATCATCTTTTGACCCAGTAATTGGCGAATCGTATGGCAATAACCAAACCGTTGCAAAAATAGATGTTCAGTCTGGTTTTAAAATTAAAGGGCAAGTTGACGAATATTATTTAAGTATGGTTAAGCCTGGTCAATTAGCACGTTTCTCTTTTGATGGTGAGCTGATTGATTTGAAAGTAAAAAAAGTGTTACCAGAAGTGGTAAGCAGGCGTTTTGAAATCGAATTAGTTTTTGTAAATACACCTCCAAAAGCAATAACCATTGGTCAATCGCTTCAAGTAAGGCTAGAATTGTCAAAAGCACAAAAATCTTTAATGATACCAAGAGGTAGCTATTTTCAATCATCAGGTGGGCAATATGTATATGTCTTGGATGGAAATGGAGAAGCCAATAAACGATATATAAAATTAGGCAGTAAAAATCCTAGTTATTACCAAGTATTAGAAGGATTAAACGTTGGTGACGAATTTATTTCTTCTTCTTATGACGACTTTAAAAATTATGAATCAATCAAAATCAATTAAAAACTAAAAACCATGATTAAACTAAATCAATTAACTAAAGTTTACAGAACAGACGAAATAGAATCTACAGCATTAAATGAAGTATCTTTTGAAATAGAAAAAGGAGAGTTCGTATCTATAATGGGGCCTTCAGGATGTGGAAAATCAACACTTTTAAACATCTTAGGGCTATTAGATAAACCTGAGAGCGGAAGTTATGAGTTTTTAGGCAACGAAGTTGCTCACTTAAATGAGAAAGGGCGTTCAGATATTCGTAAAAAGAATATTGGTTTCATTTTTCAAAATTTTAATTTAATTGATGAGTTAACTGTCTTTGAAAATATCGAGCTTCCTCTACTCTATAACAAAGTGCCAGCTCCTGAGCGAAAACAAAGAGTAAATGAAATTATTGATAAGATTGGAATCTCACACAGATCATCACATTTCCCTCAACAACTATCTGGTGGACAACAACAACGTGTTGCTGTTGCAAGAGCATTAATTAATAGACCTCCATTAATTTTGGCTGATGAACCAACAGGAAATCTAGATAGCTCGCATGGTAACGAAGTTATGGAGCTATTATGCGAACTACACGAAGCTGGAACCACTATAATAATGGTAACACACTCTGCACATGATGCGAGTTATTCTGGAAGGATAATTAATTTACTCGATGGTCAAGTTGTATCAGAAAGTAAAAATAAAATAGCTAAAGCTATTGTGTAATTTTAAATATAGAAATCATGATTAAAAATTATATAAAAGTAGCTTTTAGAAGCTTAAATAAAAATAGAGTCTATGCTATTATAAACATTTTAGGGTTGGCTTTAGGACTTACTGTTACCATTCTAGTTTTTCTTTTTATTAATGATGAAACAAGCTACGAGAAGCATTGGGATGGATACGAGCGTATATATAGAACTGGAATTAAAGCAGACATGATGGGGCAAAAAATGAATGCGCCAGTTTCTTGTAGCCCTATGGCTAATGCGTTTAGAACCGAGTTTACTGATGTAGAAACAGCAACACGTATTCAAACTATTAACCAAGAAATTTTAATGCGTCATGAACAAAACAAAGTTTATATACAAAAAGGAGTAAGAGCCGATAGTACTTTTTTTAAAGTATTTAATTATGAATTTGTTCACGGTGATGCCGAAACTGCATTAAAAGAAGACAATGCTCTTGTGTTAACTGAAGAATCTGCCCGAAAATTATTTGGCGATAAAAATGCCATAGGTGAAGTTGTAAATTATGACAATAGACAAGATTATATTGTAAGAGGTATAGTTAAAGAACCTAAAGGACATGCTCACTTTCAATTTGATATGTTTTTAGCAGATCCTCAAATTCGAAATGTATGGATGAATAATGGTTGGTATACATACGTAAAATTAAAAGAAGGGGCTAATTTTAGTGCCTTTGAAGCAGAAATGAAGCGTAATTTTATGAAAAAAATTGCGCCAGATGTAGAACGCTACATGAAAATTACTGTTGAAGAATTTCTATCACAAGGGAATGCCTTCGAGTATCAATTACAGCCTCTAAAAGATATTCACCTTCATTCACAAATGGATTTTGAAATAAAGCAAAACGGAAACATTATATACATTTATGTATTTATAGGCATCGCCTTATTAGTTATCTTAATTGCTGGAATAAATTTCATGAATTTATCTACCGCTAGGTCTGGAAAAAGAGCAAAGGAAGTTGGAGTAAGAAAGGTTACTGGAGCTTCAAGAAAAATGCTAATCGCTCAGTTTTTAACAGAATCTGTTATCCAAAGTTTTATTGCATTATTTCTAGCCTTTATACTAGTAGAACTTTTCCTTCCTGGTTTTAATAATATTATGGAAACCAACCTTACACTTTTTAATGATTATATTGGAAAAACTGTTTTATTCGCATTATTAGTAACCCTAATTTATGGGTTATTTGCAGGAAGTTATCCTGCATTTTTCTTATCAGCGTTTCAACCAATTGCAGTACTAAAAGGAGATCTCACTAAAACTAAAGGCGGAGCATTATTAAGAAAAGTACTTGTAGTTATACAATTTACAGCATCAACAATATTAATTATTGGTATGATAATTATTTTTAAACAGATTTCATTTTTACATAATAAAGATATTGGCTTTAACGGAGAGCAGGTAATAGTAGTTCCGCTTCAAACAGATGCTATGACACAGAACTTTAGAAATTACAAAGATATATTTCTAAAGAATAGTAATGTTTTAAGTGTTACAAGAGCATCTTACTATCCTGGAGATAATCCAAACCAAAACATGTACGCCTTAGAAGGGAATGAAGAACAATTACCGCTATGGAATATGGAAGTTGATTATGATTTCATGAAAACTTTAGATATTGAGCTTCTCGAAGGACGCAAATTTGACAGGGAAAAGGAGTCAGATTCTGTTCCATACTATATATTAAATGAAACTGCTGTAAAAAACTTAAACATTGAAAATGCAGTAGGAAGACGTTTAGGCAGGTACACAGGAAATGACGGAGGCTTAGAATATGGCAATATAATAGGAATTGTTAAAGATTTTCACATAGAAGGCTTTAATCAACCCATTCGCCCAATGATACTCACTATAGAAAATTTTGTTTGGTTTGCTTCTTTTAAAATTGCAAAGAATGACATGAATGCTACTATCGATTATATTGAAACTGAATGGAACAAATTAGAGCCATCACATCCTTTTAGATATAAGTTTTTAGATCAAAAATTTGGAGCATTATTAAGACAACAAGAAAACTTTGGCACCATGTTTTTATTCCTAACTATACTTGCCATAATAATATCTGCAATGGGATTATACGGTTTAGCTTCATATACAGCTGAGCAACGTACAAAAGAAATAGGTATAAGAAAGGTTTTAGGCTCTTCTGTGCCTCAAATTATGAATATGCTTACCAAAGACTTTATTAGATTAGTATTAATTGCAAATATCTTTGCATGGCCTATCACCTATTTACTTGCCAAAAATTGGTTAACAAATTTCTCATATCAAATAGATATGCCATTATTACCATATTTCTTTGCTACTTTTTTAGCTCTAATAATAGCATTGATTACAGTAAGTTCTCAAGCATATTTAGCGGCAAATTCAGATCCTGTAGATGCCTTGAAGTATGAATAATTATAAATTAATCAACCAAAACCAAAAAGCCCTTGAAAGTTTTCAAGGGCTTTTTAATATATAAAAATCAAGTTTTAAAATAAAGTAATCTGTCCTTCATCATCAGTTTCTAAATCATTTGGTTTGCTTTCAGAATTATTTTCATCTGTATTTGTTTCAGTATCGTTAACAGAAACTTCAGTTTCATCTACTACTTCCAATTCATCTGCATGAACTTCTTTTGGTGCTTCAAAAGGAATTGGATCTAATAAATTGATTTGATTTACTTTGTCTTTTGTAAGTTGGTTTCCTAAGGCACTTATTCCTTTAACGTTAATAAATTCTTCAAGATTAACTTCTAAATTATCTTTTCTATCCTTACCACGCTCTTTAGCATAAACTATTTCTGCCATAGGTTTCCAATCGGTTGAAACAATTTCTAATTGTGAGTTTGAATGATCAGAAATAAAGGATTCTTCTCTTCCTTCATTCTCAATTAAAAAACGCTTAACGTAATACATCTCTTTTTCACCATTAAAATAAATAGCCGAAATTGGCTTTTTTGGCACCCACTTTTCCATAACAATCATATCGTTGTCAAAATGCATAGTTACTTCTGGCGTTACAGTTTTAACCATTCCAGATTGGGTTATTATCAAGAGTTTGTCTTCTCCTCTAAACTCGCCAACTAACTCTCCTCTACCATCAACATTTAAACGCTGAACTGCATCGTCAAACCAAATTTTGCGAGGTTTTAGTGTAGAAACTCCTTTTTCTTTTAATTCAACACGCTTAATAGAGTATTTAGTAACCAAATTTCCTTTTGAAGTACGTCCTTTAATTAATATATCAGCAAAATCAATATCCCATTTTAGTTTTTTAATACTGCCTGCTTGTCTCAAATTAACAGTTACAACTTCGGCCTCACCATTTGGGTTTGCAGAGAAATAAAGAACAACTGAGCTTTTATTTCCATTAGTTAAGTCGTAATCCTTATCACGTGTAATACTGGTAACTGCAAATCGTTTTATATATGATGGTCCTCCCTTTCCGTCACGATAAATCATATTATAAATAGTACGCTTGTCTTTCTTTTTAAACACAGCAACGTGAATAATATCTTTACCAATAAAGGTTTTAGTACCAACTTTGGTAACCATCATTTTACCATCTTTAGTAAATACAATAATGTCATCAATATCGCTACAATCGCAAACATATTCGTCACGTCGTAATGAAGTACCTATAAAACCTTCTTCTCTATTTACGTAAAGTTTCGTGTTACGGATAACAACTTTAGTTGCATCAACATCATCAAAGATTCTAATCTCAGTTTTACGTTCACGTCCTTTCCCGTAATCCTTTTTCAATCTTGTAAAATAAGCGATAGCATAATCTATAAGGTTTGCTAAATGGTGTTTTATTTCGGCTATTTGATCTTCTAAAGCATCAATTTTTTGCTGAGCTTTATCAATATCAAATTTTGATATACGCTTAATTCGGATTTCGGTTAATCGTACTATATCATCTTCTGTAACAGCACGTTTTAAATGTTTTATATGCGGCTGAAGCCCCTTATCAATAGCATTAATAACTCCTTCCCAAGTTTCCTCTTCTTCTATATCACGATAAATTCTATTTTCAATAAAAATACGTTCTAATGATGCGAAATGCCATTGTTCTTCATGCTCTTTTAGCTTAATTTCTAATTCTTGCTTTAAAAGTTGTACAGTATTATCTGTAGAGCGACGCAACATTTCTGTAACTCCTACAAATAATGGTTTATTATCTTCAATAACGCAGCCTAAAGGAGAAATAGACGACTCACAACTTGTAAAAGCATACAATGCATCAATAGTTTTATCTGGTGATAAACCAGAAGGAAGGTGGATTAATATTTCAACCTCAGCGGCGGTATTATCTTCAATTTTTTTAACCTTGATTTTACCTTTATCATTAGCTTTTAAAATAGAATCTATAAGTGATGATGTAGTGGTTGCGTAAGGAATTTCGGTAATCGCCAATGTGTTTTTATCAACTTGTGCTATTTTTGCGCGAACACGCACCTTACCCCCTCTTAAACCATCATTATAGTTTGAAAAATCGGCTATACCAGCAGTTGGAAAATCTGGCAAAATAGTAAATCGCTTACCCTGTAAATGCTTTATTGAAGCATCAATAAGTTCAATAAAATTATGAGGCAATATTTTAGTAGATAACCCAACAGCAATTCCTTCTCCTCCTTGTGCCAAAAGCAATGGAAACATAACTGGAAGATTAACAGGTTCTTTACGCCTTCCATCGTATGAAGCTTGCCATTCGGTTATTTTTGGGTTGTAAACAACATCTAAACCAAATTTTGAGATACGTGCTTCTATATAACGTGATGCTGCTGCTCTATCTCCTGTTAATATGTTTCCCCAGTTTCCTTGTGTATCAATTAATAAATCTTTCTGGCCAATCTGTACCATTGCATCTGCAATACTTGCATCTCCATGAGGGTGATATTGCATGGTATGGCCAACTATGTTTGCTACTTTGTTATAACGTCCATCATCTAAATCTTTCATAGAGTGCATAATACGACGCTGTACTGGTTTAAAACCATCTTCTATGGCAGGAACAGCACGTTCTAATATAACATACGATGCATAGTCTAAAAACCAATCTTTATACATACCAGTAACTCTGGTTATGGTTTCTTGGGGTTGTTCGTCTTGTTCGTTGGTTAAATCGTCGTTCTCTTCTTCTATCATGCTGTATTAGGCTTTCTCTGCTTCAATTAAATCTAATTCTACTTTTAGATTTTCAATAATAAATTCTTGTCGTGTTGGTGTGTTTTTTCCCATATAAAAAGATAATAACTCTTCAATAGACATATTATCATCTAGCATTATGGGGTCTAAACGAATATCTTCGCCAATAAAATGTTTAAACTCATCTGGTGATATTTCACCTAGTCCTTTAAATCGTGTAATCTCTGGCTTAGGTTTTAATTTTTCAATAGCATTAACGCGCTCTTCTTCAGAATAGCAATAAATAGTTTCCTTTTTATTTCTTACTCTAAACAGAGGGGTTTGTAAAATATACAAATGGCCTTCTTTAATCACTTCTGGAAAAAATTGAAGAAAAAATGTAATCAACAACAAGCGAATGTGCATACCATCTACATCGGCATCGGTTGCTATTACAACATTATTATAGCGTAAGTCTTCTAAAGATTCTTCAATGTTTAAAGCCGCTTGTAATAAATTAAATTCTTCGTTTTCGTAAACAATTTTTTTTGTTAAACCGTAACAATTCAAAGGCTTTCCTTTTAAGCTAAATACAGCTTGTGTATTTACATCACGTGATTTAGTAATACTTCCCGATGCAGAATCTCCCTCGGTAATAAATAAAGTAGTTTCTAAATTACGTTCGTTTTTAGTATCTCCAAAATGCACACGACAATCACGTAACTTTTTATTGTGTAGACTTGCTTTTTTTGCTCTATCTTTAGCCAGTTTACGAATGCCCGATAACTCTTTACGTTCTCGCTCAGCTTGAAGTATCTTTCGTTGAATTTTTTCGGCAGTATCAGCGTTTTTATGTAAATAATTATCTAAATATGTTTTTACAAAATCGTTAATATAAGTTCTTACTGTTGGCAAATCGCCTCCCATATCGGTTGAACCTAATTTGGTTTTGGTTTGACTCTCAAAAACTGGTTCCATTACTTTTATGGCAATGGCACTTACTACTGATTTTCGAATATCTGAAGCGTCATAGTTTTTACCAAAATATTCTCTAATCGTTTTAACCAAAGATTCTCGAAATGCATTTAAATGCGTTCCCCCTTGTGTTGTATTCTGTCCATTAACAAACGAATGGTATTCTTCACTATACTGCGTTTTACTGTGAGTTAAAGCTATTTCGATATCATCGCCTCGTAAATGTATAATGGGATATAACCTATCTGATTCATTAATATTTTCACTTAATAAATCTTTTAATCCATTTTCGCTAAAATATTTTTCGCCATTAAAAACTATAGTTAAACCTGGGTTCAAATACACATAGTTTTTAAGCATTTTAACGATATATTCGTTTCTGTACTTATAATTTTTAAAGATAATATCATCTGGAATGAACGATACTTTGGTCCCTTTTCTACGAGATGTATCATCCAGTAAATCTTGATTCATCAAATTACCTTGCTCAAATTCTGCAGAAGCGCTTTTACTATCTCGCGTAGATTCTACACGAAAATAAGATGACAATGCATTAACCGCTTTGGTACCAACTCCGTTTAATCCTACCGATTTTTTAAAAGCTTTAGAATCGTACTTCCCACCAGTATTCATTTTAGAAACCACATCTACCACTTTCCCTAGAGGAATGCCACGTCCATAATCGCGAACTGTAACTTTAGTACCTTGAATAGAAATTTCGATAGTTTTTCCAGCTCCCATAACATACTCGTCAATAGAATTATCGAGTACTTCTTTTAAAAGGATATAAATACCATCGTCTGGAGACGACCCATCTCCCAATTTACCAATATACATTCCTGGACGCATACGAATATGTTCTTTCCAGTCTAAAGAGCGTATGTTATCTTCGGTATAATTGGATTGTAGAGCCATAGAATAGAGCTAAATTTAATGATAGGATGCTAATATAACACAACGCTATAAAAAATAAAATAGCCTTTACACAAAGTAATTAACAATATAGAATTGTTTTTGTTGAGAACATTAAATCATCAACTATTCTCTTTTTTTAAAGACACTAATAATATGCCAATAATTACTACAAAAGCCCCAATTAATTGTAATGTTGTTAAATATTCATCTAAGAAAATTGTAGCTAAAATGATTGTTGATATGGGACCAACACCAGCTACAATTGCAAAATTTGACGAATTAATCATTTTAATAGACATAGATACTAGATAAGATGGAATTACAGTAGCAAAAACAGCTATTAAAAACCCTAATATATAAACCTCTATAGCATGACCAAAAATACTAGATTCAACAGAAAAATTAAAATGAACAAACACACAAAAACAAGAAACTAACATTGCATAAGATGTAAATTTTATTACTCCAAATTTCGGAATTAACCAACCGCTACCAACTAAATAAGAAGCGTAAGTAATTGCACTTAATAAAATAAAGAATCCGCCTAAATAAGTGTTAGTGCCAGATATAGCAACCTCATCCCAAAATGCAATAATAATGCCTAAGTAAGTTAATATAATCGCTCCTATTTGCAATTTATTGATTTTCTTCTTTAAAAATATTTTATTAAAAATGAGCACGATAGTTGGGTATAAGAAGAGAATAATTCGCTCTAAACTTGCCTTTATATAAGTAAGCCCAACAAAATCAAAATAACTTGCCAAATAGTATCCCACAAAGCCAAAAAACAAAACCCATAAAAAATCATTTTTAGTTGTTTTTACTGAGGAGTTTTTTTTTCTGGATGACAGTGCTATTATTAAATAAAAAGGAAATGAAAATAACATTCGTAACAGTAGTATACTAATGGCATCTACATTGTAGTTATAAGCCAGCTTTACCATAACCGCTTTTGAAGAAAATAAAACTATTCCTAAAACCCCTATTAATACTCCGTAAATAAAAGATTTGGTCACATTCATGAAACGAATATAAACTAGTGAGTTTTAGCTATTACTCGAAACAATATATAATTACGATGTTCAAGTAAAAAGAAGATTAAATAGACTCTGCCTTTTCTTTTAGGAATTGGCTTCTTGTTTTTAAAAGTTTACTCATATACCTTTTTAAAAACAACCAATTTGCTAATTTGCCAAAAATACCATAGGGCGATTCAAAATTAAATTTATCAATCATTATGGTTTCATTTTCGCTTTCGCGGAAGATATGTTCGTGACGAAACGATTTAAAAGCACCAAAAACCATTTCATCTACAAAATAATTAGGTGAATCAAATTCTGTAATTTTTGAGGTTAAATGCTGTACAAAACCTAGATGTTTAGCTTCCCAGCTTACCCATTCTCCTAATTCTATTAAACCAGATATTTTTCCTGCAATAGCTTTTTCATTAGAATGCTTTAAAGATTCTTGATGAGAATCAATATTACGAGCTAAATCGAAGCAAGTTTTAATGTCTGCTTTAATTTCAGTTTCAATCTCTATTAATGGCATTCTAGTCGAATTTAAGAGAACGAAAATATTAAAATTCTTACGATTAAAAAATAGTTAAGAAATTATTAAGTTTTAAACATTGAAAAGAAAGTGCATTACATCACCATCTTTAACGACATAATTCTTTCCTTCTACTCTCATTTTTCCAGCTTCTTTCACCTTTGATTCACTACCAAATGCAACATAATCGTCATAAGCAATAACCTCAGCTCTAATAAAACCTTTCTCAAAATCGGTATGAATTACACCTGCAGCTTGTGGTGCAGTGGCTCCAATATCAATAGTCCAAGCGCGAACCTCTTTAACACCAGCTGTAAAATAAGTTTGTTGATTTAATAATTTATATGCTGAACGTATTAATTTTGCCGAACCTGCTTCATCAAGCCCTATATCTTCAAGAAACATTTGACGCTCTTCATAGTCATCCAATTCATTAATATCTGCTTCTGTGCCAACTGCTAGCACTAAAACCTCAGCGTTTTCGTTTTTTACCGCCTCTTTTACTTGTTTTACATAATCGTTACCTGAAACTGCCGAACCTTCATCTACATTACAAACATACATTACTGGTTTATCAGTAATTAATTGTGATGGTTTTACAAAATCATTATAATCATCTTCAGAAAACTCTAAAGCTCTAACCGATTTTCCTTCTTCTAAACCTGTCTTTAAAATTAATAAAATAGCCTCTTCTTTTTGAGCCTCTTTATTTCCTGTTTTAGCAGCACGCTTAACCTTATCTAGCTTTTTTTCAACTGTCTCTAAGTCTTTAAGCTGTAATTCCATATCAATTGTTTCCTTATCTCGAATTGGGTCAATCGTTAAATCTACATGAGTAATATTTTCGTTATCGAAACAACGTAAAACATGAAGTATGGCATCAGTTTCACGAATATTAGCTAAAAACTGGTTTCCTAAACCTTCTCCTTTACTTGCCCCTTTTACCAAACCAGCGATGTCTACAATTTCTACAGTTGCAGGTTGAACGCGTTCTGGATTCACTAACTCTTCCAATTTTTCTAAACGCGGATCTGGTACATTTACTACACCTATGTTTGGTTCAATAGTACAAAAAGGAAAGTTTGCACTTTGCGCTTTGGCATTAGATAAACAGTTAAATAACGTTGACTTTCCTACGTTTGGTAATCCTACAATTCCGGCTTTCATTGAATTCTTTTTTCTTAATTCCCTAGTAGAAGAGAATCTTTTTTATTTGCGAGTGCAAATATAGTTGTTTGTATTAAGAAATCTATTAGCTATTTCTCAGTTTTAATTTAATATGAAAATAGCATTTCTAATCTATATAAAAAATAATCTATATTTGTTGAAATCTAAATTTAACTTTGTTAATCATTTAGATTGCTTACAAGCTGATTATGAAAAACTTAACAGATTATGATTTATGGGTTTCACTAAAAAGAGGTGACTTAAAAGCATTTTCTACTTTGTTTAAAATTTATTATCCATTATTACATAATTACGGGTTAAAGCTTTCTAATTATAATGAGCAATTAACCGAAGATTGTTTGCAAGAGTTTTTTCTTTATGTTTATGAACACAGAGAAAATTTAGCTGATTTAAATTCGATAAAACCGTATTTATATGTGTCATTTAGGCGGCATTTATTTCGTGAAATAAAAAAAGCTTCAAAAATGATTAACTATGATGAAAAAGAAAACTTTTTTGTCGAAATAAATTTTTCTGCTGAAGATGTTATTATTCAACAAGAAATTGATGCTTTAAAGCAAGAAAATTTAGCTAATCTTTTAAATGAATTACCTAATAGGCAAAAAGAAGTTTTGTACTTAAAATATTATAGCGATTTAAATATTGATGAAATAGCAAAGGTTTTGGAAATAAATTATCAAAGCGTATTAAATTTAGTACACAAAGGCATTAAAAAATTGCGCCAAGACGCATCACTTAATGAGCTTTTAAAAGATATTGTATAAAAAATAAATAAATACTTAAAAAAGAGAGTATATAAAATGTAAATGACTCTTATAATAAGTATAGAAAAGAAGATTTTTGAATAGTCTCTCAGTTTATGGAAAATAGAACATATACAAAAATAGAAGATTTAATAAATGATGCTTCATTTGTTAATTGGGTGCATAAAAAACAAATGGCTGATGTTGATTTTTGGGATAATTGGCTTCGAGAAAACCCAAGTAAAAAACAACTTGTATTTGATGCAAGAGATATTCTCGTTGGTGTTAAGTTTAACAAATCTTATGTTTCTGAGGAAAAAACCCTTGATGCATGGGAAAAATTTGAGCAAAACGTAACTAATACTAATAAAGTTTATAAAATTCCTTTCTATAAAAACATAAAATACCAAAGTATTGCTGCGACTATAGTATTGCTTATTTCTATATCTGCTTTTTATCTAGCAAGCAAGCCCACTACTGTTACCCATAAAACAGCTTATGGAGAAATAATTGATATTACACTTCCAGATAGAACTAAAGTTAAATTAAACTCAAATTCTTCTCTATCTTACAATAATGATGATGTTAGAGAAGTTATTTTAGAAGGCGAAGCGTTTTTTAATGTAGAGAAAAAACCTGCCACAAATGCTAAATTTTTTGTAATAACTGAAGATTTAAAAGTTGAAGTTTACGGTACTTCATTTAATGTAAACAATCGCAATACCAGAACTCAAGTATTTTTAGAAGAAGGAAATATTGCTCTTAAACTAAATAATGGTATACAAAAAAAGATGATTCCTGGAGATTTAGTTTCTTATTCGTATAAAGCAGATAAAATTATTGAAGAAAAAAGAATTCTTAGACCAGAATTACAAACCTCATGGAAAAATGGGTCTTTAATCTTTGATCGTGCTACCTTAGAGACTGCTATGAGTAAAATTGAAGACACCTATGGTATAACAGCTGTTTTTGAAGATGACGCTAGTAAAACTGTATTAATAACTGGTGCTGTCCCTACTCAAGATTTAGAAATTTGTATTAAAACCATCGAGAAATCTGCACAAGTAACTATTGTTAATCAAGATAATAAGTTATACATTAACAAAAATTAGGTTCTAATTTGCGTAAAATGTATTCTAATAAACCTTTGAAAGTAATCTTGACAATGGTCTTGGTTATAATATATAGTTTTGGTTTAAATGCACAGAATACCGAAAATCAAAAAATAAAATTAACACAGTTTTTATCCAAGTTAAGTGAAGAACAACAAGTGTTTTTTACATATGATGTAGACTTACTTGAAAACATTGAAGTTGATACAAATCAATTAAACAATAAAGATTTACAAGTTATAATTGATTATTTAAGGGTAAAAACCAATCTTCATTTCGATAACTTAGGAAATAATTACTATGTAATTTATAATGATAGCGAAAAAGGGAAAGCATCGTTTGAAAAAGCAAAAAAACGCTTAAATGAAACCATTGCTACAATTTCAAATTCAAATGGCTTTACCAATCATGTAATAAGAGGAAAAGTTGTTAATCTACTTAATGAGCCTTTAGTTGAAGCTAACATTATTGAAAATGGTTCCATTAATGGTACTACTACAGACACAAACGGAAACTTTAGTTTAGAGACAAATTCGCTAAACAACCTATTTATTACTGTAAGTTATGTTGGCTACACTTCAAAAGTAATTGCTATTAAAAATGAAAATGATATAACGATTGTATTAGAACAGGGAGAGTCTTTAAACGAAGTTCAAATTGTAGGTTCTAGAAACGCAAATAGGTCAGCTCTAGACACACCCTCGGCAATAGATATTGTTCAATTACAACAAGCAACTAATAGAACTGGGCAAATAGAAATTAATCAAATACTTCAATTTGTTATCCCTTCTTTTAACGCTTCAAAACAATCTGGTGCAGATGGCGCAGATCATATTGTTCCAGCAACATTAAGAGGCTTAGGCCCAGATCAAACCTTAATACTAATCAATGGAAAAAGAAGACATCAGTCATCTTTAATTAATTTGTATGGTACTCGCGGAAGAGGGAATTCAGGAACCGATTTAAACGCCATACCAGCTTCAGCTATAGAAAAAATTGAAATCTTACGTGATGGTGCCTCTGCTCAATATGGCTCAGATGCAATAGCTGGAGTTATGAATATTGTTTTAAAAGACAAAGTAGACACCTTTAATGGAAATATTACCTATGGTTTCAACAATGCTAATGCCAAAGGAAATTTTACAAACCCTACTTCTGGTATAGATGGAAATACTATGAAACTATCTGGTAATTATGGAATGAAGGTTTTTGAAAAAGGGTTTATCAATTTAACAACCGAATACTTATCGAAAGAAAAAACTTTAAGACCAGGAGCAGATTTTAGAGAAAAATATGGCGAAGCTGGTTTGAATGAATATAGTATTTTTATAAATACAGAAATTCCAATAAACAACCATTCAAGTTTCTATGCTTTTGGAGGCTATAGCTATAGAGATTCAGAATCTTATGCCTTTACAAGACCTGCTGATAGTCCTAGAAATGTACTCGAAATTTATCCTAATGGGTTCAACCCATTAATAACAGCAAAAATAAAGGATAACTCTATTTCTACTGGTTTTAGAACTCAATTTAATGGTTGGAACGTAGATATTAATAATACATTTGGTAAAAACAACTTTCATTATTTTATTAAAGAAACACTAAACGCAACTTTGCTTTCTCATTCGCCTACAAGTTTTGATGCTGGTGGGCATATACTAAATCAAAATACTACAGGAGCAGATTTTACAAGGTTTTATAAAAATATTCTTAACGGAATAAATATTGCTTTTGGAACAGAATATAGAATAGAAAATTATAAAATATTTGCTGGAGAAATAGGTTCATATGCAGCTTTTGATATTAACAACAATATAGTTAACCAGAATACTCCAACTAGTGATATAATAATGCTAAATGGTTTCCCGCGCCCTAGAGGGTCTCAAGGGTTTCCGGGATATGCTCCAGAAAATGAAGTAGACCAAACTAGATCTAATCTAGCTGTATATGTAGATACTGAATTCGATTTTACAAATAAATTTATGTTTGGCATTGCAGGGCGTTACGAAAACTATAGCGATTTTGGTAGCACATTTAATATTAAATTATCATCAAGATATAAAGCCAATGACAACTTTAATATAAGGAGCTCATTTAGTTCGGGGTTTAGAGCACCTTCACTAGCTCAAATTTATTACAACTTGAAATTCACAAATTTTATTGGTAGTGAACCATCAGAATCTTTACTAGAATTAAATGATAGTCCAATTACAAGAAGTTTTGGTATTGGAAACTTAATTGAAGAAAAGGCAATTAATGGTAGTTTTGGTTTTACTGCAAAAACTAAAAATTTTAAAGCCGCTGTTGATGCCTATTATGTAAACATAAAAGATAGAATTATATTAACAGGAAACTTTGACGCATCAAATCTTAATTTAAATGTAAACGATGTACAGTTTTTTACTAACGGAGTAAATACAAGCACAATAGGTATAGATGTTATATTAACATGGAAAAAGAACATTATGAACAATAATTTTATAGTGTCCTTTGCTGGAAATGTTAATAGAATGACCATTGATAAAATAAAAAATAAAACTCTAGATGAAGAAACCTTTTTTGGCATACGCGACCAATATTTCTTATTAGCATCTGCTCCAAAAAGTAAGTTTAATTTAAATTTAAACTATTCTAATAAAAAGATTAATACAAACCTAACTCTTACCAGTTTTAGTAAAGTAACACTAGTAGATTGGCAAATCTATCAGCCTTTAATTATTGAAGATCCAAATTCAGAATACATTGACGAAATAGATAGATTGCAAAAGGCAACTGATGTTTATAATTCTAAATTAACTACAGACTTTAATATTGGTTATGCTTTAACTGATAAAATTGCATTAAAATTAGGCGCAAACAATATATTCAACATATACCCAACTGCCCAACAAAATAATTGGACGGATAGTGGCGGATATTGGGATTCTGTACAAATGGGAACAAACGGTTCTTTTTTCTATTCAAATATTTCATATAAGTTTTAAAAATTAAACAATTGATTTTCAGGTTTTTAACTTAAATAATTTTTATGAGTTAAAAAAAAGTTAAGCTTCAACGAGTATATTATAAGGTTTATGTGCTTATAACTTATATAAGTAACTAATTCTTTATAATAACTAAACAATTCTTTTATGAAAAACACAATTCTTTTATTTTTATTAATTTTTAGTGTCTCACTTACTTTTGCACAGCAAGATGTAACTGGAAAAGTTACCGACCAAAACGGTATTGGTGTTCCAGGTGTAAATGTTATAGAAAAAGGCACTACAAATGGAACTACTACAGATTTTGACGGAAACTACACTATAGTTGTAGACAGTAACGGTACTCTAGTATTTAGCTATGTAGGCTATTCAACCAAAGAAGAAGCTGTAAACGGAAGAACTCAAATAAGTGTATCGTTATCTGATGGTGAAGCATTAGCAGAAATTGTACTAGTAGGTTCTCGTACAGCACCAAGAAGTAATGTTGATACACCTTTACCTGTTGATGTTGTTGGAGTTAAAGAATTAACTTCTACAGGTCAAGCTACTTTTGATAAAGCACTACAATATAGAATCCCATCGTTTAATACGGTACAAACACCTGTAAACGATGCAACCTCTTTATTAGATCCTTATGAAATTAGAAACATGGGACCAAGTAGAACATTAATTCTTATTAATGGTAAACGTAAAAATTTAAGTGCTTTATTGTATACACAAACCTCTCCAGGTCGTGGTGAAACTGGTGCAGATATTTCTGCAATTCCAACGGACGCTATTAAACGTGTAGAAATACTACGTGATGGAGCATCTGCACAATATGGATCAGATGCTATTGCTGGTGTAATGAATATTATACTTAAAGATTCTCCTAACAATGGTTCAGCTACTTTAAGAGGAGGAATGACGTCTGAAGGTGATGGCGAAATGTTTGGTATTAGTGTTAACAATGGTAGTACTATTGGAGATGATAAAGGATTCATAAATTATACTATAGACTTTTCGAAAGTAAACTTAGCTAACAGACCAGGCACAGTAAATGCTGCTGGTGAAGCTGCCGATTTTGGAGCTAATATTGCAGATGTAGAAGAATTTTTATCGCGCCGCCCAGATGCAGGAAACATAAATGGGTCTCCAGAAACAGCTGCTTCAAAATTTTTGGTAAATGGTGGTTTTGATTTAAGTGATAATACTCAAATGTATTTTAACGCTGCTTATGTTTATAAAAAAGTAAACAGTTTTGCAAACTACAGAACACCATATTGGAGAACAGTTACAGATTTTCCATATTTAGCAGACTTTTTCCCAGGTAACCACCCAACTAACCCAGGTGGATATGATGGTTATGTACCAACATTTGAAGGTTTATTAAATGATTACAATGGTACAATTGGTATTAAAACTAAAATTAACGAATGGAATGTTGATTTAAGTTATACTACTGGTGGCAATACCCAAACATATAAAGTAAATAATTCTCATAATAGAAACTTAGTATACTCTCCGTCAACATGGGTAGATGCAAATAATAATGGGTCTGTTGATGATGGTGAAATTACTGCAGGTTCTGAATTGTACAGATCTAACAGTGCTCAGTCATTCGATCCAGGAGGTACTCGTTTTACTCATAATGTTGGAAATATAGATATTAACAGAATCCTTTCTGATAAGGTAAGTATTGGTTTTGGTGCTGAGTTTAGAAACGAGGTTTTTGAAGTAATTGAAGGCGGATTAGACTCTTATGACGGTGGTGGTGCCGATTCTTTCTCAGGTAATAGCCCTGAAAATTCAGGAAAATTTAACCGTTATAATATTGGTGGATACTTTTCTTTGGATTATGATGTAAGCGAAGCTTTCTTACTAAGTGGAACAATAAGAACAGAGAACTATTCAGATTTTGGAAACACATTTGTATACAAATTAAGTTCTCGTTTAAAACTAAGCGACAAACTTACAGCAAGAGCTTCTATCTCTTCAGGATTTAGAGCGCCTACATTACATCAAATTTACACTCAAAAAGCACAATATAGTTTTATTCCTGGTCAAGGTATTCAAGTTGGTGGTTTAGTAAACAATGTATCTACTCAAGCTAAATTATTGGGACTTCCAGAATTAGATGCTGAAACATCTAACAACTTTACTATAGGTGTAGGAGGGAAATTAACAAGTACATTAAGTTTTACTGTAGATTATTATAGTATTAATGTTGAAGACAGAATTGTATTAGGTTCTGAGGTTACTCCTCCAAACTCTCCTGCTTTTGCTGGATTATCAGATTTAAGTTTCTTTGCAAATGCATTAGACACTAAAACATCTGGTTTGGATGTCGTTATTAGTCAAAAAAATATTTCACTTGGTTCTGGAGAGTTAGATCTTAACTTATCTGGTAATTACACTATTACAAACGAAAGAGATGGTGCTGTAAAAGATCCAGCATTTTTAGCAGCTGGTCAAACTATTGTAACACCTACTCAAGAAGCTTTATTCTTTACATCTAGACCAAAAACAAAATGGATTTTAGGTGCAAATTATGATATTGGTAAATGGGGATGGTCTCTTAATAACACATACTTTGGAAAAACAACTTTCAAACAACAAGGTATGAGTAATGACTTAAGAACAGAATTTACGCCAAAAATAGTTACAGATTTAGGTATTAACTTTAATGCTAATGATAAATTAACTATTGCATTAAATGTAAACAATTTATTAAATGTGTTACCAGAATGGAGTTTTAAAGCAGAAAATGCTGCTGGACAAGCTATTTTAGCAGATGCTGCACAAGTACAAAATCAATCTAACTTAATTACTTTTAACCAACGTTATTCTCAAATGACATACGATGGTTATCACTTTAGTCAATTAGGAACTATGTTTAACTTATCGTTAAACTATAAATTTTAACAATTTTGAGTAGTTAATTATTAAAAGTGCCGCTTTTTTATAGAGTGGCACTTTTTTTTTATATCTCAAATTACTAACTTGAAATAAAATATAAAGATGAAAATATTAATTATTGGAGGTAACGGCACCATTGGCAGCAAAGTTTCTAATCATTTCTCAAAAAACAATGAAGTAATTATAGCAGGTAGAACTTCAGGCGACATAAAAGTGGATATTGCAGATAGCAAATCAATAAAATCAATGTTTGATAAAACAGGATTAGTAGATGCTGTTATTTGCATTGCTGGAGAGGCAAAATGGGCTCCATTTAATGATCTTACAGAAGACGACTACTACATTGGGTTAAAAAGTAAATTAATGGGTCAAGTTAATCTAGTTCGTATAGGTCAGCATTATTTAAACTCCAATGGTTCTATAACATTATCTACAGGAATATTAGCAGATGATCCTGTTATGAAAACCACTAGTGCAGCTATGGTAAATGGAGGAATACATAGCTTTGCACAAGCCGCTGCTCTTGAAATTCCAATTGGAACTAGACTAAATGTAGTTTCGTTAGGTATGGTAGAAGATGCTTATGAAAAATATAAAGATTATTTTCCTGGTCATAATCCTGTGCCTATGAAAAAAGTGATTAACGCATATGTAAGAAGTGTAGAAGGAAAAACCAACGGTAGCATTATTAAATATTACGAATAAAATACTAAGCCATGCAAAGTCTCTATAGTAATGGTTTTGAAAAAGTTTATGATGAAATGTACCAATCTTTTATTGATTATGACGATGAGTATAAGTTTTACTCTAACTTAATTAATAAACACAAAAAAAGTAATGTCTTAGAGATTGGTTGCGGTTCAGGAAATCTAGCTAAACGTTTTATAAACTCAACATTAGGCTATATCGGTTTAGATTTAAGTGAAGATATGGTTCGTCTTAGTAAATTAAAAAACCCCAGTGGTACATTTATTCAGGGAGATATAACAAAATACGCACTTAAAAAACCTTTAGAATCCACAATCATAACTGGAAGAACTTCAAGTTATCTGTTAAGTAATAAAACAATACATAGTGCTTTAAAAACTATTCACAATAATTTAACTGTTGATGGTATACTGTGTTTTGATTTTATTGATGCCAATAGATTTATTAAAAGTATAAAAGGAGGAAAAAAAGTATATCATGAAGCATACTTTGATAACAAATGCTATTATAGAGAAAGCTATATGAAAGATAATAATTTAGATAATTTCATGTTTAATTGGGATTCGGCTTATTATCAAAAAACAAAATCAGAAACTATAAAACTAACTGAAGATAAGTCTATTGTTAGAGCTTTTACAAAAAACGAATGGGAGCTTTTCCTTTATCTAAATAATTTTGAACTTCTAGAATTCATAGACCGAAAAAGCTATGCTTTTGACACTTATGTAGTAGTTGCAAAAAAAATATAATTCAGGAAACCATTTATTTATATTATGACCTGTTACATCATTTTTACTAATATTTCTTTCATCATTTTTGCGGCTAAAAAAGCTGTCATATTTTGAAAATCTCTATTAGGGTTATATTCCACAATATCTGCTCCTACAACCTCAGCATCTATATTTTGAATTAAACTAATTACTTCTCTTGATGATAAACCACCAGGTTCGTGATGTGATACTCCAGGTGAAAATGCAGGATCGAAAGCGTCCATATCTAAAGAAATATAAAGCGGGTTTTCAAATTTAGATATTGTAGTTAAATCTAAATTTTTCATTTGGTGAATTTCTACACCAAACTTCTCTGCTTGCCCCGCTTGATGAGTATTTAAAGTTCTAATACCAACTTGTACTAATCTAGCAGCAAAATCATTTTCCATAATTCTTGCAAACGGACAAGCGTGAGAATACTTATCCCCTTCATAATTATCATACAAATCTGAATGAGCATCAATATGAAGAATATCCAACTTATGGTATTTCTTATTATAAGCTTTAATTATTGGAAATGTTATGGAGTGATCACCTCCTAATGTAAAAACTTTTGCCTTATCATCTATATGCTTCTTTGTAATACTTTCAATATCAAAATACTCAGTAATTTCAAAATCTCCTTTATCTTTAATAAAATCGTTTTCTATAGTTATTCCGTTTTCAGCAAATAAATTTAAAGAACCACTATGTAAAGCCTTTCTAATTAATGGTGGTGCTAGTTTTGAGCCTTTTTGATATGATGATTTCTCATCAAACTGTATTCCTTGAATAATTATTTTTGTCATTTTATTAATGGCTATTATATTCAAATTACGAATAATTTTGTACTTAGTAAAGATAATCCTAATAAAGCCTATAAACAACAAAACCCAAGTTTTCACTTGGGTTTTGTTTTATAATTTAATACCAATTATCAATTTAACCATCTGGATGCATAAAACGTTGTTTAGCTAACAATTCATCCTCAGTTTCAACAACATCTTCATCAGGTACACAACAATCCACAGGACAAACTGCTGCACATTGTGGCTCATCATGAAATCCTTTACATTCTGTACACTTGTCTGGTACAATGTAATAAATCTCATCACTTACAGGCTCTTGTGCTTCATCAGCATCAACTTCTTCACCATTAGTTAAAACTACGGTACCGTTTAAACTTGTACCGTCTTTGTAGCGCCAATCGTCTGCACCTTCATATATTGCTGTATTTGGACATTCTGGTTCGCAAGCACCACAATTTATACATTCATCTGTTATTATAATTGCCATAGCGTTTTTTCTCTTGAGTTTGCTTAAATTTGCAGACGCAAAAATAAAGCCAAAACCATTCATAACCAAATATAGAATGAATTTAGAACAAAGAATTAACGCTTTTGTGAAATTAGGCGATTTTATAAGTCAATTTTCTAATGAAGCTGTCCAAAAAAAGGATAATGTGAAACATAATGATATATTCTTTGATGGTTTTAAACATCAATTAAAATTAGCCGAAGAGTACAATGGATGGTTTACTCAAGAAAATATAAAATTTGCATTAAGTGGATGGTCAAATTCTTTAACTCTTGAAAATCTATCAAAATGGCTAAAACCTTACCAATTAGATGCTGTTTCTCCTAAAAAAATTGCAATAATTATGGCCGGAAACATACCACTGGTTGGGTTTCATGATTTTTTATCGGTTTTAATTTCTGGGCATAATGTATTGGTTAAGCAATCATCAAACGATAAACACCTACTACCTTATTTAGCTAAATATTTAGAATATGTTGAAAATGATTTTAAAGGAAAAATCAATTTTACTGAAGAGAAAATCGAAAATTTTGATGCTGTTATTGCCACAGGTAGTAATAATACAGCACGTTATTTCGAGTATTATTTTAAAGATAAACCATCAATTATTAGAAACAATAGAAATTCAATTGCAATTATAAATGGTAAAGAGTCAAATGAAGATTTAAAAAACCTTTCAGAAGACATTTTTAGATATTACGGATTAGGCTGCAGAAATGTATCCAAACTTTTTGTGCCAAAAGGCTATAATTTTGATGCTTTTTTTGAAGCAATGTATCATTGGCATCCAATAATTGAAAAAGCTAAATATGCTAACAATTATGACTATAATAAAGCCGTGTATTTAATGAGCGAATTTGATATGCTTGAAAATGGTTTTTTTATGATTAAAGAAGACCAAAGTTATGCATCACCTATTGCAACTTTGTTCTATGAATATTATGATGACATAGAACAACTAAGGAAAAAAACAAAAGTAGAAGCTAACCAAATTCAATGTATAGTTTCAAAAGGATTTTCAGAAAATGAAATTCGATTTGGAGCCACCCAAAAACCACAACTTTGGGATTATGCAGATGATGTAGATTCTATTGCATTTTTATTAGAAATATAGCTTAAAAATTATCAATTTTATAACACATAATCGTCAATTAATTAGCAACTTTGCATCTTAAATTTCACTACAAAATGAAAAAACATAACTTTAGTGCCGGACCATGTATTTTACCTCAAGAAGTTTTACTAAAAGCATCAGAGGCAGTCGTAGACTTTGATAACAGCGGTTTATCGTTAATTGAAATCTCACACAGAAGTAAAGCTTTTGTTGATGTTATGGAAAAAGCCAGAGCACTGGCATTGGAATTACTTGGATTAGAAGGCAAAGGCTATAAAGCACTGTTTTTACAAGGTGGTGCAAGTACCCAATTTTTAATGACTGCTTTAAACCTTTTAGAAAAAAGAGCAGGGTATTTAAATTCAGGAACTTGGTCAGATAAAGCTATTAAAGAAGCCAAAATTTATGATGACATATATGAAGTAGCGTCATCCAAAAATGCAAATTTTAATTATATTCCTAAAGGTTACGATATTCCTTCAGATTATGATTATTTTCATTGCACATCTAACAATACCATTTTTGGAACACAAATGAAATCATTCCCTAAATGTGATATTCCTATGGTATGTGATATGAGTAGTGATATTTTTTCCCGCACACTAGATTTTACTCAATTCGATTTAATTTACGCAGGAGCGCAAAAAAATATGGGACCAGCTGGTACCACTCTTGTTGTAATTAAAGAAGATATTCTTGGTAAAGTATCGAGAAAAATTCCATCAATGATGGATTATAAAACACACATAAGTAAAGGCAGTATGTTTAACACACCTCCTGTTTTTGCCGTATACACATCGATGTTAACCTTAGAGTGGCTAAAAAACCTTGGTGGTATTGCCGCTATTGAAGAAGAAAACGAAAAGAAAGCCCGTTTAATGTATTCTGAAATTGATTTAAACCCATTATTTAAGGGTTATGCTACTAAAGAAGACCGATCTAACATGAATGCAACGTTTACTTTAGAAAACGAAAACCTAAAAGAAACCTTTGAAACGATGTTGAAAGAAGGAGGTATAAATGGTTTAAATGGACATAGAAGTGTTGGTGGTTATAGAGCATCAATGTATAATGCATTACCGTTAGACAGCGTTAAAGCATTAGTAGAAATAATGAGTGAATTAGAAAGTAAAGCATAAAAATTAATTAGTTAATCATCATTAAAAACGAAGTGAAGGTATCTTACCAAAAGATTACGACAGCATACTTCTACTTCTAAGTAATGATAAAAAAATAAAAAATGAAAGTATTAGCAAACGATGGTATTTCTCAAAGTGGAATTGATGCTCTTGAAAAGGGTGGTTATGAGGTCATCACAACAACTGTTGCTCAAGAACAATTAGAAAACTACATCAACGAAAAACAAATAAATGTTTTATTGGTACGTAGTGCAACTACAGTACGTAAAGATTTAATTGATGCCTGCCCAAGTTTAAAGATTATAGGTCGCGGTGGTGTTGGTATGGATAATATTGATGTTGAATATGCTAGAGAAAAAGGGCTTTCTGTTATAAATACTCCAGCTGCTTCATCTCATTCTGTAGCAGAATTGGTATTTGGGCACCTTTACGGATTATCTCGTTTTTTACATAACTCAAACAGAGACATGCCTTTAGAAGGAGATAGTAATTTTAAAGGATTAAAGAAAGCTTATGCTAAAGGTACTGAATTAAGAGGAAAAACTTTAGGCGTTTTAGGTTTTGGACGTATTGGTCAAGCTACTGCAAAAGTAGCCCTTGGCGCTGGTATGAAGGTAATTGCTTTTGATCCATTTTTAGAAAAGGCAAATTTGGAGCTAGAATTTTTTGATGGACAAAAAGTAAATTTTGAAATTCAAACCATTTCTAAAGAGGATGTTTTAAAACAATCAGATTTTATCACATTGCATGTTCCAGCTCAAAAAGATTACGTTATTGATGAAGCTGAGTTTAACATAATGAAAGATGGTGTTATAATAGCCAATGCAGCTCGTGGTGGTGTTGTAAACGAAGTAGCACTTGTAAAAGCTATTGAAAATGGCAAAGTAGCAAGAGCAGCATTAGATGTTTTTGAAAAAGAGCCTAAACCAGAAATTCAATTATTAATGAACCCAGCATTATCCCTAACACCACATACAGGTGCTGCAACTAATGAAGCACAAGATAGAATTGGAACAGAATTAGCGGCACAAATAATTAATATTCTTGGATAGAAAACCTCTTTTAGAATAAAATGTGACCAAATCAATAAATTGGAGTCCTAACTATATGTTGGGACTTTTTTTGTACCTTCAAATCAAATTTTATTAACCCATTTAAATTAAAAAAAATCATGTCAGGAATTTTAGATTTATTAAATAGTGACTTAGGGAAAACAATTATTAGCGGAGTTTCTAACCAAACTAATCAGCCTCAAAATAAAACGCAAGATGTATTAACCATGGCTTTGCCAGTACTAATGCAAGCTATGAAAAGAAATGCTTCAACACCACAAGGTGCCGAGGGCTTACTTGGAGCTTTAAACGGAAAACACGATGGCAGTATTTTAGATAATTTAGGAGGCTTGTTTGGTGGAGGAGTAGATTCAAATGTTCTTGAAGATGGTGGAAAAATATTAGGTCATGTTTTAGGAGGAAAACAACAGCACGTTGAAAATGCTTTAAGCCAAAAGTCTGGAATGGATGCTGGTTCTATAGCACAAATATTAAAAGTTGCTGCTCCTATTTTAATGGGTGTTTTAGGAAAACAATCTAGACAACAACAGGTAAGTAGTCCAAGTGGTATAGAAGGGTTATTAGGAGGGTTACTTGGTGGTAATTCAAAACAACAAGAGCAAAGTTTTTTAGAATCTATTTTAGATGCTGATGGAGATGGTAGCGTTATTGATGATGTTGCAGGAATGGTATTAGGAGGTAATAAAAAGAAAGGCGGACTTGGTGGATTATTAGGTGGTCTTTTTGGAGGAAAATAAACAACTTTAAATTATAAGTTCAAAATGTCAAACCATATGGTTTGGCATTTTTTTATTAAAAATATTTAAAATCAGACTGTTACAAGGCAGGTTTTTTGTATTTTTAATAAAAAAACTTTAGTTATGAAAACGTTTGTATACTTACTACTTGTATTAGGTTTCCTAATTGGATGCAATACATCAAAACAAATTTCGTCAAATAGCAATAACAATGAGGAGCAAAACAAAATGGTATCTAATGATACTGTTAAAATTGCTAATGATGATTTAGAGTACGAAATTATTATTATTGAGCCCGGTTTTAATTTCTGGCTAACTAGCAGAGCAAGACCAGAAGGTTATTATTCGCAACAGTTTTTAGAAAATAGAAATTATCAATTTGTAATAGAATGGAATCAAAGAGTACTACAGCCTAATCGCTTTAACTCTAACCTATATGAAATGCAAATTGATTACCAACCAGGAATAGATTACGGGTATGATGTAAATTATAAATTGTATAACTACTTTATTTACTTTCAGTTAACCTACAATCAAAGATTAGGTAATTTTGTTCCTAGAATTTAAATCTCTTTTAACTATTTTTGCAATCAAATAGTTTTTTGTGAAGAAATTAAAAGAGCGTTGGGGAATTGAAAATAATTGGCAAATTATTATTATTCTAATTGTATTTGCTGTTACAGGCTCTACTGCATCTTATATAGGTAAACCTATTTTAAATTATTTGAACATTTCTAACGAAAATTTTGGAGCATTTGGATACTGGACTATTCGCATAGTTGTTCTTTTTATAATGTATCAATTTATGCTTGTTTTTTTTGGCTGGATTTTTGGTCAGTACAAGTTTTTTTGGAACTTTGAAAAAAAGATGCTTCGTAGAATTGGTTTTAAACGTTTTTTCGATTAATGCAGCATATAAAAGAACATATTATTTTTAGGCTTTGCACACTATTTATAGCTGCATTGCTTTTAGTACCAATTGCTGTAAAATTTGCTCATATTTTTGAGCATCATAACCATATTGTTTGCAAAGGAGATAACTCAACGCATATTCACCAAGTAGATTTAGAATGCGAGTTTTATAAATTTAAGCTTAATAAGAATTTTACTTACTCGCTTTTCAACGTAGATTTGTTTTTAGAAAAAAGTGAGGCTCAACAAATCATTTCTCAGTATCATTTTTTAAGTGAATATCAACGTTTACAAACTTCACTTCGCGGACCTCCCGTTTTAATTTAATATTTTTTATCAATTCTGGATAAACATATTCAGAATCTAAACTATTAAATTAATAGATTTTCGCATTTTTCGAAAATCTCAATTACACTTATTAATGAAATTATTTTTAAATACATTGCTATTAATAGCAGTCACTAGTCTATATAGCCAAAATACAATAAAAGGAACAGTTATAGACGCAGATACAAAGCAAGGTTTAGCTCTTGTAAATATTTATTTAACCGACATAGAAAAAGGAACTTACACAAATGAACAAGGCTTTTTTTCTATTGAAAATTTACCCTCCGGAACATACAATATAGTCGTTTCAATTATTGGGTATGGAACTAAGTCTCTTGATGTTACAATTCCAATAAAGGATAATATTAGTATTAGTTTATCCCCATCCGCTATAGAAATGGAAGATATTATCATATCTACTCCATTCCACAAACTACAAAGCGATAACGTGATGAAAGTAGAACGGAAAACCATAAAAGATTTAAAGTCTAGTGGTAGCGTAACATTAGCAGATGGTATTACTAATATTGCTGGTGTTGAAAGTATAACTACAGGGTTAGGTATAGGCAAACCTGTAATTAGGGGTTTAAGCTCTAATCGTGTATTAGTATATACGCAAGGAGTTCGATTAGAAAATCAACAATTTGGGGCAGAACATGGTTTAGGTATAAGCAATTCTGGTATTGAAAGTGTTGAAGTCATTAAAGGCCCTGCATCCCTACTTTATGGGAGTGATGCCCTTGGAGGTATCTTATATTTAAACCCAGAACGATTTGCAAATAGCAATTCTTCATCAGGAGATTTAAGTGCAACTTATTATAGTAATACCCAAGGTTTTAGTACTAATGCAGGTTATAAATCTTCCGTAAATAATTTTAAATTTTTATTTAGAGGGAATTTAACTGAACATTCTGATTATAATACAAAAAGTTATCGTGTAACTAATACAAGGTTTAGAGAGCAAGACTTTAAAGCAGGTATTGGCTATCAAAACAATGCATTTAAAACTGATTTTAGATATAATGTAAATAATTCTAAATTAGGAATTCCTGAGGAAATTGGTGAGCAGTCAAAAAACAAAACACCTTTATTACCATTTCAAAACATAACAAATCATGTGTTTAGTTCGAAAACATCTATGTTTTTTAATGGCTCAAAATTAGATGTTAATTTAGGATACATTTATAATGATAGAAAAGAGTTTGAAGAACATCATGACCATGATGAAGATGAGCATGAAGATGAAGAGCATGAAGATGAAGAGCATGAAGATGAGCATGAAGAGGATGAAATTTTAGAAGCTGCATTACACATGAAATTGAAAACGTTTAATTATGATGTTAAATATAGCTTACCTAAACTAGGCAAATTTGAAACTATTGTTGGTATTCAAGGCATGAATCAAATCAATTCAAATTATGGAGAAGAACAATTAATTCCAGATGCTACAACCAATGATTTTGGGATATTAGCAACATCTCATATCCACTTTGAAAAAGTAGATATTCAACTTGGTGCACGTTATGATAATCGAAACATCGATGTTTTAAATGGAATTAATAGAACATTTAACAGCTATAATGGAGCTTTTGGAATAAAAAAGAGTATTACACAAAATATTACAGCCAGAATAAACTTAGCTACTGGTTTTAGGGCACCAAACTTATCTGAACTAACATCTGATGGGACTCATGAAGGTACTAATCGATACGAAATAGGAAATAATGATTTAAAAAGCGAGCAAAACTTTCAAACTGATATCGCTTTAGAATTTAAAAACGAGCATTTTGAGGTTTTTGCCAATGGTTTTTACAACAATATAAACAATTATATTTTTCTTTCTCCTGATGGTAATATTATTGATAACACTCCTGTTTATTTGTATTTACAAAGTGATGCTAAGCTTTATGGTGGTGAATTTGGATTGCATTTACACCCACATCCCTTAGATTGGTTACATTTTGAGTCGAGTTTTGAAACGGTTACTGGGAAACAAAAAAATGATGATTATTTACCTCTTATTCCAGCAAACTCAATAAGCAATATTATAAGAGTAGAATTTGATAATGATTGGATAAAAAAGGGCTATGCGTTTGCTAAATTAAAATCTACATTTAAGCAAAATAACATTAGTGCTTTTGAAACAAATACTCAAGGGTATAACCTATTAAGTGCAGGTATTGGCGGAAGCTTTTCAGTTTTTAATAACGAGTTAAGCATCGCGTTATCTGGAAATAATTTAACTAATAAATCTTACATAAATCATTTATCACGTTTAAAACCTGATGGAATTTTTAATATGGGAAGAAACATTAATCTAGAATTAACATATAACTTATAGTCAAAAAAAAGCCTTTCAAATTTGAAAGGCTTTTTTTATTTCCTAATATTTTTGTTATTCATTCCCCACTTCAACCTCAACTACAATTGGTTTTTCTTCTTTTTTAAATACATAGGTTAAAAACCACATAATAGTAAACGTAGGGATAATGTCAAAACCTGGAATGGCTTCTTCAATAAAAGATACCACACCAGCAATTTTTCCTTTAGTCCCTTTATACATTTTGCTTATTAAATAAGCAGATGCTGGAGCCCAAATTATATCTATAAAGGTAACCATGCCAATAACATCAAATAATATACTTAAAGCAAGTTTTTTATTTTTACTTAAATTTTCTAAATTCATAAGTGTTTATTTATAAACAATATAACGCAATAAACATACCAAAATTACTTTCCAATTAATTTTAAAAACTCATTTCTAGTTTCAATTTTCTCAAACTGCCCTCTAAATCCAGAAGTTGTTGTAATAGAATTTTGTTTTTGTACACCACGCATCATCATACACATATGTGAAGCCTCAATAACTACAGCAACACCTTGAGGTTTTAAAGTATCATTAATACAATCTAAAACTTGTTCTGTTAATCTTTCTTGTACCTGTAAGCGTCTTGCAAACACGTCTACAATTCTAGGTAATTTACTCAAGCCAACTATATGCCCATTTGGTATGTATGCAATATGGGCTTTCCCAAAAAACGGCAAAATATGATGCTCACAAAGCGAATACAATTCAATATCCTTAACAATAACCATCTCATTGTAAGACTCCTTAAACATGGCACCTTTAAGAATTTCAACTGGATCTTGATGATATCCTTGTGTTAAAAACTGCATAGCTTTTGCGGCACGTTCTGGTGTTTTTAACAAACCATCTCTATCTGTATTTTCACCTAAATCTTCAATAATATTCTTATATCTATCCTTAACATCATCTGTTACTTGTATATTATACTCTTCAACCTTTTTATATGGCATTTTTTAACTTTAATAGTTTAAATAAAAATAGGCAAAAAATATTAGACGTTCTATTCTAACTATAATTTCAAAAAAATGTTAACAATTACTTCGGTTTTTTAACGTTTAGTTATGATTATTACATTTTCAACAACTGTAGTTTTGTTAAAAGTGTAACATTTACTGATAAAACTGGTCTTTGATTTATCAACCAAAGAAAACTAAACTAACTTTAATGAGGCAATTAACTGCGCTCTGCTTTATTTTATTATTCTCTTTTTTAACCTATTCACAGGATAAAAAAACTCTAAACATTGTAAGAACAAACAAAGCACCAAAAATTGATGCAATCTTAAACGACAACGCATGGAAAAATGTAGATGAGGCTAAAGATTTTACTCAATTTAGACCAGAAATGGGTGTTGCAGAAAGAGCACATCAAAAAACAATTGTTAAGATAACTTATGATGACAATGCCATTTATGTTGCTGCATATTTAAAAGATAAACCCGAAAATATTCAAAAACAATTTACAAGTCGAGATAATTTTGGGCAATCAGATTTTTTTGGTGTTGTATTAAATCCAAATAATGATGCACAAAATGATACAGAATTTTTTGTTTTTAGTTCTGGCACTCAAGCTGATGCTATTGCTTCTCCTAGTATTGAAGATGGTGAAGACTTTGGTTGGAATGCAGTTTGGGACAGTGCTGTAAAAATTGTTGATGATGGTTGGATTGTTGAAATGAAAATACCATATAGAGCACTTCGATTTTCCAACGATGATGTTCAAACATGGGGCTTACAATTTCATAGACGTTTTAGGATAGACAACTCGCAATATTCGTGGAATCCCATTGATAGATCAAAGGGTAACATTGGAATTTATCATGGAGAATTAACAGGTATTAAAAATATTAAGCCCCCAACTAGACTAAGTTTCTATCCATTTGTATCTGGAATATCTACATCTTTTGATGGCGAGCATGAAACAGATTTAAACGTAGGTCTAGATGTTAAATATGGCATCACAGAAAACTTTACATTAGATGCTACTCTAATACCCGATTTTAGTCAAGCAGCGTTTGATAATGTAACATTAAACCTTGGTCCATTTGAACAAACTTTTAGTGAACAGCGCCAATTTTTCAAAGAAGGGGTTGACCTATTTAATAAGGGTGATTTGTTTTTTTCAAGACGTATTGGTAGTTCGCCAATTGAACAAGAAAGTATTGAAGACGAACTAATCAGTAACAATAATATTAATGAAGAAATTATAGATAACCCAAGTACAGTTAAAACGCTAAATGCTGTAAAAATTTCTGGGCGTACTAAAAAAGGGTTAGGAGTTGGTTTTTTTAATGCCGTAACAGAAAAAACAGAGGCAAGAATTAAAACTACTGAGTATATTCGAGATCAAACTACTCAAACCATAACAGATAGCATTATTTCGTATAGAAATAGAGTTACAGAATCGTTAGCCAATTATAATATTTTGGTAATCGATCAGCAATTCAACGGGAATTCATCAGTAAGCCTTATTAACACCAACGTTACAAGAAACGGAAGCTATAGAGATGCCAATGTTACAGGGCTTTTAGCAGACATTTCTAATAAGAGAAACACTTACAATGTTAGAGGTCAGGTAAAAATGAGCAATGTCAATTTAAGAGAAGGGAACAGTACTGGCTTAAGTTCTTTTTTTATGATTAGAAAAACGCATGGTAAGTTTAGATATAGTTTCGACCATAGTTTTGCTGATGAAGAATATGATATTAACGATTTAGGGTTAAACAATAGAAACAACTTTAATAACTTTGGTGTTGATGCTTCTTATCAAATATTCGAACCAACAGAGAAATTAAATAGCTTTCGCATTAATACATGGGTAAACTATCGCAGATTGTATAACCCAAGTACGTTTACAGGAACAAACTTTGGTATTCGTTTCAATGCACAAACAAAAAAACTTATGTGGTTTGGTGCTAGAATTAATTTTGAACCTGGTAAGCAATATGATTATTTTGAGCCAAGAGATTTTGAAAACAAACGTTTTTTTATTTATAAAAATGTTGGATTTATTAGTACTTGGCTAGAAACTAATCAAAATAAAACATTTTCTATTGAAACAAGTATAGGAACTTTTACTCTTTTTGATAAGGAACGAGATTTATTTGGTTATAGTTTTGAAATTGAACCTACCTTAAGACTAAATGATAAGTTTAGAATCTCTTATGAGTTAGAATATGAAAACAATAAAGGAAGTCGAGGCTTTGTTGATAATATCAATGACGATATTATATTTGGTGAGCGCGATGTTGTTTCTATCGAAAATGGTCTGTCTGGGGCATATAATTTTAATCCGTTGCATGCATTAAGTTTAACTTTTAGAAACTTTTGGAGTACTGTAAATTATGATTATGACCTATTTGCACTTGAAAGTGATGGCCGTTTATCAACATCCGATGGTTATAATACTGATAGCTTAGAAGAAAGTCCAAATATTAATTTTAATACCTGGAATTTAGATTTGCGTTATTCGTGGCAATTTGCACCAGGTAGTCAATTAACGGCTCTATATAGAAACTCTCTATTTAATTCAGATTCAGCATCTACAGACGACTATTTTAATAGTCTAAGCACTTTATTTGATCAGCCGATACAGCACGTATTTTCGTTGAAGCTTCAATATTTTATTGACTATAATAATTTAAAGAACGTATTCAAGAAGAAAAGTAATAGTTAATCATTGTCTATAAATCTATAAAGTAGTATTTTCATTGTCTAATTATTTTTTATGATTAAAGCGAATAATGTCCATAAATACTTCAACGATTTACATGTTTTAAAAGGTGTAAATATTCATGTAAAAAAAGGTGAGATTGTATCTATAGTTGGTGCTTCTGGTGCTGGAAAAACAACACTATTGCAACTTTTAGGAACCTTAGATAGAGCCTCTTCAAAAGAAGATTTTAATATTACAATAAACAGCACTAATATTAATACACTAAATGATAAAACTTTAGCTAAGTTTAGAAACGAGCATATTGGTTTTATTTTTCAGTTTCATCAATTATTACCAGAATTTACAGCTTTAGAAAACGTATGCTTACCAGCGTTTATAAAGGGAACTAAAAAATCTGATGCCGAAAAACGCGCCAAGGAACTTTTAGATTTTTTAGGACTGTCTCATCGTTACGACCATAAGCCAAATGAACTTTCTGGTGGTGAACAACAACGTGTTGCCGTTGCGAGAGCTTTAATAAACAATCCTGATTTAATTTTTGCTGATGAGCCTTCTGGTAATCTTGATAGTGAATCTGCTGAAACATTACATAGTCTCTTTTTTAAGCTTCGAGAAGAGTTTGGGCAAACGTTTGTAATTGTTACGCATAACGAAGAACTTGCAAATTTAGCCGATAGAAAATTAACCATGGTAGATGGAAAAATTGTTTGATAAGAAAAAAATTATTAAAAAAATATCTTATCTTTTTATTTTAACTGCTCTATGAGTTTTAGCACTTTTTCGAGCGGCTTCAAGAATTTCCATAACAATCATATTATTTTCTAGTGAAGATAAATTAAATGGTTTCAAAACTACATCTTTATTAATAACTGCAGCCAATAACGAAAAAGGATCATTGAAAGGAGGTTTCCTATAATCTAATTTGAATGATTCCTCTTCATAGCCACTATATCCTTCCGAAATACGAATTCGAAAATCTTTATCATTATCCTGATAAATAACACCGTTAACACCATAAATTTCCATGTCCTTTCTTCCTATTGGCCAATTCCATGAAGCTTGAATTATAGCAGTTGAATTATTATAAGTTAAAATTATAGTCGCATCATCATCAACTTCAGGGTTATTTTCTGGCTGCTGCTGCTGGGTTATAGCAGTAACAGATATTGGCTTTTTACCATCATGCAACCAAGTTACAAGGTTAGCACCATAACACCCAAAATCCATAATAGCACCTCCTCCATTTTGAATTGGGTCAATTAACCATTCAAGAAATTCACTATTTACGCCTATTCTTTTTGGTCCTTTATGCCCATCTCTAACTATTACTTTTCTTAGCTCACCAACTTTACCAGATTTTAAAACTTCATAAGCCTTGTGGTTTGTCGGATACCAGGTAGTTTCATAATTGGTAAGTAAATGTATATTATACTTTTTAGCAAGTTTTTCCATTTTTTTAGCATGTTTCAAACTTACTGCCAACGGTTTTTCTACCATAACATGAATTCCTAACGGAGCACATATCTCAACTACTTTTAAATGTCCATAAATTGAATTAAAGGCTGTAACTGCATCTGGTTTTTTAACAGAAATCATTTCCTCAATAGTATTATAAACTATGTCCATTGAATAATTATACATTTTTGAATACCTTTCAGCTAAATCTCTATTAGGCTCTACAATACCAATAATTTGAATATCTCCAATATTTTCTCTTCCTAAAATTTGGTGAACATGACTATGCGATAACCCTACAATTCCAATTTTAATTGCAGTTTTTTGAGCTACAATTTTTGAAGAACATAAAAGAAGTAATAAAAACAGAGAATTAACTAATAAGCTTTTTGTTTTAATAATCATTATAAGTTTATATTTGATTGAATGTACAATTGACAACGTATTTCGCTAAGTTAAAGAATTAAATTTTTCACATTGAATAAAAAAGAGCTTAAAGAGTTTTTAGATACTAAAGTAGTGCAATACAATAACCCTAGGTTTATTGAAAGCGATCCTATTAAAATACCTCATCAATTTAATACAAAAGAAGATATTGAAATTGCTGGATTTTTAACAGCAACAATAGCTTGGGGGAATCGCAAAAGCATTATTAATAATGCAACTAGGTTAATGGGTTTACTTGATAATGCGCCCTACGATTTTGTTTTAAACCATACTGAAACAGATTTAGCAAAACTACAATCTTTTGTACATCGCACATTTAATGGCAATGATTGTATTCAATTTATAAAGTGCCTAAGGCACATTTATTTAAATCACTCTGGTTTAGAGCCTTTGTTCAATAAACACGCCGAAACCAATTCACTACAAAAATCTATTTCAAATTTCAAACTCGTTTTTTTTGAAATTGAGCATTTAAACCGTACTCAAAAGCATGTGAGCGATCCTCTAAAAAACTCAGCTGCTAAACGCATTAATATGTTTTTACGTTGGATGGTTAGAAATGATAATACTGGTGTTGATTTTGGTATTTGGGAGAGTCTCTCTCCTGCTCAATTATCTTGTCCTTTAGATGTACATTCTGGAAATGTTGCCAGAAAATTGGGGCTTTTAAAAAGAAAACAAAATGATGCTAAAGCACTACTAGAGTTAGATACTGCACTTCGTAAGCTGGATGCAAAAGACCCTGTTAAATATGATTTTGCGCTATTTGGTTTAGGTGTGTTCGAAGGCTTTTAGTTTGCGTTAGTGATTGAAACGGCATCCTTTTGCTTTTTTGCAAAAGATATAGTGTAAAGCGCGACCCTTTTGGGTAACGCCATAAAAAAACGATTGACAAACTAATAGTTCATCAATCGTTAATATTATATTACAATTTAAAAGCAATTAGCCTTTTAGCCATGCTTTTCGCAATGCTTTTTGTTCATCGGTAGCATTTTCATTTGGTAAAATACCTTTTCCAGTTGTATACGTTTTAGTTGTTTTTGTTTTAATAACAACTTCTTCTTCTCCTCTATTTAAAACAACCTCTATCTCTTTTCCTGGTTTCCAAGAAAACACCTCTTGTAAAATAGTATTGGCATTTTGCAATGTTAATGCAGTGCCGTTAATAGTTTTTATAACGTCGTTAGGCTGTGCACCATTGTCTGCCCAAAAACTGTTTTTCAATACCATATCTGTAAAAAATATAGTCCCTTTTTGTCCATCTCCACTAACTATTGGTGCACCATTCATTAATATATAATTGGTCTCTACTTTACCCTCTCCAATTTTTAATCCTACTTTTTCGAAAAACTCATTATAGTTTATTGGTATATCACCAATTACATGATCGTTAAAAAAGGTTCTTAGTGATGGATATGTCATAGCTACAATTTCGTCTATAATTTTGTCATCATCAAACGGTTTATTTTTTCCATATTTATTTGATAATTCTTTCATTAAAGATAAAATACCTCGATTACCATTACTTTCTTCGCGCATTAAAATATCTATGCACATCCCAATTAAAGCGCCTTTTTGATAAACGTTTATATATTGATCTTTATATGGTGCTTTTAAAACATTTTCGCTCATGATAGTAAAACTCATGGCGTCGTTCATTTGAGAGGCAGCTTGAATTTTACCCATCATTTTATTATAAAAAGAGGTCTCATCTACTAACCCTTCGCTAATTTGAAATAAAGAGGCAAAATATTCAGTAACGCCCTCATACATCCATAAATGCTTAGAGAATGTTGGGTTGTTATAATCAAAATAATGCACATCTTCAGAGTGCACACTTAGTGGAGTTACAATATGAAAAAACTCATGAGATACAACATCAATCATACCTTCATCAAGAGCTTCTTTGGACATTGACTCTGGCATAACAACTACAGTTGATGTATGATGCTCTAAAGCTCCAAAACCTTTTGGAGAAGTTTCTTTTCCATCAGATAAGTACAAATAAATGTCGTAACGTGGTGTTGTATTAACATCTCCTAAATAAGCCTTTTGAGCTTTCATCATATTATAAATCGTTTCTTTTAACGATTTAGCTGAATGCACCTTGTTTGGTGAGTATACGCTCAAAACTATTTTAATATCGCCTACTAAAAACTCTTCAACATCCATATTTCCATACATCATTGGATTATCTGTAATGTCAAAATATCTAGGGGCAAAATAACTTGTTATTGTGTTTTTACCATCCTCAGTTTGCTTAGAACCGATATTTTGTAATGCAGATGTGCGCGCTAAATCAGTTTTGGCTGTGACATCTAATTTGTATTGATTATTTTTTAGTGAATCAAAATATCCAATAAAACCATGTAAATTCAATACATAATTATTTTCTTCAATATTAGTTCCCGATGGTGAAAACGGAGTTTCTTTGCCTATACCTCCTTCAGCTTCAATATCAAAAGTATCATTTACTAAATAAGTTATTTTATCAAGTTCAGTAGCATTAGCAATCGTCCAAGAATTGTCATCAACTTTAGTAGCTACCATTTCGTTTCCTTTATAATCAAAAGCTTTGAAATCATCAACATAACTTCCAAAATTACTTACTGAATAAGTTCCTTGAACAACTTTTGGTAGTCGATATGTTACCGTTTCAACTGTAAAACGCCCTGGGTTTATGGTAACTGGTGCTTTATCGTCTACGACATTATTTAAATCTATTGCTGTTTCAATTGGTAAGCTTGTTGCTAAATCGTTAACATTATTTTTTGTTGAACCACAACTTGCTAATAAAATACCTGCAAATAATGCAGTTAGTGTTCTATTCTTCATCTCTTTATAAATCTATGTTCTGTTTATTGACGCCGAAAATACCATTATGTTACGACGTCCATTCTTAAGATTCTGTTAAAAAAAGAGGATTTATGTATATTCGTCGCATGCAAAAACCCCTAATAAGTATATTAACACCTTTTAAAAACACAGAAGCGTTTTTAGAAGATTGCCTAAATTCTATTTTGAAACAAACTTATAGCAATTGGGAATTACTGATTGTTGACGATTCTTCTAGTGATTCTAGTAACAAAATAGTTCAATCATTTTCTAAAAAAGATAGTAGAATCATCCTTTTAAAGAATTCTGGAAATGGTATTATTGATGCCTTAAAACTAGCTTTTAAAAAAAGTAAAGGCGAGTTTATTACAAGAATGGATAGTGATGATGTAATGCGGCCTAACAAGTTAGAAGTGTTAGCAAATAAGCTTTTAGCTCACGGAAAAAAACATGTTGCCATAGGTTTGGTTAATTATTTTTCCGAGGAAGGTATAAAAAGTGGTTATAAAAGTTATGAAACTTGGCTGAATGGCTTAACTAAAACTGGTAAAAATTATTCTGAGATTTATAAAGAGTGTGTGATTCCTTCTCCTTGTTGGATGATTCACAGAACAGATTTAATAGCTTGTGATGCTTTTAATCCAAACACCTACCCTGAAGATTACGATTTAGCTTTCAGGTTTTATAAATATAATTACAAATGTATCTCATGTAATGAAGTAATACATGACTGGCGCGATTATAGTTCGCGAACTTCAAGGACACATATACATTATGCCGAAAATCATTTTATAGATTTAAAACTCCACTATTTTTTAGAGCTAGATTACAACACAAACAAAAAGCTTGTGGTATGGGGAGCAGGAAACAAAGGAAAAACTATTGCTAAAAAACTGATTAAAGAAAATATCTCATTTGAATGGATTTGCGATAACCCAAACAAAATTGGACGTGATATTTACGGAAAAATGCTACATTCCTTTAGTTTTTTAGCAACCATTAAAAACCCACAAAGCATAATAACAGTAGCTAATAAAAGTGCCCAAAAAGAGATTAAAGCTTATATGAATAAATTGCAAATGAAGCCTGTTAATGATTATATTTTCTTTTGTTAATTAGCTATAAGCATATTTAAAAATTCATTTGCATTTTCTATATTAGCACAATCTAAAAACGCTATGCAGTTTAAACACCCAGAACTTCTTTACGCACTATTTTTACTGCTAATTCCTATTATTGTTCATTTATTTCAACTCAGAAAGTTTAAAAAAGTAGCTTTTACCAATGTGGCATTTTTAAAAGAAGCAACACTTAAAACACGTAAAAACTCTCAAATAAAAAAATGGTTAGTGTTATGTACAAGGTTGCTGCTATTAGCTTCTATTATATTTGCTTTTGCACAACCATTTACTTCAAAAATTGATGCAATAAATATAAAAAAAGAAACCGTTATTTACTTAGATAACTCTTTTAGTATGCAAGCTAAAGGTAATAAAGGAGAGCTATTAAAACGTGCTGTTCAAGACATTATAAACAACGTGCCAGAGAACGAAAACATCTCATTATTTACAAACGATGCTGTTTATAAAAACACAACCATTAAAGCTATAAAAAATGATTTGTTACAGCTAGATTATACAGCAAATACTTTAACCATAGAAGCAGCATTATTAAAAAGTAATACATTGTTAAAAAATAAAACTAATAGTTTAAACAACATAGTTTTTGTTTCTGATTTTCAATATAATACAAGTGACTTAACTATTAAAAATGATTCATTAGTAAATCTACATTTTGTTAAGTTACAACCAGTAAATTCAAATAACATTTCTATAGATAGCACTTATATTTCTAATATATCGCCAACAAATATTGAGCTTACTGTACAATTAAAGAAAAACGGAGAAAAAATTGAAAGTGTTCCAGTGTCATTATTCAATAATGATAATTTAATTGCTAAAACTTCAGTAGAGCTTAATGATAAAGCTTCTACTATATTTACACTTCCTACCTATAATTCCATTAAAGGAAAAATTGTTATTGATGATATAAACTTGAGGTTTGATAATAGCCTGTATTTTAGCATTAGTAGTGAATCAAAGATTAATGTGTTGTCTATTAATGAAAATGACGATTCATTTTTAAAACGGATATACAATACTGTTGAGTTTAATTACACATCAACTTCAACAAATCAGTTAAACTACAATCTTATAGATAATCAGCACATCATTATATTAAATGAATTAAGTTCTATTCCAAACGCATTAATTTCTACAATTAAAGCTTTTACAAATCAAGGTGGGTCTCTAATTATTATTCCTTCAACAGGCATTACAAAATCATCTTATGATGCCTTACTTTTAAACTATAATACCTCATTTAACAATTTAATAGAAACTAAAAAACAAATTACAAATATAAATTACTCACATCCTTTATATAGCAAAGATGTATTTGAAAAACAAGTGAGTAATTTTCAATATCCAAAAGTAAATAGCTTTTACAATGTGTCTTCAAGTGGTGCCTCAGCAGTTTTGAGCTATGAAGATGACAAAGCATTTTTGTATCAAAATAAAAACACTTTTATATTTTCAACAGCTTTAAATAGTGATAATTCAAACTTTAAAAATTCTCCTTTAATAGTTCCAACATTTTATAATATAGCTAAATCTAGTTTTAAAATCCCACAATTGTATTACACTATTGGAGAAGAAAACAGATTTGATGTTGATACTCAATTACAACAAGATGATATTTTATCATTAGTAAATAACTATATAAATATTATCCCTAAACAACAATATTTTAATAACAAAGTGATTATAAACACCTCAGAAAATCCGTTATTATCTGGTACTTATTCAATAAAAAACAGAACCATTGATATTGCAAACGTTAGCTACAATTACAATAGAAATGAAAGCCGTTTAGTTTACAATAATCTTTCAAACTTAAAAGATATTTCAGTAAGTGATTCTGTTACTAAAATTTTTGACACTATAAAAAGTGACTCAAAAATTAATGCCTTATGGAAATGGTTTGTTATTTTTGCACTAGCGTTATTGATTATTGAAATGCTCATCTTAAAATATTTTAAATGAACATACTTATAAAGTCTGCTACAATCATAGATTCTAAAAGTGAGTTTCACAACACAACTCAAGATTTATTAATTGAAAAAGGTGTAATTTCAAAAGTTGGAAAAAACCTAAAAAATCCAAAAAATTATCGAGAAATAAAATTAGACAACCTACACATATCTCAAGGTTGGTTTGATAGTAGTGTGTGTTTTGGAGAACCTGGTTTTGAAGAGCGTGATACTATTGCTAACGGGCTTAAGACTGCTGCTAGTTCTGGTTTTACTGGTATAGCTATGAATGCTAATACAAACCCTGTAATAGATTCTAATTCTGACATAACATTTGTAAACTCAAAATCAGCCAACAATGCAGTGTCTTTATTACCAATTGGTGCGCTTACTGTAAATAGCAAAGGTGAAGATTTAGCAGAACTATTTGACATGAATAATGCTGGATCCGTTGCTTTTTACGATTATAAAAAGCCTGTATCAAACCCAAATTTAATGAAGATTGCGTTGCAATATGCTAGTAATTTTGGCGGCTTGGTTTGCTCATTTCCTCAAGAAAATAAAATTTCTGGTCAGGGTGTTATGAATGAAAACATAACAAGTACTTCTTTAGGCTTAAAAGGGAATCCTGCCTTAGCAGAAGAATTACAGATAGTTCGAGATTTATTTTTACTAGAATATACAGGAGGAAAATTACATATTCCAACTATTTCGACTGCAAAGTCGGTTGAATTAATTAGAGACGCTAAAAAGAAAAAGCTAGATGTAAGTTGTAGCGTTGCCATACATAATTTGTATTTTACTGATGATACTTTAACAGATTTCAATACATATTTTAAAGTATTACCTCCATTACGGGTACAGCAAGATGTTGATGCTTTAATTGAAGGTATAAAAGACGGCACAATAGATATGGTCACTAGTGACCACAACCCAATAGATATTGAGCAAAAGAAAGTGGAGTTTGATCATGCAGACTATGGTACTATTGGGCTCGAATCTGCTTTTGGAGCTTTACAAAATATATTTACAACTAAAAAAACAATTGAAATTTTAATCAAAGGAAAGTCTCGTTTTGGGTTAGACCAAACTCCAATTAATATTGGAAACACGGTAAATATTACACTTTTTAATCCAGATTCAAAATATACTTTTACTAAGAACGACATTATTTCGAAATCTAAAAATACCATCTTTGAAAACGAAAATTTAAAAGGAAAAGTTTATGGTATTATTTCGAATAATAAAGTTTCTATAAACTCTTAATTATGACAAAACAAGATATTGAAGAAGGCAAAAGCTTAGCCATTGTTGGCTATTTAGCAATTATAGGTATTATCATTGCATATTTTTTAAATAACGATAAAAAAAACCCTTTTACCAGTTTTCATATAAGACAATCTATTGGCTTATGGCTCATGTTTCATTTACTTGGTTTTGTTGCTACCTCTTTTGATAGTTGGGGTGTAAGCTCCGGTTTTTACTTGTTTTTTTGTGTACTTTTTATCTATGGGTTAATTGGAGCCATTAGTGGCAAAGCTCAAACCATACCTCTATTGGGCGAGTTATTTCAAAAATGGTTTAGTAATATAGGCAGATAAATGATAAATACTTCACTCTCTTTACAACACATAATTCGTAAATCTACTTTAACAGAAAATGCACCATTATTAATTATGATGCACGGTTATGGTAGTGATGAAAATGATTTGTTTTCATTTGCTAACGAACTGCCAGAAGAATTGTTTATCATTTCTGTAAAAGCACCTAACCCTATGCACCCTTACGGTAATGCTTGGTATGCAATTAATTTTGATGCAGAAAAAGGTAAATGGAATGATAATGAGCAAGCCAAAGAATCGCTAGATTTAATCGCTACTTTTATAAATGAAGCTGTAAGCAACTACCCTGTAAACAAAAACAATGTTTCTCTTTTAGGGTTTAGCCAAGGTTCAATTTTAAGTTATGCTGTTGCATTAACTTATCCAGAAAAAGTAAAGAATATTATAGCACTTAGTGGTTATATTAATCATGATATTCTTCCTCAAGATATAAAACAAAAAGATTTTTCTAATTTAGATTTTTATAGTTCTCATGGAAGTGTCGATCAAGTTATTCCTGTAGATTGGGCTAGACAAAACTCGCCTTTTTTAAACTCATTAAATATTAAAAACACCTATTCGGAATTCCCTGTTGGTCATGGAGTAGCTCCACAAAATTTTTACGAATTTAAAGATTGGTTGAGTAAACGAATTTAATTAACTATCTAATTCCTTGAAGATTCTCTTACTATAAGTTTGTGACGTAAACTTATAGCGTTTGTTTCTTGTAAGTTAATATTCCCTTTTATTTGATTAATAATACTCTCACCAGCCAAAAGTCCCATATTATAACCAGGATACTCTATGGTGCTCAATGTTGGTGTAACTAATACAGATATTGGATCATTATTAAAACCAACAATTTTTAAGTCTTCTGGGATATTATAATTTTCTTTTTTTAATTCCTTTATACAATGAGCTGCAAATGAATCGGCCAAAATAAATAAACCATCTACAGGCTCATCCATATTCTTTATATAACCAAGGACATCACTAGTGTTTTTTGGTTCCATAGTAGTTTCAAAAATACAATCAGTACTAAACTTATATTTGTTAGCTTTCAATGCTTTTTTATAACCCAAAACCCGATCGGCATAAACATTTCTTTTTAGATTTCCAGTAATGACTATTATATTCTTACATCCTTGTTGTATCAAATGGTCGGTAGCATCGTAACCAGCTTGAACATTATCAATAACAATGGTCGGGCAATTTGGTAATACATGAACCCGATCCATAAAAATTAATGGTATTTTAGATTTAATAAATGGCGTGAAATGATCGTAGTTTTCAGTATTGAAAGCCAAGGAAACCAAGATAGCATCAATCCCGCTATTATAAAGTGTTTTAGCATTTAGCTTTTCCTTTTCCATCGATTCTAAAGATTGGCTAATAATTAAATTATAACCTGCTTCATTGGCGACCTTTTCTACACCAGCCAAAAGTGTAGACATAAAATATGAATCTAATTTTGGTATAATTACCCCTATTGTATTAGATTTTTGTGTACGTAAATTAACAGCAAACTTATTTACTTTATATCCCAATTCATTAGCCTTCAAAACAACCTTGTCTTTAGTTTTTTTACTAATTGAAGGATGGTTGTTCAAACTTCTACTAATAGTTCCTGGTGAAACATTTAGTTCTTTAGCCAAATCATATATGGTTATTTTTTTCTCCACGCCTTATAAAAATTTCGTAACAAATTTATAGTAATATTATTAAGTAATTATAGTTTTTACAAAAAATCCGTGCAACAAATCAAAACAATAATAAGTAAAAATAAAGTATAAAATCTTTATTTTTAAACTATTCATATTAAAAAACAACCAAAAAGCTACACTTTTTAATAAAAATTATATTTATAAATATATTATTTCGTTAAATTAATGCAATCGGTTGCGTAAATTATTCATATCATATATATTTGTTATCTTAATAACGTATTAAGGCAAATATTGAATTGATATTATGTACAAATCAATTTCAACTTTGTTAAATAAACTATCAGCAATTAAATCAAATGAGATTAAAACTATTATTTTCTATTTTGCCTTTTCTCTTTTTTAATTGTTCTGAAGAGTTACTTAGGTTTTCAGTAAACTCTGGAAACTATGATCGGTCTGATTGCCCAGTTTCCACACCACTCCCATCACTAGAGTTTGATCATAAAAAAATACAATTAGTAGAATTAGTTGGTACTACTATAAAACCGGTTCCTTTTCAATTTGATAGAAATACAAACAACCTTTGGTTTATATTAGATGGATTAACGCCCAAAGAAACCGTTAGGCATTTTGCAATAGTAGAAAGCAAGGAGAAAATCGAAAATCAGCAAATTCAAATTAGTAAAGAAAAAGGTGCTTTTCAATTTAAGTATAAAGAGCAGCCCATTTTAAATTATCAATTCGGAATGGTTTATCCACCAAAAGGCGTAGATGAGGCTTATAAAAAGTCTGGATTTTTACATCCCGTCTTTTCACCAGAAGGTGAAATATTAACTAGAATCCAAGCACCAGACCATTACCATCATTATGGAATTTGGGGTCCATGGACGAAAACTAACATTAATGGCAGATCAGTTGATTTTTGGAACTTAGGAAAGAAGCAAGGAACTGTTTTATTTAAATCTTTTTTAAACGAAGTTCAAGGAGATGTTTATAGTAGTTTTATCGCATTACAAGAGCATCTAGATTTTAAAGCTGTAGAAAAAAACAGAACTGCAATAAATGAAGAATTGGAAGTAAAAGTTTGGAATATTGAATCTGAAAATAAATTTTGGTTGGTTGATTACACTACAAAAATTAAAAGCCCTCTTGATTCAGGTATTCTTCTTGATGCCTATCGCTATGGTGGTGGAATAGGGTTTAGAGCTACTGAAAAATGGCATAAAAACAATGCTTCTGTATTAACCTCAGCAGGTAAAGATCGTTTGTCTGCTGATGGAAGTTCTGCCAAATGGGTAATAATTGAAGGTGAATCTAAAACTAAAAAAGGTCGAAGTGGTATCTTATTCATGGGGTTTCCAGATAATAAGGAATTCCCAGAGCCTATGAGAGTTTGGCCAGTAGATGCTAATGATGGAAGAGGTGATATGTTTTTTGAATTTTGCCCAATTCGTCATGTAGAATGGAAAATAGAAAGTAAAAAGCAATATAGTTTAAATTACCGCTTGCTTATTTTTGATGGTGAAATTACAGCTGAACAAGCTGAAATACACTGGCAAGGATTTGCTAACCCACCAAACACAACGATAATATCTAATAAAATAAAAAAATGAAAAAAATACTCATATCCATTTTCTGCATATTTACTCTAACCAATATACACGCTAATAATGAAGTAATAAAGAAAGTCTTAATATTTACAAAAAATGGATTGTCATTAAATGGAAAAAAAGGATATGTTCATGAAAATATCCCAAACAGCATTAAAGCTTTGCAAGAAATTTGTAAACTCGAAAAAATAGAAACCGTTGCAAGTGAAGATGCATCACTGTTTACAGATGAGACCTTAGCTCAATTTGACGCTATTATCTTTTCAAATGCCAATAACGAAGTTTTTGATACCGAAGAGCAAAAGCAGGCCTTTCAAAGATATATTAGAAATGGTGGTGGTTTTATTGGTATTCATTCTGCAAATGCAGTAGAAAGAGGTTGGCCGTGGTATTGGGCTCTAATTGGTGGAAAGTTTGTGAGACATGCTCCTCACCAAGAGTTTGACGTAATAGTAACAAACCCCAGTCACCCATCAACAGAGTTTTTAGGCAAGAAATGGACAGTAAATGACGAGTGCTACTATTCAAATAATTTAAATCCAGATATAAATGTATTACTTTCAGCAGATATGACAACTGTTGAAGACAAAAAGAAGTCAGAATATCCTAATAACATTTTTGGAAACTACTTTCCAATATGTTGGTCTCACGAATTCGAAGGTGGTCGTCAATGGTATACAGCATTAGGTCATGATTCAGAAATGTATGATGATCCTATATTTAGGAAGCATCTAAAAGGAGGCATTTTATGGGTACTTAATAAAAAATAATTTAATATAAATATGGCATTTAAAATTTAAATAAATAACACATGGAACGTAGAAATTTTATAAAGAAGACAGTAACTGGCGGCGCAGCAACACTATTGGCACCAACAATATTACCTTCAAATGTATTTGGACAAACTATTGCTAATAGAAAAGTTAATGTTGGCCAAATTGGATGTGGAAGAATTGCAAGAGACCATGATATGCCTGGAGTTATGCAATATGACAATGCTAGAATGATAGCTGTTTGTGATGTTGATAGTAATAGAGCAAAAGATGCCAAGGTATTAGTACAAAAATATTATGCTAAAAAAACTGGGAGCGATAAAACCGTAGACGTCAAAGTATATGAAGATTATAAAGACCTACTAATGAATCCAGAAATTGATGCAGTTGTTATTAGTACTCCAGATCATTGGCATTCGCAACCTGCCATTGAAGCTGCGTTAGCTGGTAAAGATGTATATCTTCAAAAGCCAACATCTTTAACCTTAGAAGAAGGTAGAATATTAGTAGATATTATAAAAAAGAAAGGAACAATTCTTCAAGTAGGAACACAACAAAGAGCAATGCCGCAATTTAGAATTGCTGCTGAATTGGTCAGAAATGGCAGAATTGGAAAAATCCATACGGTTAAAATTGGTTTACCTGGTGACCCAGCTGGACCAGTAGCTCCTAAAATGCCTATACCAACCAATTTAAACTATGATATGTGGTTAGGCTCTACTCCCGAAATTCCTTATACAGAAATTGGAGTGCATCCACAAAAAGGTTACGGCAGACCAGGTTGGCTAAGACAGGAGCAGTTTGGGTCTGGAATGATTACAGGATGGGGACAGCATCATTATGATTCTGCTGCATGGGGAATGGATACTGAGTTAACAGGGCCTATTTCTGTTGAATCAATTGCAGAATTTCCTAAATCGGGTCTGTGGAATGTACACGGAGATTTTATGGCTAAAGCTGAATATGCAAATGGTATTACTATGTACACTAGTGGAGGTTATACCAATGGTATAAAGTATATTGGAGATGATGGCTGGATTTTTGTTTCTAGAGGTAGTTATACGGCATCAGCTTCTGATCCAGTATCAAAGGATAAAAGTTCAAAGGCATTGAATGCTAGTAATCCAAGTATTTTAAAGTCTGTAATTGGTCCAAATGAAATTCATCTAAAAAAAATTGATGAGCAGCATGGCGATTGGTTAAATAGTATAGAAAGTAGAAAAGACCCTATTTCTGATGTAGAAAAAGGTCATAGAGCCTGTAGTATTTGCTTAATTACTCATATTTCAATGAAATTAGGTCGAAAATTACACTGGAATCCTGAAAAGGAAATATTTGTTAATGATGCTGAAGCCAATAATATGCTTAAACGTTCACAACGTTTTCCTTATGGAGTAAACAGTATTAAGGGACTATAGACCAAAATTGTTTTTTGTAGCGGTAATAGCTTTCATAAATTAAATTCAATAAATATATTTTCAATGAAGTATTTAGCAGTTATATATAGCCTCTTTTTTGTTGCTTGCATAGGCAAATCTGAAAATAAAGAAACACCTAAAGAAAGTGACAACAATAAAGGTAAAATTACTTTAATGACATTAAATCCTGGACATTTTCATGCCGCATTAGTTCAAAAATCGATGTATAAACAAGTAAATAATAATGTTTATGTATATGCGCCAAAAGGACCAGATATTAAAGACCATCTTGCACGTATAGAAGGTTTTAATACTAGAGAAGAAAACCCAACACAATGGGTAGAAAATGTTTATGAAGGCAATGACTACCTACAAAAAATGATGTCTGAAAAACCTGGAAATGTTATGGTAGTTTCTGGTAAGAATAATAAAAAAATAGAATACATTAAAGCAGCTATTGATGCAGGAATTCATGTATATGCCGATAAGCCAATGGTTATAAATCCTGAAGGGTTTAAGGTTTTAGAAAACATTTTTAAAACTGCTGCTGAGAAAGGTTTATTGGTTTATGATATCATGACAGAACGTTTTGAGATTACTACAATACTACAGCGTGAGCTTTCTATGAACACTAGTGTTTTTGGAACATTAGTAGATGGCACTCCTGAAAAACCCGCTATAACTAAAGAAAGTGTACATCATTTTTTTAAATACGTTTCTGGTAAACCTTTAAAAAGACCAGATTGGTTTTTTGATACTAAGCAACGTGGAGAAGGATTAAATGATGTATCTACGCATTTGGTAGATTTAGTGCAATGGGAAGCTTTTCCTAATGTTATATTGAAAAAATCTGACATTAAAATTATTAATGCTAAACATTGGACAACTAGTCTATCAAAAAAAATGTTTAAAAAAGTAACCGGTGCCGATAAATTTCCAGATTTTTTAAAAAAAGACTTGGATGGAGAATTACTTAGTATAAACTGTAACGGTTCTATAATTTATAAAATAAAAGGAAAAATAGCTAAGACATCTGTTATATGGAATTTTCAAGCCCCAGAAGGAACAGGAGATACTCATTATAGTATAATGAGAGGAACCAAATGCGATTTAATTATAAAGCAAGGTGCAGAAGAAAATTACAAGCCAAAATTATATATTAAAATGAATGCTAATGAAGACGAATCTAAGTTTGAAGAAAACTTAAAAACTGCTATTAGTACAACTATCAATCAAAAATATTCAGGAGTAAAACTAGAAAGGCTTGATAATAAAACCTGGTTTTTAGATATTCCTCAAGAATACAAAATTGGTCACGAGCAACATTTTGAACAGGTTACAACAAACTTCTTAAAATATCTAAAAGAAGACAACATGCCTGCTTGGGAAATTCCAAATATGATTGTTAAGTATTACACTACTTCTGAAGCGTTTAAATTTGCAAATAAAAATTAGTAATCTAAATCTTTTATTGAAGCTATAACATATTAATTTATCACTAATCTAAATCCTTCTCCATGAATATTAAGTATTTCTACTTTTTCATCTAATTTTAAATACTTACGTAATTTAGCAATATAAACATCCATACTACGAGAAGTAAAGTAATTATCGTCTCTCCATATTTTAGTAAGTGCTAGTTCACGCGGCATTAAATCATTTTCATGCAAGGCTAATAAACGCAATAATTCGTTTTCTTTAGGTGATAGTTTTATTGGGTCTCCACCATCAAAACGTAAAAAACGTAACTTGGAATTTAAATCGAAGCTTCCAATTTTAAATTCAAATTGTTTACTATCAGAAATAGTTTCAGTAGCTTTACGTTGCATTATAGCTTTTATTTTCATTAAAAGCACTTCGCTATCAAAAGGTTTATTTAAATAATCATCTGCTCCTACTTTATAACCTTTTAAAACATCTTCTTTCATTGCTTTAGCTGTCAAAAATACTATTGGTACATCAGTGTTTTTTTCCCTTATTTCTTTAGCTAAAGTAAAACCGTCTTTATAAGGCATCATAACATCAAGAATGCATAAATCGAAATCGTCCTTTTTAAACTTTTCGAAACCTTCCATACCATTTTTAGCATGAACAACATCGTAATCGTTCATTATTAAATAATCTTTAAGAACAGTTCCAAAATTTGGATCGTCTTCTACTAATAAAATTCTCTTTTTTTGCTCTTCCATGTTTATGTTATTATAGGAAGCTTTATTATAAATGTGCTCCCTTTTCCTTTTTCACTTTCAACCGTTACATAACCTTGATGGTCATCTACTATACGTTTTACATAAGCTAAGCCCAACCCGTGACCTTTAACATTATGTATGTTTCCTGTATGTTCTCTATAAAATTTTTCGAACACACGCTTTAAGGCAGCTTTACTCATTCCGCTACCATGATCTTTTATTTTTAATAAAATATTGGTTCCAATATTTTCTGTAATAACTTCAATTTTTAAAATATCTGGAGAATATTTAATAGCATTATCCAGAATATTAACGATAACATTAGTAAAGTGCATTTCACTTGCTAAAACTGACGATTTCTCAGCATTTAGGTATGTTTCAATCGTTCCATTTCTATCTTCAATCAAAAGCTGCACATGTGTTAATGCATCTTCGATTAAGTCGTGCAACTCAACTCTATCCTTACTAATATTTAGTTCATTTTTTTCTAGTTTAGATATTCTTAAAACATTTTCAACCTGAGCATGCATTCGTTTGTTTTCTTCTTTTATCATATTAAGATAACGTATAACCTTATCTTTATCTTCAATAATCTTTGGATTTTTTATGGCATCTAAAGCTAAATTTATTGTAGCAATAGGTGTTTTAAACTCATGTGTCATGTTATTAATAAAGTCAGTTTTAATTTGAGATATTTTGCGCTGCTTAACTAATTGATATAAAGCACTTGAATATGCTAAAATAATAACTGATGTAAAAATTATAGATAACAAAATCATACCCATAATAGACGACAAAATAAACTTTTTGTCATCAGGAAAGTTTACTAATAATTTATAGCTACTTTGATTATTTTCATTAGGAAAAATTGGAACTTTAAACGTTGATGCTTCGTCTCTTTCAAATCCATCACTATGCACTTTAGTTGCTAAACCGTTACTATAAATAGCAAACTCAAAATCAATATCAACCTCACCTTCTTTTAATTTATTTTCAAGTAGTTTCTCTATTTCTGCTGATGAAATCCTTTTGTGAACAGGTTTTCTTGACAACATAGCTTTAAAACTTTTCTCAAGACTGTTTTTTTGAGCTTCAGCGATACTACCACTATTAACAATACTTAGTATTGGGCTTTTTGATAAATCTCTTTCTGAAAACTCTATATCATTAAATACTTGAATTTGAGATTCGCCAAGTATATTTTGAACATTAATACTATCTAAACCAATGTCAAAGAGCGATGAAGACAATTTATAGTTCTCTTCTAAAACTCCACTTCTGTAAATAAGTGTTTCTTTTGTGTTATTATTTTGTTGATAGATAAATAGCTGAGAAACTGCTGCTGAATCACTCTTTTTTTCTTTATCTAATCTTTGATATCTCTGAAAAAGCTTTTCAAATTCATCATCTCCTATTTTATTAGAAACTGCATATAAAGCCCTAGTTACACTAGATTTAAAACGTTTTTCTTCATTATCAACAGAATCCTTAATATAATAAGCTTGAACGAATATGATACCTATAAGGGACAAACTCATTAAAAGTACCAATAGGATGAATATTCTTTTGCTCATCATTCAAAATTAACATTTTAACATTTAGCTCAGATATCATTTAACCTTACATTAACAAAAATGTTAAAGTTTATGGATTAAATGCATTTTTTTAAGATTTCTTCATGCACTTTAACAACTTGTTTTTTTGTGCTTTCGAGTGTAGTATTATCAATAACAAAGTCGGATAGTTTTATTTTATCGTCATCACTCCATTGATTTTTTATAATAGCATTAAGCTTATTTCTTGTGGTATGGTCTCTTTTTAGCAATCGTTCAATTCTCAACTCAAAAGGAGCGATAACTGTAATTACATAGTCGCACTGTTTGTTTCCTCCGTTTTCAAATAGTATAGCAACTTCTTTTATTACGTATGGCGCAACTTGTTTTAATGTCCACTTTTCAAAATGTCTAGCAACTCTAGGGTGTATAATAGCATTCATTTTTTTTAAATAACTGCTATCATTAAAAATAATGTTTGCAATAAATGATTTATTTAATTCTCCATTTACATATGCTTTATTTCCAAAAAGCTGAATAAGTTTTCTTTTAATAACTTTAGATTTATGCATCAATTTTTTAGCTTCTTCATCAGCTATATAAACAGGTATCCCTAGTGCCAAAAATTGTTTAGCTACTGTAGTTTTACCACTACCAATTCCTCCTGTTAATCCAACAATAATCATTCTATTATAATAAATTCAATTTGTTGTTGTCCAATTTTCGCGTGCTTCACCGTTTCTGGAGACTTTGTCAATTCTGGCAACAAAAAAGATTGATTGCTAGTCGTTTTATTAAAATCACATTCTACTTTAAAGTCTTTGACCCCAATTGCTTTAAAATTCTTTAAACTGGTGTAATAAACAACATTTATCGTTTTTGGAAAGTACTTTAACGTTTTGTTATTTGGTCCATTTTTTATACTTACAGGTACTTTTAATGTGCCTTCAGTAAATTTTTCAACGTTTGCTGTTAAATTAATTGTTTTATTGGAAAACTTTAAATCATTACTATTCTCTGGCAAATTCAATTTAACTATTTTGTTTATATCAGATTTAACATTATCCATTTCAACAAGTTCGGTTTCAATATTATTTACCTGTGATGCTAATACATGTGGCCCTATAACTTCTATAGAATCTGGAGTGATTTCATATTGTTCTGCTATATCAAACCCCAAACTAAACTTTATATTACTATTAAAAACCACAGGTACTTTTTTAACCAAATTTGTATCATACCTAAATACTAAAGTGTCAGGAGAAATATTTAGCAATTCAACTTGCTTACCAAATTGTGTACTAGCCAATAAATACGCTTTAGATTTACTCCAAACAAAAGTCGAATCAATTTTAATGACATCTTTAGCAAAATCAATTGTAACCTTTGGTTTATTAAAATAGTAAGTAAGCCATTTAAAACCATGTGTTTTAAGTGTGATATTTAATATAGCACTCGAATCATTAAGAATAACACTTTCCTGTGGTACATTACTTTTATTAATATTAAAGGCAACTGTATTAGTGTATTCTTTTGATAGTTTTGTAAAGATTAAAATGATAAACGCCAAAAACAAAAACAAAAAAAACACATTTATTTTTCTATTTTTAATTGATGAGGATATATCTGATTTTATTTTCTTTCTCATTTTGATTTAAAGAATAATTCTGGAAAATGTATCTCTGGTTTCTTTTTAAATATACCAATAGCAAAAGTAGATTTTAAAAACCCGTATCCATACCCAAAAAACTGAACGCTAATAGCTGCTATAGATAAAAAAGACACAACAATATTTTTTGTTGATACTAAAGCTGCCAAAAAAGCTATTACAAAATACAACATATAAGCTATTAGTCCCCATTTTACTTTAACAAAAAAAAGCAAGACAGATAGTAAAAACCCAATACAAAATAACGTCGGGAACCAATATGTTATTTTTTTAGTTGAAGGATGCCATACGTTTAAAATTGGACGAACTAAACCAAACTTGTGGACTTGCTTATAAAATTTACTCCAAGAAATACGACGTTTATGATACACAAAAGCTTCTGAGATTAACCCAGTCTTAAAACCTAAATTCCATAATCTTATCGATAAATCTGGGTCTTCACCTGGGTGAATACGCCCAAACCCTTTTGAGGCAATAAACGCTTCTTTTGAAATACCCATGTTAAAACTACGTGGTTGAAAGGTATCAATACTCTTTTTATTACCTCGAATGCCTCCAGTAGTAATAATTGATGTCATTGAGAAATTAATAGCCTTTTGAAGGTTTGTAAACGACTTGTGTGCCGCATCTGGACCTCCAAAACAGTCTACATAATTTGTATTTAAGCCTTTTTCAACTTCGTTTAAATAATTGGCTGGTAAAATACAATCGGAATCTAAAATGATAAAATAATTTCCTTTAGCATGTAGCATTCCAAAATTACGAGAATCTCCCGGACCTGAATTCTCTTTGAAATAATATGATATATTAAGCTTACCCTTATAAGCTTCAATAGCTTTTTTTGATGATATGGTTGAGCCATCTTCAACAATTACTATTTCATATTCAGTTGTAGAATCCAACTCAACAAAACTTTGGAGAAGCTCTTCAATTTCGTCAGGACGATTATAAACAGGAATGATAAAAGAAAACCGTAATTGCATACAACAAATGTAACTAATCCAAATAAAAAAGCCATCGTAAAAACGATGGCTCATTTTAATATTTTAATATCATTCTTCTCCAGTAAAAGTACTCATAACGGCATCACTAACTCCCATATTACTAAAACCTCCATCATTATAAAGGTTTTGTAAAGTAACACGCTTTGTTAAATCGCTAAATAATGATACGGTATAGTTTGCACAATCTAATGCCGTAGCATTTCCAAGCGGTGACATTTTATCTGCATAAGCTATAAATCCATCAAATCCTTTTACCCCACTACCAGCTGTAGTTGGCGTTGGAGATTGAGAAATGGTATTAACACGTACTTTTTTATCGCGCCCAAAAAAGTAACCAAAACTACGTGCTACACTTTCTAAGTATGCTTTATTATCAGCCATATCATTATAATCTGGAAACACCCGTTGCGCTGCCATATAAGTTAGAGCTACAATACTCCCCCATTCATTCATAGCATCAGCTTTATAAAGAGTTTGCATTACTTTATGAAAAGACATTGCCGAAACATCGGTTCCTTTTTGCGTCCATGCATAATTTTGGTCTGTATAATGTTTTCCTTTTCTAACATTTATTGACATCCCTATAGAGTGCAAAACAAAGTCTATTTTGCCACCAAGAATTTCCATAGACTGTGCAACCAAATTTTGTAAATCTTCCTCAGATGTGGCATCGGCAGGAATAATTTGAGAACCCGTTTTTTTGGCTAACTCATTAATTTGCCCCATGCGCATTGCTACTGGAGCATTGGTTAACACAAACTGCCCACCTTCTTCATGAACTCGTTCTGCAGTTTTCCAAGCAATTGAGTTAGCGTCTAGTGCTCCAAAAATAATTCCCTTTTTTCCTTTTAATAAATTATATGACATATGTTGATTGGTTTATTTGTGTTCAAAAATACTAATCTTTTAACTTTTCTTAATTAAATAATTCTTTTGCATGGGCAATCGCTGAAGAGGATGTTTCTGTACCGCCAAGCATTTGAGCTATCTCAATAATACGCTCATCATGATTTAGTTTAACTAAATTGGTTTGTGTAGTATCATTTACATCTTCTTTATACACTTTAAAATGCGAGTGCCCTTTGGCAGCAATTTGCGGTAAGTGTGTAATAGAAAATACTTGCATCGATTTACTCATTTGCACCATAATATCGCCCATTTTGTTTGATATTTCTCCAGAAACCCCAGTATCAATCTCATCAAACATAATGGTTGGTAATTGTATGTAATTAGATAATATTGATTTTATAGCTAACATTATTCTTGATAATTCCCCTCCAGAAGCGGCTTTTTTAAGCTCGTTAAAGTTTCCTCCTTTGTTAGCCGAAAATAAAAATGACAATTCGTCTTGTCCGTTTACAAAAAATTGTTCAGTTTTATATAAAACATCCATTTTAAATTGAGCATTAGGCATACCTAAGCTTGCTAAAACAGTTTCTAATTGCTCCTTTAATTGTGGAATAACTTCAGAACGTTTCTTATTAATTTGCTTTGAAATATTTTTAAGTTGACTTGTTTTAGATTTTATTTCAGATTGTTTTTTATCAATAGTAATATCTAAATTTTGTGTAACTGCAACTTTTTCTTCTAAGTCATTTTTAATTTTGATTAATTCTGAAACATCACTAGCAACATGTTTTTGCATTAAACTATGCAATACTTTTAGCTTTGAGTCCACTTCTTCTAGCCTATTTGGATTTGCTTCAAGGTTATCTTGTAATATGTCAATTTCATTAAAAACATCGTCTAAGTCTATTAAGCTGGTATTAACTCTATTGAATAAGTCTTCGTATTTTGAAGAGAATCCAGCGATATTTTGAAGGTTATTTTTAATAGTAGTAAGCGTTGATAAAACACCAATTTGCTCATCATTTAATAATTGATAGGATTCAGAAAGTTTTTCTTTTATCCCTTCAATATTATTTAAAGTTTCGTATTCTTCTTCAAGGGCTTGCTGTTCACCTTCAATTAAATTGGCTTCAACTAATTCATTCAATAAAAACGAATTATAATCATGTTCTTTAATCGCTTCAGCTTGAAAGTTATGTAGTTCTTGTAGTTCCTTTTGAAGTTTTTTATATGCTTTTAATTCTGTAGCATAGCTTTGTAATAATTCATCATTATTAGCCAAAGCATCAATTACCTGAAACTGAAAATCGTTGCTTGTTAATTGCAACGTTTGATGTTGTGAATGAATATCAACTAACCGCTCTCCTAAAAGCTGTAAACTAGCTAAATTTACAGGCGAATCGTTTACAAATGCTCTAGATTTTCCAGAAGGCAAAATTTCTCGTCGTATAATAGTTTGTGTTTCATAATCAAAATCCTCAGCATCAAAAAGTGGCTCTAAATTATAATGTGAAACATCAAAAACAGCTTCAATAATACATTTTTGAGTAGTATCTTTTAAGCTATTCAAATCTGCACGCTTGCCGAGTATTAAAGACAATCCACCTAATAAAATCGATTTCCCAGCACCTGTCTCTCCTGTTATAATTGATAAGCCTCCATTAAAATCGACTTGGAGATTATCAATTAAAGCGTAATTTTTTATTGAAAGTGAAGTTATCAATGGTCTTTAGATAATTATAAATTGTAAAAATAAAGATAGTAAATGTCTTTTACTTGTGCTGTGACATTCAAAATTTAATATTCCTCCATTTAGTAGATTGTGTAGGGGCAATTTTCTGAAGTGTTTCTTTAAGGCTAGAAATATTCACATTTGGTCCACCTGAAAAAACTTGTTCTATTTCATCTGCCTTAGCATCAAAAAATGTACGTAATAAAAAAGAGTTTGGCCTACGACTATTCATGGCTTTAAAACGCATTAAAACATCAGCTATTTGCTCTTTCCCTTCTTTTGCTTTTTCACTCATAATATCCAATCCTTGAATATGGTAGCTATACATCACATCTCTGTATTCTTTAAAAGTTGGAGATAATACATTATCAATTAATGCAAACCTACTTTGTAAACCGTCCTCTACTTTCCAGCCTTTAAAGTTTTCTTGCTGAGAATAATTAGTAATGATTTGTGCTTGTTGATAATAGGAATCACCACCTTTTTCTGAAAAAGAATCGGCATCAAGCGCCAATATCATATAAATATGAAATGCTAATACCGAGACTAAATTAGATTCAAACTGATTAGGGTTGAAAATTAAATTTTGAAACTCTAAATATCTGAATGTAAAATCTTTATCGTTAAAGCTATAAATTGGTGTACTATATGAAGATCCAAAAACTGGTCGTGAAGATTGCACTTGCAGAGTCCCTTGAAAAGCCTCTCCGCTAAAATCGGTAATACTAATTACCATACTACAATTAATGCGCTCTTGATTAGTAAAAGTTTTATTAGTCCATTTAGTATTATTAACAAACTCGTTTAGTTGCTTTTCTAAGGTTTTAAAAATCTGTAAATTTTCGTTACCTGTTTGCAAGGCGTTAACAACAACACTGCAGTTAAGTTCTTGCGAAAATCCTTTAAAACTAAAGCATACCAATAAAATTAATATGATATTACGCATCAATTTGTTTTATAATTTCGTTTAATAAATCTTTAGCAACATCTGCTTTAGACTTTAATTGAAATTCGGTTATTGTTTCATTATTATCAATAAAAGTAACTTTATTGGTTTCGGTTTTAAAACCAGCCCCTTTATCGTTTAACGAATTTAAAACAATTAAATTTAAATTCTTTCTTTTTAGTTTTCCTTTTGCGTTTTCAAGTTCGTTGTTTGTCTCTAAGGCAAAACCTACTAAATATTGCTGTTTTTTAATTTGTCCCAAAGATTGTAAAATATCTTTAGTTTTAGTCAACTCTATGCTTAACGTAGAACTTGCTTTTTTTATTTTTTGAGAAGCAATTTCTTTGGGCTTAAAATCTGCAACAGCCGCAGAAAGTATAGCTACATCAACATCTTCAAAGTATTCATGAGTAGTATTGTACATATCTTGTGCGCTAACTACTGGCACAACTTTAATTAATGAATGTTTTATTTTTTGATGTGTTGGCCCCGTAATTAAAATAACCTGAGCGCCAAGATTAGCGGATGTCTTAGCTATTTCGAACCCCATTTTACCACTCGAATGGTTTCCAATAAAGCGAACAGGGTCGATAGCTTCATAAGTTGGTCCTGCTGTAATTAGTATTTTCTTCCCGCGAAGCGGAAGCTTATCTAAAATGTCGTTTTCAACAAAAGTAACAATATCTTCGGGCTCTGCCATTCTTCCTTCACCAACTAAACCACTAGCTAACTCTCCACTTGTAGCAGGAATCATTATATTTCCAAAAGCATTAAGTTTTTCAAAAGACTTAAGTGTTGATGGATGTTTGTACATATCCAAATCCATTGCCGGTGCAAAATACACAGGACATTTTGCTGATAAATAAGTAGCCAAAAGCAAATTATCACAAACACCATTTGCCATTTTTGATAATGAGTTTGCCGTTGCTGGTGCAACAATAAAAACATCAGCCCAAAGACCTAAATCTACGTGATTATTCCATACAGCGTTATCATCATCTTCGTTTGTAAAAGATGAATGCACTGGATTTTTTGAAAGTGTGGATAATGTTAGTGGTGTAATAAAATCTTTTGCAGATGGCGTCATTACAACTTTTACGTTTGCGCCCGATTTTACAAACAACCTTACTAATGAAGCCGTTTTATAAGCGGCAATACCACCACTAATTCCTAATAGTATATTCTTGCCGCTTAGAATACTCATAATAATTTTATTCCTGAGAATCTTCTTCTGTATTTCTGTGATAAATTTTATCTGTTAACCATTCCTGAACTGCTAATGCATGTGGCTTTGGTAACTTTTCATAAAATTTAGAAACTTCAATTTGCTCTTTGTTTTCAAAAATTTCTTCAAGACTATCATTGTAAGTTGCAAATTCTTCTAACTTATCAATAAGTTCTTTTTTAATTTCTGAATTAATTTGTTCAGCGCGTCTTGCTATAATAGAAATTGATTCATAGATATTTTCTGTTGGCTCATCTATTTGATTTCTATCGTAAGTTACTGTATTAACCGGAGCGTTGGTTTTTTTTAAATCCATTGACATAATTTATTAACTTTTAGTGCTGTAATTTTTTAATGTTTCATCAATCTCTATAGCCATATTATCAATAGCTTCAATATGCTTTGAGTTTGTATATTTCTTTTTGAAAGCTTCGTAGTATTCTTTTGCTGTTTTTAGTCTAGCTTCTTTTTTATATTCTACACTGTTTATCCCTAGCTTATAAGCAGAATCAAATCTATAGAACAAAGCATCTTCACGTAATGTAGATCCTGGAAAATCGAAAATAAAATTATCAAACGATTTTATAGCAGCCTCAAGTTCAATAGAAGTGTATGCAATTTTATTGTATTGCTTAGCAATTTCAAATGCTTTTTTTTCTAATTTAAAATCCAACTCTTTAACTAACTCATTAGCCTCTTTACTATATTCAGATTCTGGATATAAATTAATAAAAGCTTGAAGTTTCTCAATAGCTTCGACAGTTTCTTTTTGATCTTTAGAGTAAATAGGCGAAAGCATATAATAGCTTTTGGCACTTAAAAACGAGGCCTCTTCTAATTTTTCACTTTTAGGATAACTTGAAGCAAAACGTTCAAATTGATAACCAGCTACATAATAGTCCTTCATTTTATAAAATGAATTGGAATATAAGAACATTAGTTTCTCAGCTTGAGGTTTCCCTCTATAATTTGGTACAATTTGAGCAAAAAGCTTGTTCGCTTTTGAATATTTACCCTCATTGTACAAAGCCTCTCCCATTTTAAATTTAGGAGCTATCTCTTCGTTTTTTAAAACTTTTTGATACTCGCTACAAGAGCTTAAAATAGTTAGTGTAATTGTAATGTAAAAAAACTTCTTCATAGATTTTAAAACAGAATGCAAAATTAAGTTATTATTATGGATTTTAAAAATATAATTTCTCTGCTAAAATAAATGTTGAATTGCAGTAACAGTAAGGTTTAAGTTATATTTAACATTACTTAAAGTCTTTTACGAATTCTGCTATTTTTTCTTTCAACGGATTTGATGCTGGAACTAATGGTAACCTAACTGTATCTTGACAAAGGTTTAGTGCCTCAAAAACAGCCTTTATTCCTGCTGGATTATTTTCTTCAAAAATATAATTAACAATATCCATGAGCTTAAAATGAATATCATAAGAAGCTTTTGCATTTCCCTTTAGTCCTAAACGTATCATTTCTGAAAAAGCTTTAGGAAAGGCTTGCCCAATAACCGATATAACTCCCGATCCTCCTGCTAAAACAACACTAAGCGCTAAATCATCATCTCCAGAAATCACCAAAAAATCTTCTGTTTTATTCTTTAATAATTGCAAGTATTGAGCAACATTATTACCTGCTTCTTTAACGGCTATTATGTTTTTAAAATCTTTAGATAACCTCAACGTGGTTTCTGGTTCCATGTTTTTTGATGTTCGCCCTGGAACATTATATAAAATAATATCTATAGGGCATGACTCTGCAATAGCTTTAAAATGCTGATACATGCCTTCCTGTGTAGGTTTACTGTAATATGGTGAAACCGATAAAATAGCATCGATATTACTTAGATCGGTTTCCTTTATTTCTTCAATAACCGCCATAGTATTGTTACCTCCTATCCCCAAAACCATTGGTACTCTACCATTATTAGCCTTGGAAATTGTTTGAATTACTTCCTGCTTTTCTTGTTTCGTAATGGTAACACTTTCTCCAGTTGTACCACAAATAACAAGATAATCAGTACCATTTTCAATATTGAAATTAACAATATTTGTTAAGGCTGTATGATCTATACTTAAATCTGATTTAAATGGCGTCACCAATGCCACTCCAGTACCTATAAACTTACTACTCATTTTTAATTTTATTTAATATAGTTAAGTATTTATTTAACTCTTTTTTAAATACGTCAAATTCGTTTAAACTAGTTTTTATTATTAAATCGTTTAAGCGTGCATCTGTTTGCAAAATGCCAATTTTAAATTTCGCTTTTGATGTTGCTGTTAACAATTTTAATTCTAACTCATCTTTAGTATAATAACTAATCAAGGCATCAAAACTTGTATTTAAAAACGATTGCAACTCAATGTTTTTAATGCTGCCATTCCAACCAAAGTCTTTAGGATTAAAACATTCATCCCAAGTGCTTAGGTTGTCTTTTTTATTAGTTGAAAACGCTATAATTTTAAGTCTATTTGGGCGCACATTAATATCATCTGCTAAAGCTCTAAACAGCTCAAAATCATCAACTTCATCAATATTTAAGATAACTCCTAAACTTTCTACCTTATTATCTACAACATTAACTTCGCGTTGCGACAACAGTTTATTTAGGTGTTTTTTATTAGATTTTTCTTTAAAACCTTTTAAAATCATTTATCTTTATACTTTTCGCAAAGGTAGGAAAACTGCATTCAAAAAAATTGGTTATTATATGAGGTTCACACATTTTATTTTTTTGTTAAATTTTTTTATTTTTTTTGGGTGCAAACAAGAAAAATTGCATCTAACAAAAATCCAAGGAGAACAAATTCAAATTACTGATAGTTTATCGTCAAATACAGAAATCGAATCATTTATTAAGCCTTATAGAGATCATATCCAAAAGGATTTAGATAGTGTTTTAGCATATTCTGTTGACTTGTATTCAAAAACTGATGGCGATTTAAACACTGCTGTTGGTAACTTTATGGCAGATGCTGTTTACAGCGAAGCCAATCCTGTTTTTAAGAGCAGAACAGGAAAAGATATTGATATGGTTTTACTAAACTATGGAGGTATTCGGTCTATTTTACCCAAAGGAAATGTTACAAAAAGGACTGCTTTCCAATTAATGCCGTTTGAAAATAGTGTAGTTGTTGTAGCATTGAAAGGTTCTCAAATTGATAGTATTGTTGAATATTTAAAAACAAGAAAAAGAGCCCATCCAATTTCTAAATTTAAACTAGTTCTTGACAAAGATTTTAATGTAATTGAAGCAAAAATTAACGAAAAAAATATTGACAAAAACAAAGTCTACCATGTAGCTACTAATGATTATTTATATAATGGGGGGAGCAATATGACATTTTTTAAAAATAATGATAGTCTATATGTTTTAAATTATAAGATAAGAAATGCCTTAATTGATAAATTCATAAAACTAGATACTATAAACCCCGTTATTGATGATAGGTTTATTCAAATAAAATAATTTGCTCGATGAAACGTAGAAATTTTATACAACAAGCAACCGCTGGTACCGCTTTAGTAACACTAGGAGGTTTAGGATTACAGTCTTTCACTTCTTCTTTAAAGACATCAAAGATTACTATTTTACACACAAACGATGTGCATAGTCATATCGATACTTTTGGTCCAGAAGATGGCAGAAACGCAAACAAAGGCGGTGTTGCTCGTAGAGCTAGTTTAATAGAGTCTATTAGAAAAGAAAACCCCAATACATTATTGCTTGATGCTGGCGATATTTTTCAAGGTACGCCTTACTTTAATTATTATGGAGGAGAACTTGAATTTAAGTTAATGAGCAAACTCAAATATGATGCAGCCACCATTGGTAATCATGATTTTGACAATGGTATCGAAGGTCTCTATACTCAACTACCTCATGCTCAATTTGATTTCATATCTGCAAATTATGATTTTTCAAATACTATTATGGACACGCATGTAAAACCTTATAAAGTATTTAAAAAAGGGGGCATAAAAATTGGTGTTTTTGGATTAGGAATAGAGTTAAACGGATTAGTTGATCCTTCCATGTTTAAAGAGACTAAATATTTAGATCCTATTGAAATATCTCAAGATATGACAAGAATTCTTAAAGAAGAAGAACAATGTGATCTAATAATCTGCTTATCCCATTTAGGGTATAATTACAGAAATAGTGAAACAAAAATTAGTGATTTAAAACTTGCAGCTGCAACAAAAAATATTGACTTAATTATTGGTGGACATACTCATACTTTTTTAAAGAAACCAACTATTGTTAAAAATGTTGAAAACAAAAATGTACTAGTTAATCAAGTTGGTTGCTATGGCATTAACCTTGGTAAAATTGATTTTTATTTAGACTCAAATAAAAATAAAACTGCCGATGGAACATCAATAATAGTTTAAGCAAAAATATTATCAGAATTATAACTATTCTGGGGTTTATCAAGAATTCTGGCGCTTTTATTTTCTTCCATAACATAATTTAATAAAAGATAAATACCAATTGCATAAATAACCCTTTCTAGCATAACAAAACTCCAACTGTAAACATAATACAAACTAACATAGTTTAGAATAGTTGAAAATACTAAGCATAGAGCAACCAATAAAAAAAGTATTGAGGGCTTTGTATCATTAGCTAAATATTTTCCAAAAGCTAAAAATATTAAGAGTATTAACGAAATGTTTTTAACTCCAAACAAGAACACCTCCAAACTATCTGGCACAATTGCCTTTAATATACCATATAACGTATATAAAAAATAAGCATTTATTAAAAAAACTACTATTAAGTATGTACCAACCACTTTATCAACCTCAAAAAACTTAAATTTAGAAATTGCAATACCTATTAAACATATATAACTTAAAAAATAAAAAGTACTAGAAGCCTTAATAAAAATATCATTTTCAAAAAAAGCCAACGAAGCATCTCCTAAAAAAGAAAATATAAAAAAAGAAATAACAGGAAGGCTTAACGATTTATTTTTTACGAAAAAAAAGATTAAAAAAACAGGAATGAATAACGCCTTAGTAGTTTGTAAAGCTAAAACATCTTCGCTATAAGTTCCTAAAATAGTAACCGTAATAAGAAGTAATAATGCGCCAAAAAAAACCTTATTAAAGCTAAGTAGAAGTAAATCTTTCATGGTATTTTTATAAGTAGGTTGAAAACAAATATATAAAAAAAATTAATTACAGCGTCAAAATCACGCTTTTCATCGATTATTTTGTTAGTATTTAGCTTTTTAGCGATAAAGATGTAGTTACAAAAAACAGTTATATTAGTTGTCTATATACTATTTAATTAATTTTATTTATAAGAATATGAAAAAGCACATTCCATTAGCATTACGAATAATTGTTGCAATTATTTTAATTCAAACACTCCGATTCAAATTCACTGCGCACCCAGATAGTGTATATATTTTTGAAACCGTTGGATTAGAACCTTTTGGAAGAATTGGCATAGGCGTTTTAGAACTTATAGCCGGTATATTATTATTGATTCCTAAAACTGTATGGCTTGGAGCATCTATAACAATTGGTGTTATTTCTGGTGCTATTTTTATGCATTTAACTAAACTTGGTATTGATATAAATAATGATGGAGGCATTTTATTCTTTACAGCTGTAGCAACTTTTGTACTCTCTGCAATAATTCTTTATATATACAGAAAAGATATTCCTTTTATAAATAAATAAAAATATAATTATTCTTCTATTATCATTTCTTCAACTGGTTCTTCAACCAATTTAGATTGTTGGTACAAGAAATAGAATGCTAATACAAATAAAGAAACAGAAATAAAGTTAAGTATATTTTGGTGTGCTACATACAAATAAGCCACATTAATAACTTCACTAAAAACAATACATAAAGCTCCAAAAAATAAGAACAAAGACTTCTTATTATCTTTATAGAAGTAATTTAGAAGAGATACTGATAATAACAAAAGCATAATAATGTTATATGTAATCTCCAATAAATATTCATTTGTCATTTCTAAAAATGGGCTTACCGCTTCTTGTAAAATATATGCTATATAAGTATTTAACCCCATTAGCACTATTATATGAATCTTGAAATTTTTTATAACATGAATTCCACAAACAGATCTACATATCTCAATTAAAAGAAAAGCGTATGACAACATACTTAAAGTATTTCCTATAAAATAATAATAAAGATAAGGAACAAAGTCAATGGTAAAAAACGCTAATTCTGACAACGAATAACATACCAAAAACAACCCAAAAAACAGTGTTTTGGGTTTAATTGTAATATAATAAAGTAATGCAATTAATGGGAATATAGTCGAGCTAAAGCTAGATGCCATCAACTCATTTCCATTAAATTGAAAAACAATAAAAAGGACATAAGCTAATACAATTAAACCAATCAAGACTTTCGACTTGTACATAACAGCAATTTACAGTTAGGGTACAAATATAAAAATATTTTACAATTAAGCGATAAAAAAATACATTTTATCGATAAAAATTAATTTTATTGTATTTTTTGTAAGAATTGATACTCATTTATTATAACAATATCTAGCTTTTCTGCTTTTTGCTTTTTACTAGGTCCCATATTTGTTCCTGCAACTATAAAACTTGTTTTTGAAGAAATAGAACTGCTTACCTTACCACCGTTATCTTCTATAAGCTTTTTTAAATCATTTCTTGATATTGATTCGAAGACACCAGTTACTACAATTGATTGTCCTTGTAAAATATTTGTCTGACCAATAAGTTGATCTGCAGACATTTCTAACTGAACTCCAAATTGTTTCAATCTATCTAATATTAATATGTTTTTTTCTTCTTTGAAAAAAGACAACACACTTTCTGCAATTTTAACACCTATTTCGTCAACATTTACTAAATCTTCACCTGATGCCATGGCTATCGCATCAATGCTTTTATAATGCTTAGCTAATTTTTTGGCCACAGTTTCTCCAACAAACCTAATACCTAAAGCAAACAGAACACGTTCAAATGGAATTTGCTTAGAAGCTTCAATGCCCAAAACTAAGTTTTCTGCACTTTTTTCTGCCATACGCTCTAAAGGCATCACCTGCTCTTTTGTTAATTCATATAAATCAGAGTAATTATTAATTAGGCCTTCATTAACTAAAAGCGCGACAGTTTCTCCTCCTAAACCATCTATATCCATTGCTTTTCTAGATATAAAATGTTGAATGCGTCCTATTATCTGAGGGTTACATCCATTATAATTTGGGCAATAATGCTGAGCTTCTCCTTCTTGTCTTACTAATTCGGTATTACATTCTGGGCAATTTGTTATATATAGTGTTGGATTAGAAAACGAGTCTCGTTTAGTAAAATCTACAGCAATAATTTTAGGGATAATCTCTCCTCCTTTTTCTACAAACACCTCATCACCTACTCTAATATCTAATTTTTCTATTTGATCTGCATTATGTAATGATGCACGTTTTACAGTTGTTCCTGCCAACTCAACAGGTTCTAAATTAGCAACAGGGGTTATGGCTCCTGTTCTACCAACTTGATATGTTATATTGTTTAATTTAGTTGAAACCTGTTCAGCTTTAAACTTATATGCCATTGCCCAACGAGGTGCTTTTGCAGTATACCCCAATTCTTCTTGTTGTTGCAAATTATTTACTTTAATAACAACACCATCGGTTTCATATGGCAAATTGTGTCGGTGCACATTCCAGTATTCTACAAATTCTAAAACCTCATCAATAGAACTAACCAATTTTGCAGCATCTGGCACTTTAAAACCCCACTGTCTTGCTTTTTCTAAACTCTCATATTGTGTGCGAATTCCTAAATTAGAACCCGTAAGATTGTACAATAGACATTCTAAAGGCCGTTTTGCAACTTCAGCACTGTCTTGTAATTTCAAACTACCAGATGCTGTATTTCTAGGATTTCTATAAGGTTCTTCGCCTAGCTCAATGCGCTCTTCATTCATTTTATTAAACCCGTCAAATGGCAAAACTATTTCTCCTCGAATATCAAATTTTGGTAGATAATCGCCTTTTAACTGCAAGGGCACTGATTTTATGGTTTTTATATTAGCAGTAACATTATCTCCTTGAAAACCATCCCCTCGTGTTACAGCTCTTACCAATAATCCATTTTCATACGTCAAACTTATAGAGGCTCCATCATATTTTAACTCACAGGTATATTTAATATCACCATCTACTAACTTTTTGATACGTGCCTCCCAATCTTGCAAATCTTCTTTTGAGTACGAATTATCTAATGAGTACATACGATGTTCGTGCACAATAGTTTCAAAATTTTTAGTAATAGCACCTCCAACACGTTGAGTAGGTGAATTAGTATCAAAAAATTCAGGATGCTTAGCTTCGAGTTCTTGCAACTCTTTCAATTTTATATCGAAATCATAATCTGAAATTGTGGGATTATCAAGAACGTAATAATTGTAATTGTGTTCTCTAAGTTCGTTACGTAGGTTTTCTATATGTTGTTGAATGTTACTCATTAGCAATTTCTCCTTTTATCATTCTATCTTTTTTAAAGATATCTAGTTTTAATTCTATGTTTTTAAAGCGTTTCTCTTTTAGTAGCTGAATCATGCTGTTTCCAAGATATTCATTGATTTCAAAAAACAGCATACCTTTATCATTCAATGTAGTTCTTGCAAAATCCGAAATAGTATTATAGAATAATAATGGATTCTCGTCTTTTACAAATAACGCCAAATGAGGTTCATTGCTTAATACATTATCTTTCATTAGCTGCTTTTCTTGCTCTCTAACGTATGGAGGGTTAGATACAATAATATCAAATTTTTGCAATGCAGAAACATATTCATCACAACTCACATTCAATATATCAGCTTTAACAAATTTAACTTCAACAGCATTTAATTCTGCATTTTGTTTAGCTATTTTTAGTGCTTCTTTACTTATATCTAAAGCATAAACTTTAGCATTTGGTATATTTTTGGCTAAAGCAATAGCGATACAACCACTACCAGTGCCAATATCTAAAATTCTGAATTCTGATTTTTGATCTCTTAACTCCGAAATCACCCACTCTACTAATTCTTCTGTTTCTGGTCGTGGTATTAAAACATGATTATTCACTTTAAACTGTAATCCATAAAATTCAGTTTCACCTAAAATATACTGAATAGGCTCTTCTTGTTTTAAACGATTTAAAGCATCAATGATAATGTTTTGGTTTTCAATTTTAAAATCTGGTTCCATAGCTAATTTTAATCTCGATACATTATAAAACGAATCAATCAGCATAAAAAAAAAGCTATCTATTTCTTCTTTTTCATAAAAGGAATCTAACGCTTTATGAAATGTGTTTTGAATATCCTTTAATTTCATCTATTCAAATTGTTTTTTATTTGACAGATGTAATTCACATAAAAACGTATCTAATAGTATTGCAATTAAAGTAATGCTCATATCATAAATCTTTTATCATCCAAACACCGCAAGAATAGTGTCCTGTATTTCCTAAAGCACCTTTTAAATGTTTAAAGCCATAACTTTCGTAAATATGAATGGCAGCTTTAAGTTGCGATGCCGATTCTAAATAGCACTGTTTATAACCCATTTTTTTTGCAGCTTCCATGCATTTTTCAAACATAAGCTTACCGTAACCTTTCCCTCGTACTTCTGGCGAAAAATACATTTTTTGTATTTCACAAACATCACTCTCAAAATCCTTTAAAGGTTTAATGCCACCACCACCTAGTATGCTACCATTATTATCAATAACATAATAGACTTCGTTTAGATTTTGGTAAGACTCATACATCTTTGGCGTTTCATTATCTGTATATGCTGTACCTTCTAACGGAATTTTAAACTCATGGAAACATGCTCTGATAATAGCTTCGATTTGAGCATTATCTTCAGGCTTAATTTCTCGAATAACTATAGTATCTTTACTCACTTTAAAATAATAATTTTATGCAAGTGAAGATACTTAAATATAAAAAAAGCAAAGTGAAGAGTTTTATTATTTTATCAACAATATTGTTTACTTTTTTAGGGTGTTCGGTTAAAGAAAAACCTGTGTTTTTAAATGTTGAAAACATTAAGGTTATTGAATCTACTTCTAGGTATGTAACATTTACTGCTGATGCTTTGTTTTTAAACCCAAATGATATTGGTGGTGAATTAAAAACTGAAGAAATTAAAGTATTTGTTAATGACACTGAAATGGCTTCTGTTTCAACCGAAAGTTTTAAAGTGCCAGCAAAAAAAGAATTCTCCATTCCTTTAAAAGCCAATATTCCAACTGACAGTATTTTTAGTAACAAAAACCTTGGCGGGTTAATAGGTAGTTTGTTTAGCAAAAAACTTAAAGTACAATATAAAGGCGACATAATATATAAGGTATTAGGGTTTTCGTACACCTATAATGTAGATAAAACTGAAAATGTAAAGATTAAATTATAGCATTGAACAACCACGAGACATATATAAAACGCTGCTTAGAAATTGCTGAAAACGGATTAGGAACAACAAGACCAAACCCTATGGTTGGTTCAGTAATTATTCACAACAACAGTATAATTGGCGAAGGTTACACTAGTAAATACGGTGAAAACCATGCCGAAGTAAATGCCATAAATTCTGTTTCGGATAAATCATTGTTAAAAGAAGCAACTCTTTATGTGACTTTAGAACCTTGCTCTCATTTTGGAAAAACACCTCCTTGCAGCGATTTAATCATCAAACACCAAATACCAAATGTGGTAGTTGGTTGTATTGATGACAATGTTAAAGTAGCAGGAAAAGGCATCGAAAAACTTAAAAATGCTGGTTGTAATGTTATTGTTGGGGTTTTAGAAAATAAATGTAAAAGTCACCACAAACGCTTTTTTACATTTCATAATAAAAAACGTCCTTATATTATTTTAAAATGGGCAGAAACTCTAGATGGATTTATTGCTCCAGAAACTAAAGATGAACAAAAACCAGTTTGGATTACTAATGAATGCTCTCGACAACTAGTCCATAAATGGCGTACCGAAGAACAAGCTATTTTAGTTGGAACTAATACTGTTTTAAATGATAACCCAAGCTTAACTTCACGGAGTTGGATTGGACAAAACCCAATAAGAGTTGTTATTGATAAAGACAATAAACTATCGAAAGGTTATACTGTATTTAATAATGAAGCTGAAACAATTATTATTAATAAAAACATCATTGATTTTTCAACCCATATAGCAAAACAAATTTGTGGCGTTTTGTTTCAAAAAAGCATAAACTCTATAATTATTGAGGGAGGCACAAAAACACTTCAAACTTTTATAGATGAAAACCTTTGGGATGAAGCTCGTGTATTTACAGGAAACAATTCATTTAATACCGGTATTAAAGCTCCTAAGTTTAATAGAGTCGCTTTATCTGAAGAAAAGATAAAAACTGACACTCTCAAATTTTACAAAAATGATTAAAACCATAATTTTCGATTTTGGTAATGTTTTTATTGATTTAGACCTAGAAGAAGCTTTACAGTACGCTCTTAAAACGTTTAAAATTGAATCTATTTCAGATGAAATGATAGCCTTTAATAGTTTATACGAACAAGGATTAGTCTCTACTGATGAATTTCTTGAATTTTATACTGAAAATTTCCCAAAATTATCAAAAGAAGAGCTCATTAAAGTTTGGAACTATATGCTTAAAGATTTTCCTGAACATAGATTAGCTTTTTTAAAAGAGCTTAAAGCATCTTCAAAATACAAACTCATTTTATTAAGCAACACAAACGAGCTTCATATAAATTGGATAAAACAGCATGTTTTGTTTTACAATGATTTTAAAAATTGCTTTGATGCCTTTTATTTATCTCACGAAATTCATTTAGTAAAACCAAACAAAAATATTTTCGAATATGTTTTAAACGAAAACAGATTAAAGGGAAATGAATGTTTGTTTATTGATGATAATAAAGACAATATAAGTACCGCTGAATCTTTAGCAATTAAAACTTGGCACATCAATCCGAAAACAGAAGATGTAGCACATCTTTTTAATATTAAAAATCATTTGTTTGACTGAAAGAGATACTTATAAAACTATTAGTAAATCAACTGAATCTATTTTATTTAAAGATAAAAACAGTAAGTTTTTTGGTTACGCCTTTCCTGTAACTACAGAAGATGATGTTAAATTTTACATAAAAAAACTAAAGAAAGAACATCACGCAGCAAGACACTGGTGCTACGCATACCAGATAGGAAAAGAAAAAACAATCTATCGTGCTAATGATGATGGCGAACCAAACAATTCAGCTGGTATGCCAATATATGGTCAAATACAATCTTATAATGTTACTAATATATTAATTGTAGTAGTACGTTATTTTGGCGGTGTTAAATTAGGCGTTGGCGGTTTAATTAATGCTTACAAAACAACTGCACAATTAACTTTGGACGCTTCCAATATTTTAAAAAAAACAATTAATGTAGATTACTTAATTACGTTTGATTATAAAAATATGAATACGGTAATGCGTATTATTAAAGAGAAAAGCTTAAATATTATTAATCAAAAATTAGAGATGGATTGTCAAATCACAATTTCGGTAAGAAAAAAAGAAGCCAATCAAATTTTTGAAATTTTTAATCATTTATTCGAAATCGACATCAAACCAATATAAATTATAGTTTAATTGTCTCTAAAATATACTCTGGAGCTCTAACTGGTCTATTCGTTTTCATATCAATAAAAACTAAAGTAGTTTCAGCAGTTGTTAAAACATCTCCTTCCTCATTAGTAATTTCATACTCAAATTCAATCTTAGCTGTTGGTGCTTTTTTTAGTTGAGTTTTTACATTAATTACATCATCATAACATGCTGATTTTTTATAGTTTATATTCAAAGAAACTACCGGTAACATAATTCCGTTTTCTTCCATGGTCTTATACGAAATTCCTTGTTTACGTAACCACTCAATACGCCCCATTTCAAGATATAATGCATAATTGCCGTGATATACTACTCCCATTTGGTCAGTTTCACCATATCTCACTCTTATTTGTATTTCGTCGAATTTCATAGGGATTATTAAATATTTTTTTGTAGTTTCGGCTAGAGCTTAAACATGAGGAAAAATTTCTAAAAATTCAATAGTAAATCATTTTTTTTTTAAGAATTTTGTTCACATATTTGCCAAACCAAGAGGGGAAATGAAAATATCAATTTTCATTTTAAAGACTAACTAACAAAACTACAAAAATTAACAATGAGTATAACTGCGCAATCGGTATGGAATAATTGTCTCGAATTTATAAAGGATAACATCCAACCGCAAGCATACAAAACTTGGTTCGAGCCAATAAAAGCAGTTAAACTTACTGATAATGCTTTAAGCATTCAAGTACCTAGTAAATTCTTTTACGAATGGCTTGAAGAGCACTATGTAAAAATCCTTAAAGTATCACTTACTAAAGAATTAGGAGAAAAAGCCAAGCTTGTTTACATTATTAAAATGGAAAACACTTATGGCAACAAGCAACCATTTACAGAAAAAATACCAAGCTCTAACAGAGGTTCCGTAAAAGCTCAAGATGTTGATATTCCCTTAAACAATAAAAGTCCAGAGTTGCGAAATCCGTTTGTTATTCCTGGAATTAGAAATGTAAAGATTGAATCTCAACTTAACCCAAATTATAGCTTTGAAAACTTTTTGGAAGGTGATTCTAATCGCTTAGCTAGAAGTGCTGGATTAGCTGTTGCTGCTAAACCCGGTGGAACATCATTTAATCCATTACTAATTTTTGGAGGTGTTGGCTTAGGTAAAACCCATTTAGCTCATGCTATAGGTGTTGACATTAAGGACAAATATCCAGAAAAAACAGTTTTATATATTTCTGCTGAAAAATTTACACAACAATATATAGACTCTGTAAAAAAGAATAATAGGAATGATTTTATTCATTTTTATCAAATAATTGATGTTTTAATCATTGATGATGTACAATTCCTTTCAGGAAAATCTGGAACTCAAGATGTTTTCTTCCATATATTTAATCATTTACATCAAAACGGAAAGCAGGTTATTTTAACAAGTGACAAAGCTCCAGTTGACATGCAAGATATTGAGCAACGCTTGTTATCTCGTTTTAAATGGGGGCTTTCTGCAGAGTTACAAAATCCAGATTTTGAAACTAGAGTTTCAATATTAAAAAACAAACTTTATAGAGATGGTGTTGAAATGCCAGAAGATATTGTAGAGTATGTTGCTAAAAACATCAAAACAAATGTTAGAGAATTAGAAGGTGCTATTATATCGTTAATTGCACAATCTTCATTCAATAAAAAAGAAATTACCATTGAGCTTGCTAAACAAATAGTTGAGAAATTTGTTAAAAACACAAAACGCGAAGTATCGATTGATTATATTCAAAAAATTGTGTCTGATTATTTCCAAATGGATGTTGACACACTACAATCAAAAACTAGAAAACGCCATATTGTACAAGCAAGACAACTAGCCATGTTTTTTGCTAAAAAGTTTACTAAAGCATCCTTAGCTAGTATTGGCTCACAAATAGGTAAACGCGATCATGCTACAGTATTACATGCTTGTAAAACAGTAGACAATTTATCTTCAACTGATAAACAATTCAGAAAATATGTTGAAGATATCACTAAAAAACTTTCGGTTTAAATTTAAAACAAACTCCTAATTATTATTTTAGGGCTCACAAAAAACTATTATGACTAAAATTCTCATGGTCTGTTTGGGTAATATATGTCGTTCACCATTAGCCGAAGGTATTATGCGTTCTAAATTAACAAGTGATGATGTTATAGTAGATTCTGCAGGAACAGCAAACTACCATATTGGAAACTCTCCCGATAAACGATCAGTTAGTGTAGCAAAAAAATATGGTATAAATATTTCTCATTTAAAAGGACGTCAATTTAATATATCAGATTTTGATGCATTTGACATGATCTATGCTATGGACGAATCTAATTTTAAGAACGTGATTGCTTTAGCTAGAAATGACGAAGATATTACTAAAGTAAAACTTATTTTAAATGAAGTTTACCCAAATCAAAACTACAATGTACCAGACCCATATTACGGTGGTGATGAAGGTTTTGAAGATGTTTACAAAATGCTTGACGAAGCTTGCAACATCATTTCAGAAAAATTACATTAAAATAAATTAAATATTATATTTTAGTATTTTACATATTTAAATACTTTAGAAAACCTATATGAGTCCTGCTTTTGGAAAATTATATCTTATACCAACAACATTAGGAAACAATGCACCTCTTGAAGTTTTACCAATGTCTGTAAAGAAAGTAATTGAACAAATAAATACTTACATTGTTGAAAATGAAAAAACAGCACGGCGTTTTATAAAAAAGATTAGCTCAGGAAAATCGCAAGCTGCTTTGGAGATGTTTCATTTAAATAAATTTACTGACGCAAGTGAATTACCTGAGTTTTTAGAGCCCTGTTTAAAAGGTATAAACGTTGGGTTATTATCAGAAGCTGGTTGCCCTGGTATTGCAGATCCTGGTGCAGATGTTGTAAAATTAGCGCATCAAAAAAATATAAAAGTAATACCTCTCGTAGGCCCTTCTTCTATTTTAATGGCATTAATGAGTTCTGGTATGAATGGACAAAACTTTGCTTTTAGTGGGTATTTGCCAATTGATAAAGGAGAAAGAAAAAAAGAAATAAAACGTTTAGAACGCTTATCATTTGAAAATAATCAATCACAAATTTTTATTGAAACACCATACCGAAATAATAAAATGATTGAAGATTTAAGCAATATCTTAGAAAACAATACTGATGTTTGTGTTGCTTGCGATATTACTTTAGCTACAGAGTTTATAAAAACTCAAACTGCAAATGAATGGAAAAAAAATATGGTAGACTTTCATAAAAGACCTACCATATTTATTATTCATAAAAGCTAAATTTGACTATATAGCTTTGGCTTCTCTATTTGGTTTCACAAAAGATGTATCATATCCCGAAAAACGTTTCATATAATACTGTATTGTAGTTCCGTAACCATCTGTGAAATTATCTAAACCGTAGCTTCTTAAATATTTTTTAACACTACCCGGTCCTGCTAAATGTGCCGCAGCTAAAATACCTGATTCTGTTACAACAGTACCGTTAATACGTTTACCAACAAAGTTTTTAATATCTCGTCGTAAAATCCATTTGTTACGTGCCGAATTTGCAATAAAAGCTTTCTCTTGAAGTACTGGGTTTTTCAAAAAATTAGCAGGGTTATTAATACCAATCATTTTTAATGTTGATGCACCAAATTGATATTTACCTAAATACCCGAAAGTGTTTACAGAAAAATAATCTCCTCCCGATTCTTTAAAAGCTAAAGCTTCTTTAAATCCTACAAATGATTTTCCTAGGTAAGGAGAAAATGACTTATTAACATCGCTAGAAGCTAAAACATCGTCATTAATATTAGTATCTAAACTTACAGTGTAGTTTAAAACCAAACCTTTAGTTGAATACTTACCTAAATTTATCGTTTCATCAGATGAAAACGAACTATACAATAGAATACATATTGTAAGCGTCAGGGTTAAGTAACTTGCAATACTTTTTCTCATAATTTTTAAATTTCTTCAGTGCAAAATTTCATTTAAATACACTTGAAAATTTGAGCGTGCAAAATTAGGCTTTTTTTTAATTATATCAAAATTAATCGTTTATGTGCAATTTTTAGTAGTATAATAGATGAAATACACAGCCATTTTTATTGAATTCTATAGCTGGAAAAGGCACCTTTAAAACATTAAAAATATTAAAAACGGATTTCAAAAAACGTGAATTTGTCCTAATTTTATTCAAATTTACATCAAAACTTAAATAAAACTGACGTTGCCTATTAATATTTGTTAACATAGTATTGTCAACATCTTTAATGCCCGTTAACATCCCGTCAGCGCTATAACCTACGGCTACATTAAGCCATTTAGGGATTTTACTTTTTTTAAAAAAAGCATGTAAATTAGCACTTAACCAATAGGTTTGCCCATTATAATCTTTCAAAATTTGCTCTAAAAACCCATTTCCTAATTTGTCTGGGTTCTGCATAGCATATTTTGTTTGATGAAAAGAAAATTTCAAATTGATACGTTGCTCGTTCCAAAGTAATTCTTGACCAATATACAAACCTGTTCCGGCAGCGTTTGAAGCGATATCCCCCCAAGAGAAGCCCCATTCTTCTGAAAAACCGTCCAAAATTTCGACAGCTGTAAGGAAACCAAACCCCAAAGTTGAGCCGTAAATTAATTGGTCTTTTTTGCTTACTCCACTCCAATTTAAAACCTCTGCTCCAAACTTACCAACTTGATACGAAGTAAATACATGCCCCATCTTATCCATTTGAAGCCATTCTTTATTATCATTAATTGTATGGAATTTTGAACGTTCAAAATCTGAATACCATAATTGATTTAACCCAATTAATGTTATACCAGCTAAAGAAGCTTCAGTAATAACAACAGAGTTTCTTCTAGACTTATTTAATGTATCACTTGGTGTTAGAAAAAAATCAAGCTTAGTTTGAGAAAAGGAAAATGATGATATTAAAACAAGTATTGATAAATATTTAAGCTTATTAAACACCACTACCTTCTTATACCTTTGTTATTTATCCAGCGTATGTATTCTTGCTTATTTCTGTTATGCTGAGATAAGGTTTTTGCAAATTTATGATAGCCAAAATTTTCAACATTAACTACAAAGTAGTAGTAGCTATGTTTTTCATAATTTAAAACAGCATCGATTGACGATACATCGGGCATTGCTATTAAACCCGGTGGTAAACCAGCATACTTATATGTATTATATGGAGAATCAATTTCTAAATCTTTATATAATACCCGTTTAATAGTTTGGGAAAAATCGCCAGTTTTTTTCTTTAAAGCATAAATAACAGTTGGGTCTGCTTGTAATGGCATTCTTTTTTTAAGTCTATTTACATAAACACCTGCAACACGAGGTCTTTCATCTACTTTTGCCGTTTCTTTTTGAACTATAGATGCTAGGGCAATAACTTCGCTATCCGATAAACCAATTGCCTTTGCTTTTTCAAGCCTCGCGTCACTCCAGAAGCGATTATACTCTTTTAACATACGGTTTGTGAATTTTTCTGCAGAAGTATTCCAGAAAAACTCATAACTATTAGGGATATACATACCTAAGGCTGTTTCCTCTTTAAAACTATTTTCAGACAAAAAAACCTTGTCTTCCATAGCTTTTATAAGCGATATACTATCTGCTTCAATTTGAGAAGCAATACGACCTGCTAATTTTGCAATGGTTTCTTGATTGTTAAATGATACTTTAACAGGTATGTTATTACTTCTAATTGAATTAATAATATCGTTATTACTCATTCCTTTATTAATTACGTAACGCCCTCCTTTTATGTTATTAACATATTTTTTTTGCTCAGCTAAAGCATCAAACTTATCGATATCTAATAAAAGAGGTTCTAATTGTTTACGCACATCATTGTAAGTATCTGTTGATTTAATATAAATATAAGCTGAATCATTATTAAACTTAGTGTTTGGACTAAACATGGTATCATAAACATAATATGCAAAATAAGCTGCAACAGCTAACCCAATAAACACAATAGCAAGAAGTATTTTTTTTATATACATTTTAGTTATTTATAAGCTGGAATAAATATTCATTTTTATAAGAACTATTTACATAGTTCCAATCTTTTTTCAATCCTATTTCTTTAAACCCTTGATTAGAAAACAATTTTATACTCGCTTCGTTTTCTTCAGAAATATTACAATATAATTGATGTAAGTTTAAATGTGTAAAGCAATAATTTATAAGTAACTGTAATGCCTCACTTCCATTTCCCTTATTTCTTTCTGCAGCATCTTTAATTAAAATACCAATACCAGCTCTACTGTTTTTAAAATCGAAATCGAAAATATCAATCATTCCCAAAGGTTCTTCACTATAACTAGAAATGACTAGTCTTAATTGTTTTACTTCAAAAATATCTTTTTGAGAATGCTCTAAATACTGCTTTATTAAAAACTTTGAATACGGCGTTTGTGTATTGCTAATTTCCCATATAGATTCGTCGTTTTCAATTATATGAATAAACTCTAAATCTTCAGGTTCCAAAGCACGCAAGTATATATTTTTGCCTCTTAAGGTTATCATATGCTACCTTGATATACTATTTTTGCTGGTCCAATTAACCAAACATTATTAAATGTACCATTTTGGGACTGAAAAGCTACTTGTAAATCTCCTCCTTGAGTTTTTAAAGTAATTAAGTTTTTTTCTGTTTCTCCTATATAATGCATTGCTAACGCTACTGCAGTAACACCAGTGCCGCAAGATAAGGTTTCATCTTCTACCCCTCTTTCGTAAGTTCTTACTTTAAATTCAGTATCTGAAAGTTTTTTTACAAAATTCACATTACTTCCAACAGCATTATAAGGTGCTCCATATCGTATTTTGGCGCCCAAAGTTTTTATGTCAAAATCTGTAATTTGCTCCTCAAATTGTATATGGTGTGGAGAACCTGTGTCTAAAAAAACATGATTATCATGTTTTTCAACAGTATTTACATCTGCCATCTGTAGCTTTACAACACCTTCTTTAATAGAAGCATAATGCTTACCATCAATAGCTAAAAAATCGGCATCATCCTTTATAATTCCCAATTGTTTAGCAAAAGCAACAGCACACCTTCCTCCGTTACCGCAAAAGCTCTGACTACCATCAGCATTGTAATACACCATTTCAAAATCTAGTGTATCGTGGTTTTCTATTAAGATAAGCCCGTCTGCTCCTACCCCAAAACGTCTATCACATAAAAAAGAGATGTGCTCGATATCTTTTTTGTCAAATGTTTGTTGACGATTATCAATCATCACAAAATCATTTCCAGTTCCTTGATATTTATAAAATGTTTGTTGCATAATTCAAAAGACAAATATATAAATATTAAATCGGTTTTTTGATTGTTAAACAGCCGTTAAAGTAGACGTTAAAAATCGTTAAAATTGATTTGCAAGTTCAATAAATTTTTAATTTTAGTCGTTAATAAATAAAACTTAAATACTGAAAAAAAATGAAAAAGATTTTGACACTTGTACTGGTTTCGGCATTAGGTGGCATTTTAACCCTAAGTGCATATAAATTATTTTTAGAACCAGAACAAAAACTAGTTGTTACATCAAACAATACTACACCTACTTTTTTGCCAACAAATAATATTGGCGCCCCATTAAAAGCTTACGAAAATTCAGATTTTACAACTGCTGCAGAAAATACAGTTAACGCAGTTGTTCATGTAAAAAATGTATCGCTTAGTGGTGGACAAATGACTATGCAAGATTTGTTTTTTGGAAGAAATCCTCAACAAAAGCAGTTAGGCACTGGTTCTGGAGTTATAGTAGACCCAAGTGGTTATATTATAACTAACAACCACGTTATTAAAAACTCTCAAGAATTATCAGTAACCTTAAATAATAATAAAACATATAAAGCTGAAATAATTGGCACAGATTCAGAAACCGATATTGCTGTTTTAAAAATTAATGCAGATGAAGATTTACCTGTTGTTAATTTTGGTGATTCTGATCAAGCAAAAATTGGTGAATGGGTTTTAGCTGTTGGTAATCCTTTTAATTTAACATCAACAGTAACAGCTGGTATTATTAGTGCAAAATCTAGAAGTTTAGATCCAACAGGGAGAAATGCGCACTCATTTATCCAAACTGATGCTGCTGTAAATCCAGGTAATTCTGGGGGTGCTTTAGTAAATACAAATGGAGAGCTTATAGGAATTAATACTGCTATAACTTCGCAAACCGGTTCTTATGTTGGGTATTCGTTTGCAGTGCCAAGCAATATTGCTAGAAAAATATATATGGACATTTTAGAGTATGGTAACACACAAAATGGCGTTTTAGGTATTACTGCTGGGGTTTTAAATAGTGCATCTGCTGAAGAATTTGGAGTTGATGATACCGAGGGTGTTTTTGTTAATGATGTTACAAAAAAATCTGGAGCAGAAAAAGCAGGGATCAAAAAAGGTGATATTATAAAACAATTAGACCATATAGAGATTTCAAAATTTGAAGACTTAAAAGGTTACTTAAAAACAAAACGTCCTAACGATGTAGTTAATGTAAAACTGCTTAGAAATGATGAGCTGCTTACAATTCCTGTTACTATTTCTAAAACAGACATCTTTTCTGTTAAGTTTATGAATATGGAATTCAGAGATTTATCAACCTCTATTAAAGAAAAATATGAAATACCAAACGGTGTACAAGTTTCAAAAACGAATAACAAATATTTATATTCAAATTTAGGGATTACAGAAGGTTATATTATTACAGAAATAAATAACAAAAAAATTGAGTCTATTCAAGACATTTCAAAATTAAAAGAAAAATATGGTGACGATTTTGTGGAAAATCTTGAGCAATTAGCATATATAAACACACGTTTAGAAAAAAAGGAAGTTATTTTCAAATAAGATCCTTTACCAAATATCAATAAAAATAGCCTCTTGAAGCTTATCAGTTTTAAGAGGTTATTTTTTTATGCAAATACGCTACGAAAACGTTTGAAATATAGTACTTTTGCCAAAATTTTTAACACACAACTAAACATTTAAACAATGCCTTTTAGTAAAAATTATGAAAAAGAGTTGGCTTTTCAAGCAGACCGCCGAAGAGCAACCGTAGAATTTATCAAAATTGTAAGTGATCTTTGGTACGACAAATCTATCGAATTAGTGATTTTTAGAAATCAACTGATTGATAGAAATGTTAGTCAAATTTTAAACCTACATAATTATGCTGGTAAATTTGTACAAAAACCTATTTCAATTTTTGATTCGGTAGAAATCGCTCAAGCCATTAAAGCGTTAGATATTCCACCTGCAAAACTTGATATTGGGAAGTTAACTTACGAGTTTCATTTAGATGACAACAAACACAGCAATGCGACAGCTTTTGTTGCTAGCAAATTAAAAGATGCTAGTAAAAATGGGGATATTACACCTAAAGATGTGGTACTTTATGGGTTTGGTCGTATTGGTCGTTTAGTTGCTCGAGAACTCATGACGCGCACAGGAAAAGGCAGTCAGCTTCGATTAAGAGCTATTGTTACTCGTGGGGCTATTGATGAAACTATTTTAGAAAAAAGAGCATCATTACTGCGTAATGACTCTGTTCATGGTGATTTTCCTGGAACCGTTTCAATAGATATTAAAAAGAAAGCTTTAATAATTAATGGAACCACCGTTAATATTATTTCTGCAAATGCTCCAGAAGATATTGATTATACAAAATATGGCATAAACAATGCGTTAGTAATTGATAATACTGGTGCTTTTAGAGATAAAGAGGCTTTAAGTAGGCATCTAAAATCTAAAGGTGCAGATAAAGTATTACTTACCGCACCAGGAAAAGGTGTACCAAATATTGTATATGGTGTAAATCATTTAGAAAATGATCCTGACAAAGTAGACATTTTTTCGGCAGCATCATGTACAACAAATGCCATTACTCCTATTTTAAAAGCTATCGAAGATTCTTTTGGTATTAAAAGTGGCCATTTAGAAACAATTCATGCCTATACAAACGATCAAAATTTAGTCGATAATTTTCACAAGAAGTATCGTCGTGGACGTGCAGCTGCATTAAACATGGTTATTACAGAAACTGGTGCTGGCGCTGCAGTAACCAAGGCACTACCTAGTTTTGAAGGCAAATTAACATCAAACGCGATTCGTGTTCCTGTGCCAAACGGATCATTAGCTATTTTAAATTTAGAAATTGAAAATACGACGTCCTTAAACGGTATTAACACTATTTTAAAGAAATATGCTTTAGAAGGTGATTTAGTTGAACAAATAAAATATGAATTAAGTGATGAGCTAGTATCTAGTGATATTGTTGGTAGCTCAGCGCCTTCAATTTATGATAGTAAAGCAACTATTGTACGTGCAGATGGAAAAAATGTATTGTTATATATTTGGTATGATAATGAATATGGTTACAGCCATCAAGTTATAAGGTTAGCAAAATATATTGCCAAAGTTAGACGTTATACATATTATTAAAATAACTAAAATCTAAATTGAAATATTAATCGTATATATAAAAGCCTCACCTAGTGAGGCTTTTTCTTAAATATAACTGTATTAATAAACAATATTTTATAACTTCGTAAAACCAAATACAACCATTTTAAACCAATCGTAAATGAATCCTATTAAGCAAGCTTCCCTTATCGCCTTTTTTTTAATAAGCACAGTATGTTTTTCTCAAGCCCAGTCAGAAGATGATAAATTGTCTTTAAATAATGGCACTATTAGTAATCAGTTTGAATATGTACTAAAAAAATCTGGAAATTTTAAAGGTACAAATGGGCAAGCCTATGAAGCTGTTAAACGTAGCATCTTTTTAACATTGAGAAATCATACTATTGATTCTTTAAAAACGCTAAAGACAAAATTAGATAATTCAAAAAGTAGTGTTGAAGCTCAGCAAAAAGAAATTACTGCTTTAAAAACGAAGCTGAACACTACTCAATCTACATTAGATTCAACAAATTTAGAAAAAGACAGTATGTCTCTGCTTGGTATGCAAATGAGTAAAACTAATTACAATGTACTCATGTGGACTATTATTGCTGGCTTATTAGCGTTATTTATCTTATTTGTATATAAATTTAAAAACAGTAACGCTATTACTCGTGATGCAAAAAAGGCACTTGAAGAAATTGAAGAAGAATTTGATGACCATAGAAGAACAGCTTTAGAACGCGAGCAAAAAGTTAGACGTCAATTACAAGATGAAATAAATAAACAAAAAGGGTTATAGTAAATCCAATTATAAATTAAAAATCTGTAATTTGGTTGTCAAACATATTAGGCATCACATTACAGATTTTTTTTTATGAATATTATACAGGCTACTTCAGAACACCTAAACCATTTAGTACCTCTCTTTAATGGTTATCGCGTTTTTTACAGGCAAGAATCAAATAAAACTGCTGTAAAAACATTTTTAAAAGAACGGCTTACCAAAAAAGATTCGGTTATTTATTTAGCATATATAAATGAGACCCCTGTTGGGTTTACACAATTATACTTTTTATATTCCTCTGTTTCAATGAAACCAATGTTTATATTAAATGATTTATATATAGATAAGAACTATCGAGGTAAAAGTATTGGTGCTTCTTTAATAAATAAAGCCAAAGATTTGTGTAGACAAAAACAATATAAAGGTATTATAATACAAACCGAAAACACAAACCCTGCACAACATTTATATCAACGAGAAGGTTTTGTAAAAGATACCGATTTAACCTTTTTTTGGACTAATAAATAGTTAGTATTACAAAACTAAATTTACTTTTAAATTTGTAATTTAGTTAACCAATTCCTTTGATAAAACTTTCTCATGAAAAATTTACATAACATCAGTTACCTTTTTTTAATTGTGATCCTATTTATAGGTTGTAAAAATGATAAAAACCAAACTAGTGAACCATTAGTAACAAAAATAGCGTTTGGTTCTTGTGGGTCGCAAAATCATGAACTTCCTATTTTTGACTTAGTAGTGGAACACAATCCTGATGTATTTATTTTTTTAGGGGATAATATTTATGGTGATACAAAAAACATGGATACTTTAAAAGCTAAGTATCAAAAGTTGGGCTCTAAAAAAAGTTTCCAAAACTTATCGAAAAACACACAAATTATTGCGACTTGGGATGATCATGACTATGGTTGGAATGATGCTGGTAAAGAGTATTCTTTTAAAGAAGAAGCAAAAGATATTTTCTTGTCTTTTTTTAATGAACCTGACACTTCTACTAGAAGAGACCATAAAGGTATATATCATTCTTATGAGTATGACTATGGAGCAAAAAAATTACAAATAATTTTGTTAGACGGGAGAACTTTTAGAGATAAGCTTAAGCCTTACAATAACGAATTTGATAATGATAGTAGATATGGCTTTTATGGTAAAGGCTATGCGCCGTATACAAATTCAGATTCTACATTACTTGGCGAAACGCAATGGAAATGGTTAGAAAAACAACTCTCAAAACCTGCAGACATTAGATTAATTGGGTCTGGAACACAATTTGGAATTGAATGGAATGGCTATGAAGCTTGGGCAAATTTTCCACACGAGCAAAAGCGTATGCTAAGCCTCATTGAAAAAACAAACGCTAGTGGTGTTATGTTTTTAACTGGAGATGTACACTATTCTGAAATTTCAAAATTAGAAACAAGTTTTTATCCAATTTACGACTTTACATCAAGCGGATTATCTTCAACATGGCATTTTGCTACTCCGAACAAAAACAGAATAGAAGGTCCTGTTATGGATAATCATTTTGGGTTGGTTACAATAAATTGGGATGTAAATGATCCTGAAATAAAAATGGAAACTTGGGATATTAGTAACAACCAAAGAATGGAGTATTCAATTAACTTAAGCGAAATAAGTTTTAATAAATAACCAAACAATTAAATTATCTTTGTTGCATAATTACTTATCATGCGCATAGATATCATTACTGTTTTACCAGAGTTACTTAAAAGTCCGTTTGAAGCTTCAATTTTAAAACGTGCTATTGAAGCTGGTTTGGTAGAAGTCCATTTTCATAATTTACGAGATTATACTACTGATAATTATAAATCTATTGACGATACACAATTTGGTGGTGGAGCTGGTATGGTAATGATGGTTGAGCCAATTGATAAATGTATAACTGCTTTAAAAGCAGTGCGCAATTATGATGAAATAATATATATGACTCCTGATGGCGAAACTTTAAATCAAGGGATAGCCAATCAACTATCATTAAAAGAAAACATTATTATTTTATGTGGGCATTACAAAGGTGTAGATCAACGGGTACGAGACCACTTTATAACTCGAGAGATATCTATTGGTGATTATGTATTGTCTGGTGGTGAACTAGGTGCTGCTGTTTTTTGTGATGCAATTATACGTTTAATTCCTGGAGTTCTAGGTAATGAAACTTCTGCCCTAACCGATTCGTTTCAGGATAATTTATTAGCCCCTCCAATTTATACAAAACCACGTGAATATAAAGGCTGGAAAGTTCCTGAGCTACTGTTTAGTGGAAATTTACCAGAGATTGAAAAATGGCGAGAAGAACAAGCTTATTTAAGAACCAAAGAACGACGACCAGATTTGTTAGATGATTAAATAATATGGAAGATATAGACACCTTACAATTACAATTTGCAATAGCTGGGATAATTAACGGCTTAGTACACTTAACTATTCTAATAGCGACTATAATCATGTTAGCTAAAAAAAGATCTATAGCTACGTTTCTTTTACTTGTTGGTAGTATTTTAAACAGTATTGGTTTTGCTGGTGGGTTTATCTATAATGCTATTGCTGCCAAAAATGGGACTGAAGCACTATTAAGTGCACAAGTAACACTTGCTTTTTTTAATGCCTTTTCTTATTTTATTTTCGGAATAGGGTTATTACTTTTATCAATTAATGTTTTCAAAAGACATAATTCTAAATAAGATTAAAAACTTTTGTATGTGTTTTTGTATGTGTTAAGGATAGTAGCGGCATCCTTTTGCTAAAAAGCAAAAGATATAGCGAATAGCCTGACCTAAAAGGGAACACCAAAAAAAGACAAATAAAACATTGTAGATTATTAATTAATAACTATTTTTGCACCCAATTTCGGGTTAACCTCTGGCGAAAATCGTGAATGTTGTTCTGAATTAATTATAATTAAATTTAAAGATATGGAATCTTTAGTAAAATTTGTTCAAGACGAATTTGTAACAAGAAAAGACTTACCAGAATTTGCAGCTGGTGACACTATTACAGTGTATTACGAAATTAAAGAGGGTAACAAAACACGTACTCAGTTTTTCAGAGGTGTTGTTATTCAAAGAAGAGGATCTGGTACATCAGAAACTTTTACAATTAGAAAAATGTCAGGATCTATTGGCGTAGAGCGTATCTTCCCAGTTAATTTACCTGCATTACAGAAAATAGAAGTTAACAAACGTGGTGCTGTACGTAGAGCTAGAATCTACTACTTTAGAGGTCTTACTGGTAAAAAAGCAAGAATTAAAGAGCGTAGACGCTAGTATTCTATTAGCAATGCAAAAGCATATTAAAGCCTTAACAAATGTTAAGGCTTTTTTTATTAACAAAAGTTAATAAGTATAGTTTATAAATCGTTGATATCTAATTGCTTAAAAAATTTGATTTTCTGAAATGTGATTATATATTAGCAAAAGAAATTAATAACAACCTCGGTTGGTTTTGTGTAAAAACAAATTTGAATTAAGATCTAAAATAGAGTAACGTTCTTTATATATAATTGTTTTTTGAGGTTTGGATGCGCCACGTGTATGCGTGCGTAAGCAGAGAACCATGAAGCTGTAAAAAGTCCCAGATGCGAAAGTAGATGGAATCTAGTATGGCAGAAAGCTTGAAAAAGTAGTAGTTAACGAAAGGGAATACTATAAATAGAGCAATGCTTGGTGGTTAACAGACATGAAAATGGATGGCTAACAAATTAAGTATCAAAAAAAACAGTTAACTGAAGCATTTTGGTAATTATGTCAATACATTTTGAAAATTACAACACGAAATGTTTCATTGAAATAATAGCACTTGAATTGAAAAGGTTTTATGAAAATTAAAACTGATTTAGTAGAAATACTAATTAGATCACGTCATGTTATTTCAAAGAAAGCCATGTCAAAGTAGATTAAATTCTATAGTGATATGGCTTTTGTATTTTTATAATTTGAGTACTATTTTTTTGTCAATTTCTTATAGACTTCATCCTTTTTTATCATTCTATTAAATCAGTCTAAAATCACAGCAGTTCATTAATGAATTTCCGTTATTTTAAAGGTCAATTTTTGTATATTCGCATCGCGAAAACGTTATCGTTAATTCTGCTCCAAATTTTAATTATAAATCAATATAAAACACAAGGCGAATGTCTAAAATTATCTATACAAAAACTGATGAAGCACCAGCTTTAGCAACGCGTTCATTTTTACCTATCGTAAAAGCTTTTGTTAAAACTTCTGGAATTAATATTGAAACTAAAGACATCTCTTTAGCAGCTAGGATTTTATCTGCTTTTCCAGATTTTTTAAATGAAGAACAACGTGTGTCAGATGATTTAGCATTTTTAGGCGAATTAGCAAAAAAACCAGAAGCTAATATTATAAAACTACCAAATATTAGTGCTTCAATTCCACAGCTAACTGCAGCAATTTCGGAGCTTCAGTCCCAAGGTTTTGCAATTCCAAATTATCCAGATGAACCAAAAAACGATTCTGAAAAAGACGTAAAATCACGTTACGACAAAATCAAAGGAAGTGCAGTAAACCCTGTATTACGCGAAGGAAATTCTGATAGACGTGCTCCAAAAGCTGTAAAAAATTACGCAAAAAAGAATCCTCATTCAATGGGTGAATGGTCTAGCAATTCTAAAACCCATGTTGCAACAATGAATCATGGTGATTTTGCTCACAATGAAAAATCGATAACTTTAGATGCTGCCACAAACGTAAAGATTGAACATGTAGATTCCAACGGAAACACTACCGTTTTAAAAGATAATTTAGCATTATTAAAAGGAGAAATAGTTGATGCTACTGTAATGAGTAAAAAAGCTTTATTGAGCTTTTTAGAAGAACAAGTAGCAGATGCCAAAGAGAAAAATGTATTGTTTTCATTACACATGAAAGCAACTATGATGAAAGTTTCTGATCCTATTATTTTTGGTCATGCGGTTCGCACTTACTTTAAAGATGTTTTTGCAAAACATGCAGAAACTCTTGAAAAAATTGGTGTTGATGTAAATAACGGATTTGGAGATTTGCTAGCAGATTTAAAAAACTTGCCAGAAGCTAAATACAATGAAATAGAAGCTGATATTAATAATGCATTAGAAAATGGTCCAGATTTAGCCATGGTTAATAGCGATAAAGGAATTACCAATTTACACGTTCCTAGTGATGTTATTATTGATGCTTCAATGCCAGCAATGATTCGTACCTCTGGACAAATGTGGAATGCTGAAGGAAAACTTCAAGACACCAAAGCTGTAATTCCAGATAGTAGTTATGCAGGAATTTATACAGCAACAATAAACTTTTGTAAAAAGCATGGCGCTTTCGATCCAACAACCATGGGTACAGTTCCTAATGTTGGGTTAATGGCGCAAAAAGCTGAAGAATACGGGTCTCATGATAAAACATTTGAAATTTCTGAAAATGGAACTGTACGAGTAACTGATGCTTTAGGCAATGTTTTAATCGAACACACAGTAGAAACCGGAGATATATGGAGAATGTGTCAAGTAAAAGACGCACCTATTCAAGACTGGGTAAAATTAGCAGTTACACGTGCAAGAGCTTCTCAAACACCAGCTGTTTTTTGGCTAGATGAAAATAGAGCGCATGATGCAGAATTGATTAAAAAAGTAAATACTTATTTAAAAGACCACGATACTAGTGGGTTAGATTTACGAATCTTGTCCCCTATTGATGCAACCATTTTTACTTGTGAAAGGTTAAAAGAAGGAAAAGATACAATTTCGGTTTCTGGAAATGTACTTCGCGATTATTTAACTGATTTATTTCCAATTCTTGAAGTTGGTACGAGTGCAAAAATGCTATCTATAGTTCCATTAATGAATGGTGGCGGTTTATTTGAAACTGGGGCCGGTGGATCAGCACCAAAGCATGTACAACAATTATTGGAAGAAAACCACTTACGTTGGGATTCTTTAGGCGAGTTTTTGGCATTAGCTGTTTCTTTAGAGCACTTTAGTGAAGTAAATAATAATTCAAAAGCAAAAATTTTAGGTGAAGCATTAGATGACGCCACAGATAAACTATTGGAAAATAAAAAAGGCCCTTCACGTAAAGCAGGAGAATTAGATAATAGAGGAAGTCATTTTTATTTAGCTTTGTATTGGGCTCAAGAATTAGCAAACCAAAATAAAGATGAAGCATTAAAAGAAGAATTCTCAAAAATAGCAAAACAATTAGCTGATAATGAATCTATTATTATAAAAGAGTTAGCTGAGATTCAAGGTAAACCAATAAGCCTTGGTGGCTATTATGAGCCAAATGAAGCATTAATAAACCAAGCAATGCGACCAAGCAAAACACTAAATAGCATCTTGTAAAAAGAAATACAAATATTTTATTAAAAGCTCCTTTAAAAGGGGCTTTTTTTATGCGTAAAACGCCAAACATTATGAATTTATATTGTACCACTTATCTTCATCTGGTAAAAAAACAATAAGTAGTAAATGTTAAATATAACTAGTAAAACAATTATTTTTTGGTTCATCCACTATATATCATAAGGAAGTACTTTTACTTATAAAATAGAATAATTACCCAACTGCATACTTGGCACAAAAATTGTGCGTTATTTCTCTAATAAAACAAATTATTATTAAAAATTAGTACTGATTGTTATCAAAAATATAATTAATTAAAAAATTAAGATTTAATTAACTGTAAGAAATTATTGGTATACTACTTTTAAATAGTTATTTATTACATCAATCAAAAACCAGCCAGTATGAATAAAAAAAAATTAACCATCATTATAGGAGTTGCAATCCTATTAATTATTTCTTATTTCTATTTTAATTCTAGTAGCAGTCAAGATATCTCGTTAACTGCAAAAGTAACAAAAGGTGTTTTTTTAGATGAAATATTTATATCTGGAGAGGCGCAATCTACTAGCTCTAAAAAAATAAATGGTCCTACTAACGCTAGACGTTTTGGAATATATCAAATTAAAATTCAAGACTTAGTACCAGAAGGTACTGTCGTTAAAAAAGGTGGATATATTGGTAAACTCGATGTTTCTGAGCTTAACGGTAAAATACTAGACGCTCAATTAAATTTAGAGAAAGAACAGTCTAAATATACTCAACAGCAACTAGATACAACTTTAACTTTAAAGCAAGAACGAAATGCTATTAAAGACCTTCTATTCAATATTGAAGAAAAAAAATTAGAATTAGAAAGATCTATTTATGAGCCACCTACAACTATTCGTCAATTAGAGATTGAAATTGAAAAAAACGAACGGGGGCTTAGGGAAAAAAAAGCAGACTACTCTATTAAAAAAAGACAGGCTAATGCAAAAATGATTGAAGTTGGTACTGAAGTTTCTAAAATAAAAAAGCGCATTGAAGAATTAGTAGAACTACAAAAAAAATTCACCATTCATTCTGAAGATGAAGGAATGGTTACCTATGTAAAAGAATGGAACGGAACTAAGAAAAAAGTGGGCTCTTCTATTTCTCCTTGGGAACCAGCTATTGCTAGCTTACCAGATTTAACTAAAATGGAATCAAAAACATATAGCAATGAGGTGGACATAAGAAAAATAAAAAAAGACTTAAAAGTAAAAGTTGGCTTTGATGCCTTTCCAGATATCGAGTTAGATGGAGTTGTTACAGAAGTTGCAAATGTTGGAGAAACTAGAGCAGGTTCAGACGTAAAATTGTTTCAAGTACTAATTAAACTTAATGGTTCTAACAAAAACATTAGACCTGGAATGACAACATCAAATAAAATCTTAACAAACCAAAAAGAGGACGTGTTAATGGTACCTCTTGAAGCTATTTTTTCTAAAGACTCTATAAGCTATACATATGTAAAATCGGGTTACTCTGTAACTAAACAACAAGTAGAACTAGGCTTATCTAATAACGAAGTAATTATAATTAACAAAGGCTTAGAAGAAAATGATGTGGTATATTTAAATAAGCCTGAAGGTTATGAAGAAAAAAGTATAACCACTTTAGAATAGATATGATAGACAAGCTACTTTTTGAAAAACTAAAATCTAATTTTACTGAAGCATTTTGGTTTATAAAAACAAATAAGGTAAGAACATTTTTGACGGCTCTAGGTATTATTTTTGGTGTTGCATCAGTTATTACCATGCTAGCTATAGGTAATGGAGCAGAAAAAGAGATTTTAGCACAACTTGAATTAGTAGGTGTTAACAATATTGTAGTCACTCCTATACCAGACAAAAAAGATGATGAAGCTGATACTGATATTGCAGAAAATGAAGAAAATGAGTCAAAAAGATTTTCTAAAGGATTGGATATAATAGATTCTGAAAGTATAAAAAAAAATATTCCCAGTGTAAAACTAGTTAGCCCTGAAATCATCTTAGATACTTACGTTATTAATAATGGAAAACAAAATTCAGTAAAGTTAATAGGTGTATCTCCATTTTTTTTTATTTCCTCAAATATTAGTTTAGAAAAAGGTAAAATGTTTTCTAATTATCAAATTAACAACGCACTTCCAGTTTGTATCATTGGTAAAAAAGTTGAAAAAAAACTATTTACTGGAGAAAGTGCTTTGGGTAAACAAATAAAAGTTAAAGATGTTTGGTTACAAGTAGTTGGTGTAATTGAAGAAAAATTAATATCAGATAAAGCCCAAGAGAACTTAGGTATTAGAGATTTGAATCAAGATGTTTACATTCCTATAAAAACATTCTTAGTACGTTATAAAGACCGTAAAGTTATTGTTGATAAACTAAATGCAAACAATCGTAGAAATCAAAATGGTCCTAAAAAAAAGCAACCAAGAGGTAATTATCACCAAATAGATAAATTAACCGTACAAGTTGCAAATTCAAATGAATTGAAAGCTACTGCAGAAGTTTTAAGCAAAATGCTAAAACGTAGGCATAATGATGTACTTGATTTTGAAATAACCATTCCTATACAACTTCTTAAACAACAGCAAAAAACAAAGCAAATATTCAATATAGTTTTAAGTATTATTGCAGGTATCTCTTTATTAATTGGAGGCATTGGTATTATGAATATTATGTTGGCTTCTGTTCTCGAAAGAACCAAAGAAATAGGAATTATTAGAGCAATAGGTGCTACGAGAGAAGATGTGATTTTACAATTCCTATCAGAGTCTATACTTATTAGTGTAGGCGGTGGTATTATTGGAATAATTACTGGCATATTAGGAGCTTACATTATTGAAATGGCATCGGGAATAGAAACTGTACTTTCTGTAAACTCTGTATTATTATCCTTTTTTATAGCGGTTATTGTGGGTTTAGTGTTCGGAATATTCCCAGCAAAAGCTGCTGCTAATAAAAAACCTATTCAAGCATTAAGATCAGAATAGTAAACTCATATCAATCCATTAACTTAAATATAGACATGTGAAAAAATTATATTTTATCTTAATTGTTATTTTTCCATTACTTACTTTTTCTCAATCAAAAAAAATAACTTTAACAGAAGCAATCAGTATTGCTCAAAAAAAATCGCCAGATTATAAAATAAGCTTAAATAGAAACCAATCAAACTATTGGCGTTTTAGAAATTACAAAGCGGGTTTTTTACCTCAATTTAAGCTTAATGCCACATTACCAGCATATAGTAACGCCGTAATAAGACAAACAAATGATGCCGGACAAGATATTTTTGTTAACCAAAACCAATTAGTTATTGATGGAGGTTTATCCATTTCCCAAAGGGTGCCTTATACTGGAGGTACACTTTCCGTTTTTTCAAATTTAGAGCGTGTTGAACTCTTTGGGTTAGCCGATAATATCCAATATTCAGTTATCCCATTTAGTTTAAGTTATTCTCAAAATTCAATTTTATACAATGAGTTTAAATGGGATAAAAAAATTGAACCATTAATTTATGAAGAATCTCAAAGGGAGTTTATTGAAAATATGGAAAGTATATCAGTAAATACAGCTCGTAGGTATTTTGAATTACTCAAAGCGCAAATGCAATTAGAAATTGCTGAAGTAAATTTATTAAATCAAGACACCTTATATAAAATTTCAAAAGGTAGATTTAAAATGGGTAAAATTGCAGAAAATGAATTGTTACAGATGGAATTAACTCTATTAAATTCAAAAAACAATGTCACCACTAATACTGTTGAAGTAAAAAGAACTTCTCAAAATTTAGCTCGTTATTTGGAGCTAGATACTGAAAACATAGAATTAGACATACCAGAAGAATTACCACTATTTGATGTATCTGTTGATAAAGCTTTAAGTGAAGCACAATCTAACAGAAAAGCTGTAATAGAGTTTAGAAGAAAGCGTTTGGAGGCAGAAAAAGAAGTTGCCTTTCAAAAAGGGAATAATAGATTACAATTAGGAATAAGGGCAAATTTTGGGGTTTCTCAAAACGGAGAAAATTTCAATAACCTTTTTGACAATTTTAATAAACAACAAAACGTTTCGGTTTCATTAGGTATTCCTCTTTTTGATTGGGGCGTATCTAAATCTAGGCGAAAAATGGCTGAGGCTAATTTAGACTTAACTGAAAATAATATTAATCAAGATAAACAAGAATTTGAACAAGAAATATACTTACATGTTCTAAACTGGTCAAGCCAAAGAGATTTTCTATACACTTCTCAAAAAGCAAAAGAAGTTGCCACAAAAAGGTATGATATTTCTAGAAAACGATATGTTTTAGGAAAAATTTCAATAACCGATTTAAATATAGCATTAAGGGAAAGAGACAATGCTGTACTTAAATATTTAAATTCATTAGAAGATTTTTGGAGAGATTATTATGTTTTAAGACAACTTACTCTTTACGATTTTATTAATGATAAAAAAATAGAAGTAGATGATATACTTTTCGATTAAATTTCATGATTAATTCACTATTTTTGAATTATGAGCTTTATAAAAATAACTGAACAAGATTCAAATTATAATCATCTGGAAAAGATGAGTATTAAAGAGTTAATTTCTAATATTAATAATGAGGATAAAACTGTTCCTTTAGCAGTAGAAAAAGTACTTCCACAAATAGAACTATTGATAGAACAAATTGTTCTAAAACTAAAAGAGGGTGGTCGGCTATTCTATATTGGAGCTGGTACAAGTGGCCGTTTAGGTATTTTAGATGCCTCAGAATGCCCACCAACATTTGGAGTTTCTCATGAGTTAGTAATAGGGTTAATGGCAGGCGGAGATATTGCTATACGTAAATCTGTTGAAGATGCTGAAGATTCAACAACCCAAGGCTGGATAGATTTACAAAATTATAATATTAGTGACAAAGATATTGTTGTAGGTATTGCAGCTTCAGGTACGACACCTTACGTTATTTCTGCTTTAGAAGCATGTAACAATAATAATATTATTACTGGATGTATTACTTGTAATAATAATAGCCCTTTATCAAATGCATCAAAATATCCTATTGAAGTCATTGTAGGGCCAGAATTTCTTACTGGGAGTTCTAGAATGAAAGCTGGTACAGCACAAAAGTTTGTTTTAAACATGATTACCACAACAACAATGATTCAACTTGGGCATGTAAAAGGCAACAAAATGGTGGACATGCAGTTGAGCAATAATAAACTTGTAAACAGAGGGGTTAAAATGATAATGAACGAAATTAATGTGCCTCAAGAAAAAGCCAAACAGTTATTAGATAAATTTGGGAGTGTCAGGTTAGCTGTTCAAAATTACATTAATGAAAACTAATAAAACCGATAAAAATATTCTAGTAAAAGGTGTGAAAGTTATAGGTATATCTGCGGGCTGTATGTTTTTGGGTCCAACTTTAATTTATATAGCTTTAACCAATAAAGAAAAACCACTATATATACCTATATTAATAATAGCAATAATTGTTTGTGTCTTAGCCATTTTTTTTGCTTTTAAAGGCATTAACACAATTTTAGACAGTATGTTTAAAAAAAAGAATTATTAATTAAAAATAATAGTTTTGGGAGTAGTTGGGTTATATCCAAATTCTACATCGCTAAAAGGAATTTTTAAACCTTCCAATATATAATTAATAATAGCGTAATGATGAATGGTATGACTATTTGCTTGTGCCAAAACAGCGCCAAATGTATAGATTACTTTTACCTTACCTAAGCCTAAATCATCAATTACTTTTACTTCTTCATTAATATCAAAATCAGCTTTATTCAATTTTTCGATAATTACATCTAGATAGTTTTTAGCACAATCACAATTAGATTCTACATTTTTATTTCTACTTCTAGCAGTTAAATCTATTATTCCATCTGAATCCAAATTAAATATACAGTCATAGAAATCTAAGATATGTCTAAGGTGAGTACCAATACTTGAATAGTATGGTGCTAAAGAAGCATTACATAAATCATCATCCTTTAGACTATCAAGTAAGGTTTTAGATTTTTGAAGCGTTTTTAAAGTAGATTGGATAATAATATTCATGAAGACTAAAATAACTAAATTAGTTGAATTTAAAAATTATTGTTGATTTAGTCTCCTAACTCTTTAATACTTACAAGGACATAAAAGAATAAATCTAATTCTTATTAATGGAATACAAAGCTAAACTATTGCTCAATAATTTTAAAAAACGTACAAAAAGCATAGTATTAGTGCTCATAAAATCAATATCTTTTTAGTGTAAAGTGTCCTCGATTAATTGTACCATCTATAAAAATCACCTCAAACCAATAATCGTTTTGTGCAGCAAAGTTTCCATTATATTTACCATCCCATCTATAATTGTTTTCCTCATTTAAATAAGTAATTAACTTTCCAAATCGATCGTAAATATTAACACGAGTTGATAACAATTCGTCTTCTGACAACCCAAGTACAGTCCAAAAATCATTCATTCCATCATTATTTGGGGTAAAAAAACTTGGGTACCCTAAAATATAAACGCTTTTTTGAATGGTAGGTTCGCATTGATTTATGTCTCTAACATAAATAGTATGTTTTCCTGCAGGAATATTTTCGAAATTATAAGAATTTGACTCCTCAAAGTAATTAATATTATCTATTGAAAATTCATACTTTCCTGAACCATCAATTTGTATATATATCAAGTGTCTGTTTTTATCTATCTTTTTTATTTCAATATTATTAAAAGATGGAGGCTCTGTTTTTGTTATTACAAAATCAAAAGTATTTGAACATTCTATCCCATTTTCTGTTTTATATGCAATATGTTGATATGAACCAGGTTTAAAAAAACTGAACTCTCTTTGGGTTGATAAAATAGAACCATTACTGTCAACCCATTCAACCCTATCATTAGTTTTGTCACCAAAAAGTTCAATAGGTTGATTTTTGCAGATTAAATATTCTTCTTCAATATCAATTTTTGGAGCTGAATTAACAATTAAATTGATAGGGGCTATCCCGCTACAAGCAAAATTTTCTTCTTGAGCTCTAACCCATATAGTTGTAGATGGTGAACTAAAAAAGCGGTCATCTATTTCATTTTGCATTGTTAAAGCATCTATTAATGTTGGATAATATTCTAAAATTGTTGACGCTTCTAAATCAACTTCTTCTCTAATTTCTGCTCTCTTAAAGCCTATAGAAAATATGCCAAACCCATCATTAGAATCTAAATCAGAGCTATCACAGGCATACATTTCAGTAATTTTTCCTAAATCAACAAAAACTGCAGAAATTAAAAATGAAGAAATTTCAAAACAACCGTTATCATTTATGACTCGAATAAATATCTCCTGATTAGGCTCTATATTAGTATAATTCTCTGGATTTAAAATTTGATTCATATCTAACTCAGCATCTAATCTAGTTTCATAAAATACTAATTCTTCATTGTACAAAGGATTAGTAATTTTGTCTCTTATTGTATTTAAATTAAAAATTGAGATTCCGTCAGTATCTAGGTCACATTGTACTAATTCTTGATTTACCTCTAAGTTTGGAAGATTATACACTTCTATATCTTTTGTTACTGTTATAGGGCAATTGTTAATAGTAATTATTGCGGTAACTTGATAATTTCCTGATGCCGTATACGCGTGTTCAGCTTCTATTTCATTTGAAGTATTTCCATCACCAAAATCCCATATTGCCTCAGTAATATCAGCATAAGTATCCACTTCCATAGGAATTGGAATACCAATGCAAGCGTTATCTGCTAATACTCTAGTTCTAAAATAGGATTGAATAAAATTTGGAAGTCCTAATCTAGACCTATTGCTACCTAGGTCTATAGCCTTATTAGTATAATTTATTTTTTCTCCTAATTCATGTGGGTTATTAATAACTCCAAGTAATGGTGTTCCTTGGCTTTTATCAATGGTCAATGCTCTATATATTTTTCCGTTTTTTGCCAATTGCAAGCTTGCAGCTGTTAATTCATTTTGAGCTTCATCTATAGATGTCCAATTTGTTTGAGGGTTTGAATTTGACATATCATATTGATACAGCAAATTTTTTCTTATTTCATCTGGTATAAATTCATTGCTATTCTCTCTAAACATACCCTGACGAACCAAAGAAGCATATAGATATTTTGAATCGTTTGAAAACTCAACTCCAAATGCAGAAACAACTTCAAAAAAAACAAAAGAAGTCAAAACATTTCTCCTATTACTAACAATCCCATTTTCAGAATTAAAATCAAAAGTCATTAAATGATCAGAAAGTGATTGTGGTCTATAATTTGCACAAGCAATCTTTTTGCCATCAGGCGAAAATTTCATTTGTCCTTCTTGCAGACCTTTGTAAAAAGTATCATTAGTTATGATTCCTTTTCCTATATTCCCATTAGTTTCAATTTTATAAGCATAAAACCAAGAATACTCACTACTTTCATTTTTTTTAGTAGTTAATAACCAAATAGATTTACCATCTGCATGGTGCACAGCTGTTAACTTACCTACACCTTCACCAGGTAATAATACTCTATTCTTAAAAACAACTTCTCCTAGGCCATTATTTCTATCCATGTCAACAAGAGAATAACGCAAACCATCTGCTGAAGTAATTGTAAATATATAGTGTAAATTTTCGCTATCCTTAATTGGAATAATCATAACATTAAGCAAAATATTTGGTTCAAGGTTAACTGGGTCTACCATCCCTAAAGGCTCTACAAGAACTCCATTAATCATAATATTATGATTACTGTCCCATACGTTAGTTCCATTAGTGTAAAACAAAAGATTGCCATCCTTATCAGAAATTGTAGCACATGCATTTTCAGCAATCATTTTACCATTGAAAAGTATATCTGGATCATTTTGAAGATCAAATAATAATCCAGCACGTTCGCCAAAATACCAATTGTTCGTCTCATTTTGACTCCATGAACTGATTGAAGAAATTATTATCGCACATAAAAGAAAAGAAACCCTTAAAAATTGCATAGTAGAAATTAAGCCTTTATTAATTGTACACTTTAAAACTATCAAATAGTTGAACTCTATATACCAACTAGTTTTATATTATAATTTATTAGCAATAAGGCTACAAATGTATTATGCAAAATTAATGATT
>NZ_JAMFLZ010000006.1:0-206459 GCF_023502325.1 Jejuia spongiicola
ACTTCCATTTAGTTTTTTAAAAACTACCATTAACACACATTTTTGTCTAAATTTGGCAAAACTTGATTTTTTAAATGCAGTCGTCTTTAGAAGAATACATGCTACCGTGCTTAAACAAAAAGCTTTTTGGAGTAGAATGCATGGGTTGTGGCTTGCAGCGATCAATTTCTTTAATATGCAACGGAAATTTTGTTGACGCCTTTTATATGTATCCTGCCATATATACTTTAATACTCCTTTTTTTAGTAGTAGCAGTAAATACATTTAAGAATTTTAAGTACGCTAATAAAATTATTATTATTTTGGCTATTCTTAATGTTTCAATAATCATTGGGAATTTTATAATTAAAACTTTTATAATCAAATAAAACAAAAACATGGAACAACAAAAACTACCTAATGCTACTATTGCACTAATTCTTGGAATTATTTCTTTTATCGCCTGCTGTTGTAGTGCAGGAATTGGCGGTTTGCTTTTTTCTGGAATAGCGTTATTTTTAGTAAAAAAAGACACAAAACTATATGCAGAAAATCCAGAAGCTTATAGCAATTTCAGCCAACTAAAGACCGCCAAAATAATAGCCATTATTGGTTTAGCTTTAGCAGTTGTTGCCTTTTTATGGTCAGCTTATTCAATCTATTCTGTTGGTGGATGGGATGCTTATATGGAACAACAAAAAGAAATTATGGAGCAAATGGGCTTAGGTAATTAAATTACTTCCCGCATAATAAAAAAAGCGACCAAATTGGTCGCTTTTTTTATTTTATAGTATATTGATTTTTAAAATGAAGCTGCAGCAAACATTCCAACAATAAAAGCTAGAACATAAATACTAATAATTACAATTGTAAAAACACCCATAAACTTGTAATGGGATTTTAAATTTGTAAAAGCTGACTTAAAATCGGCTTTATTAGTATTACTCAAAGCACTTTTCATTTTTCTTGAAAAATTAAATAAATAAAGTACAGGAAAAAAATAAATTAATGCCATAACCACATAAATAAGTCCAAAATAACCCATTGAAAACCCCATGGCTTCATACGGGTTATTATTTCTTAATGCGCCAGCACTCATTATTGCTCCAAAAAATATTCCAAAAATCACCAAAAAACCTATTCCAATAAAGCCAAGTATAGATAAAAAATAAGTCCATGAGGTCGTTTCTTTTAATAATACTTTAATTTCATCACTTACTTCTAATTCAAAGCTATCGAAAGCTGATTTTTGTTCCATAAATTCTATTTCTCAAATTGTTTTAAAGTCTTAATAATAATATCAACACAATCCAACAACTGTTCTTTTGTCATTACTAAAGGCGGAGCAAAACGAATAATATTTCCATGAGTTGGTTTAGCTAATAAGCCATTATCACGCAAAGCCAAACAAATATTCCAAGCTGTATCACTATCTTCATCATCGTTAATTAGAATAGCATTAAGTAAACCTTTCCCTCTAACTAGCGAAGCTATGTTACTTGTTTCAATAAACTTATTTAATTCACTTCTAAATAATTGCCCTAATGCTTCAGCATTATTTGATAATTCTTCTTCTTTTACAACAGTTAAAGCTGCTATAGCTACAGCTGCAGCTACAGGGTTTCCACCAAAAGTGCTACCATGGTTACCTGGCTTAATAACATTCATAACGCTATCATTTGCCAAAACTGCACTTACTGGATATGCTCCACCACTTAAAGCTTTCCCTAATATTAAAATATCTGGGGTTACATTTTCATGATTTACTGCTAATAATTTCCCTGTTCGGGCTATCCCAGTTTGCACCTCATCGGCAATGAATAAAACATTATATTTTTCACATAATGCTTTAGCTTTTGCTAAATAACCTTCGCTCGGAACATAAACACCAGCTTCACCTTGAATGGGCTCAACTAAAAACCCACCAACATTCGGGTTGTTTTTTAAAGCTTCTTCTAAAGCTTCTAAATTATCATACTCAATTTTTATAAAGCCATTTGTGAAAGGTCCGAAATTTTTACGGGCTACAGGATCATTAGAAAATGAAATGATAGTAGTAGTTCGTCCATGAAAATTGTTTTCGCAAACAATAATTTCGGCTTCATTTTCATCAATTCCTTTTACTTCATAGGCCCATTTTCTACAAAGCTTTAAAGCCGTTTCTACAGCTTCAGCTCCAGTATTCATTGGTAGTAACTTATCAAATCCAAAAAATTCGCAAGCAAACTTTTCATATTTACCAAGTACATCATTATAAAAAGCTCTTGATGTTAAGGTTAAATTTTGTGCCTGATTAGTCATCGCACCCACAATTTTAGGGTGGCAATGCCCTTGGTTTACAGCAGAATATGCAGATAGAAAATCGTAATATTGTTTTCCTTCTACATCCCAAACATACACACCTTCTCCCCTGCTTAATACTACAGGTAACGGATGGTAATTGTGTGCACCATACTTGTTTTCTAAATCGATCGCTTGTTGCGAAGTTAATTGGTCTAAAACAGCCATTTTAATTTGTTTTAAATTAATAAAATAACCATTCCTTCTGTACCTTTATTTTTCCGAAGAATTCGAAAAAGCAGCGTGGGAGAGAAATCATCCCTAGGAATTGCAATATTAATAAATATTTATGGCGTTTTAAAATTCTATTTGATTTTATGATGTAATGAAGATATTTGTAACTCTAAACGTTTCAACTCACGCATAATCGCATTTTTGTCCATTTGCATCCAAGAAAAAAGCTTTAACATTCCTATTACCATCATGCTAAAAAAGCCTATTGCTGCCCATTTTATTAATTCACTTGTGGTCTCAACCTTAAAAAATTGAATGGTACAGTACACAAACAATGCAAACCAAGCTATCATTACAATGTTTACTAAAATCATAAACCATTTTAATTTCCCTTGAAACAATCCTCCAACCATTTGTAGCGGGTTTTGTTCATCTAAATCATCGTAAAACTTAGTTTCTTCTTGGGTTAATGTTTCTTTAATTAATTTATCGATGTCTTCTATATTATTTTTCATAATAAATTTATTTTTTGTTTCTGCATGTCGGTTACACTCTAATGTAAACTCCAACAAAAAACTTATTAATAATTATTTCGTTTATTTTTTAATACTTCCTTCAATTTTTCTCTAGCATGGAATAATCTTGATTTCGCTGTTCCCACTGATATATTTAATATTTCACTAATTTCTTTTAACGAATATTCTTCAACATAAAACAACTTAATTACTACTTGCTGGTGTTCAACTAAATTTTTAATGGCTTTTGAAAGTGCTTTTTTTAATGATTCATCAACCTCAATTTCATCAGCTACTGAATCTTGTTCGTATTTATAATGCTCTAAATTATTATGTATCCTTTTATTTGAATTAATATTATTTAAAGCCTTAGTATAAACAATACGTAGTGCCCACGCTCCAAAACTTTTTGGGTCTTGTAATTTATCAATCTTAACAATAATTGTTTTCCAACTATCTTGAGCAATATCTTTAGCAACATCGGGATCTTGAACTAACCAATAAGCCTTTTCGCAAAACAATTTGTGCCATCTTTTAACCAACTCTGTAAATGCATTTGCATTTCCAGAAAGGTATTGTGTAACTAACATTGCATCTATAGCTTTATCTCTTTTCAATTAGATAGGTTTTATATAGTGCCGCTTTCTTTTTTTGTTTTTAAGCATTCTTAAAAATTTCACCCAGAAGTTATATTCAGTTTCTTTTTTTTCTAATAAAAAATGATTTTCTAATTTATCAAAAGCATCTTCAATTAAAGCATCGTGAAACCATTTAACCAAAAATAACCAATAAAGAACAGCAAATCCAGAAGTTTTCATTTTGATAGTATGAGATATCTCTACTTCAGAATCACTTAACTCTTCAACTTTAAGTACATGGGTACCATTAAACCCTGTATTAGTAAAACTAAATACGATGCCTTCATTATAATCAATACTATCAACCCTGTACTTTATTGGGCCATGACCACCAGCAGATCCAACTTTTAATCCATTTTTAAAACGAATAGCTGGCCATTTTTCATAAGGCCAAACTTTATCATCTTTGGTTGTTAATGTGTCTAACAATTTATATACACTTTCTTTAGGTTGATTAATTCTTCGCTTATGTATGTTTATAACATTCATCTGTTCATCGTTTACTATTATTTTTAGTCAAAAATAATTTGGTTTTAAGATTCCTTGGTTTATAAATTTAAGGTTCATTTCATACTATAAAGACAGCAATCTTTACAAAAGGTTCATTTTATTTTCAAATAATTTAAAAATCTATTAAAGTTAATAGAAATAAAGCCATTTTTATTTGATGCTATTATTATTTTTGCAGCATGTCAAGAAGAAAATCAAGAAAACAAATTTTTGAAAACGTAGAAGTTATCGATGCCGGAGCAAAAGGAAAAACTATTGCTAAAGCTCCTGATGGTAAGGTTATTTTTTTACCTAATGCTGTTCCTGGTGATGTAGTAGATGTGCAAACCTTTAAAAAGCGAAAAGCATATTACGAAGGAAAAGCAACTGCGTTTCATAAACTATCAGATAAAAGAACTGAGCCTGCTTGCGAGCATTTTGGAACCTGTGGCGGTTGCAAATGGCAAAATATGAGTTACGAGCATCAATTATTTTATAAACAAAAAGAAGTTACTAATAATTTAATCCGTTTGGGACATATTGAACTCCCAGAAGTATCTCCTATTCTAGGTTCTGCCAACCAATATTTTTATAGAAATAAAATGGAATTTTCTTTTAGCGATTCGCGTTGGTTAACTATTGAAGAGGTACAATCGGATGCAGACTTGGGAGATAGAAATGCATTAGGCTTTCATATTCCAGGAATGTGGGATAAAATTTTAGATATAAGAAAGTGTCATTTACAAGCGGATCCATCAAATACCATAAGAAATGCTGTAAAACAATTTGCCATTGAAAATAATTTAGAATTTTTCAATACAAGAAATCAAACAGGATTGTTACGCACTATGATGATTCGTACTTCAAGTACAGGAGATATTATGGTTATGATTCAGTTTTTTAAAGAAGATAAAGCAAAACGCGAATTATTGTTGGACTTTCTTCATAAAACATTTCCACAAATAACCTCTTTACAATATGTTATAAATGGAAAAGCAAACGATACCATTTACGATCAAGAAGTTATTTGTTATAAAGGCAATGATTATATTTTTGAAGAAATGGAAGGTTTGAAATTTAAAATAAATGCAAAATCTTTTTATCAAACCAACTCTGATCAGGCTTTTGAACTATATAAAATAACACGAGATTTTGCTGATTTAACAGGAAATGAAGTCGTTTACGATTTATATACAGGCACAGGAACTATTGCTCAATTTGTTGCAAAAAAAGCAAATAAAGTTGTTGGAGTTGAAGCTGTACCTGATGCTATTACAGCAGCCAAAGAAAACGCACAATTAAATAGTATTAATAACGTTGAATTCTTTGTTGGAGATATGAAGCACGTTTTTAATGCCGAGTTTATTAGCGCACATGGGCAGCCCGATATTATTATCACAGATCCGCCTCGTGATGGTATGCATAAAGACGTTGTACAACAAATTTTAAATATAGCGCCTAAAAAGGTGGTTTATGTAAGCTGTAATAGTGCTACCCAAGCTAGGGATTTGGCATTAATGGATAGCATGTATAAAGTCACAAAAACACAAGCAGTAGATATGTTTCCACAAACATTTCATGTCGAAAATGTTGTATTGCTTGAAAAACGATAAAGTGTATATTCGTTTAGTTGTTAATTCGTTTATTTGTATAAAATGAAAATGAAATCTTTTAAATTCTTTTTTTTACCAATTATTTTATTGATAATTGGAGTTACTGCGAGTTGCGAACGTGACGATTTATGTCCCGAAAGCACACCAACTACACCTAGCTTAATTATAAGAACATCGGACGTATCAAACCAAGACAGTAAAAAAAACGTGTTTGGTTTAAGAGTACAAGGTGTTGGAATCGATGATGCTTTAACAGGTTTTAATATAGTATCTACTGATTCTATCGTATTACCTTTAAAAACAAACAGTGATTCTTCACAGTATAAACTACATAGTGATTATTCTTATGATGATAATGGTACTCCAGATGATATAACTGATGATGTTATTGGAGGTAATGAAGATATTATCACTATAAATTACACCAGAGAAGAAGTTTACGTATCCCGTGCTTGTGGCTATAAAACCATTTTTAAAGATGTTACAATATCTGTTGAAGATGATGGTGATAACTGGATACAATTAACACAACCTTTTAATAACCCTCAATCTGTAGAAGATGAAACAGCAGCGCATTTTAACTTATTTCATTAGTAGTGCTCTTTTACTACTTTTTTGTGTATCTGCAAATGCGCAAAACGATAGTATTGCTAGTCCTGTAAACGACTCTTTAAAAATTAAACAAAAGTACGGACTTCGTGTTGGTGCTGATATTGGTAAACTTATTCGAACCGCTATTGACGATGAATATTCTGGTTTTGAGATTTCTGCCGATTATCGGCTTAAGAAAAAGCTATACATAGCTGGTGAAATTGGTACAGAAGAAAAAACCGATGTGAACAATTATTTAAATATCACAACAAAAGGAAGTTACTTAAAAGGAGGTATTGATTATAATTCATATCAAAATTGGCTAGATATGGATAATATGATTTACTTTGGGTTTCGTGTAGGAGCAAGTACATTTAGTCATACTCTAAATAGCTTTAATGTATACAATACCAATCAGTATTGGGGTGAACAATTCTCTTCTACAACGCCACAAAAATTTGATGGTTTAACAGCAATTTGGGCAGAAATTATTTTAGGTATTAAAGCTGAACTTTTTAACAACCTATACATGGGTTTAAACGTGCAACTTAAAGGCTTAGTAAACGAAACAGAACCCGAAAACTTTCAAAACATATACATTCCTGGGTTTAATAAAACTTATGATAGCAGCCGTATTGGTGTAGGTTACAGTTACACCATTTCTTATCGTATTCCGCTTTATAAAAGGGATAACTAAACTTTTTTTTAATTTACTAACTATTTTGAAATGCTATAAATTAGTTGATTAAGTAAAATTTCTTACTTAATCATATTTCTTTTTCTCACTATTTAGATTACTTTAGTTATATCAATCACCAAAAATCTAAATTAGAACAATAAAAAAGAAAAAAATGAAACCATTATTATTTCTTTTAGTATTATTTATAAATACTTCATACTTAAACGCCCAATCTACTATTGAGGAGCTAGTAAAAAAAGGGATTGAATACCACGACGATGGAAATTTTGACTTAGCCATCAAAACCTATGCTGAGGCATTAAAATTAGATCCAAAATCTACGTTGGTAAACTACGAAATATCTTTAAGTTATTTTCATAACAAAAACTATAAAAAAGCCATTGAACACTCAGACAATATTTTGAAACAAAGGGCTAGTCACATGCTTCAAGCTTACCTTACTAAAGGTTCTTCACTAGATTTATTAGGAAAAACAAAAGAATCAATAAAGCTATTCGAAAAAGCCATTAAAAAAGAAAAAAGTCATTACTTACTTTATTATAATTTAGCATTAAACTATTATAATATAGGTGATTTAGAAAAAGCTGAAAACAATGTTGTTAAGGCTATAGAAAATAATTCAAATCACTCTAGTAGTCACTTAATGTTAGCAAATATTCATAACTATAAAGGCAATACAGTGCAAACTTTACTGGCTGTTCATTATTACCTCTTTTTAGAACCTGACTCAGTGAGGTCGATTGAAGCATATATGATGCTTCATGATAGGTTTGGTGGTAACGTATCTAAAGAAAAAGACAAGCCTAATAGTATTAATATAAGTCTTTCTTCTTTGGGTGGTGATTCTAAGTTTGGTGCTGCCGAGTTAATGGTTGGCATGTTAGAAGCATCAAAAAGCTTAGAAGAAAACGAAGGTAAAACTGATGACGAAATGTTTATTACAAACACCGGCTCTTTTTTTACAGTATTAGGAGAACTTAAAAAGAAAAAAGACAAAGAGATTTGGTGGACTTTTTATACCACATTTTTTTATGAATTAGCAAAGAGTGAGCATTTAGAAACTTATTGCCACTATATAAACCAATCTGGTAATAAAAATTCAAGAAAATGGGTGCAAGAAAATAATGAGAAATTAAACGCTTTTGGGGATTGGCTCAAAACAAATAACCTATAATAAATGAAGATTAATTATATATCACTTTTTCTTTTAGCACTACTTACATGTGCTTCATACTCTCAAAACAAAATTCCAAAAGGAAATATTGCAGATGACAAAGTTTTATTTGAATACGCTATCTACTTTTTAGATAATGATATTGTTAAAGTAGAAGATGCTATAAAAACTATTAAAAAACTCCATCCCTCAATTAAATTACTAGACTCAGTTTCTAACCCCGAATCAATAAAAGAAAGTAGTGTTGTAATTACACCTATAACAAATGTAAAAGAACAATTCCCTCCTGCCGATTTGGAATATTTACAATATACAAATCAAGGACTAAGTGAAAGCGAAAAAATAGAGTTACAGAAGTCTAAATATGTGTTATTATTGGATTTTATGTGTAAACAAGATGAATTAATTACCACCTTAAAAACAGCAAATAATTTTGTTAAAGATTTAGTTAAAAATAAGAAAGCTGTTATTTTCGATTCTGATACGCGAGAAACTTATAGTAAAGATTATTGGAATGCTAAACGCTTAATAAATGATAACACTGTAAATATATCTAACCATATTACCATTCATTTTTATCAAAAAGAAGAGTACTGTAGAGCTATAACCCTGGGAATGTTAAAATTTGGACTACCTGATTTATGCATTGAAAACTTATCATGTAACAGTAGTTTAGGGTTAACAAGCTTTATTAACTTAATTGCTCAAACACTCTTAGAAAAACAGAAAATTGAAAAAACTGGACGCATTAAATTGAATATTGATGCTATCAAAAATGAAGAGTTAAAAGCTGTTCTTTTAAGCTCACTATATGAAAATGCAGAAAAGAAAGCGGAAATAAATTTAATTAAAGGAACTTGGGAAGAAGGCGACCCTCAAAACAGATTGATTGAAATAGGGTTCTCAGAAGCAAATCCTCAGGTTGAACATAATGAAGTTATTACAAAGCTATTTGGGTCTCTAGACAAAGTTTCCTATCTTAATCATAACGAAGAACTTCTTGCAGCTAGCAAAAGAGCAAAAGAAAAAATACCAGAACTCCGTAAATTATTTTTGGCAGGTTTACCAATAAACAGCTCTTTACTTATAAAATTCCCATTTGAAAATTCTGAAGGGGAAAGAGAATGGATGTGGGTAGAAATAACCAAATGGAAAGGAGAAACTATTAATGGTCTTTTACAAAACGAACCAAGAGTAGTTGAAAATTTAAAAGCCGGCTCAAAAGTTTCAAAAAATATAAATGATATGTTTGATTACATATTATACAAAGCAGATGGCACACAAGAAGGCAATGAAACTAGTGAAATAATTATGAAAATGCAGAATTAAAAACACGAATTGCTTTAACATAAAACTGTAACTTTACTCCAAAACTCAAACCATGTCAACCATCTTTGCAGCCATAGACTTCGAGACCGCTAAAGGACACCATATTTGCTCTGTTGGGATTGTGACGTTTAAAAATGGGGTTATTATTGACGAGTTTCATGCGTTAATACAACCACCAAACAACGATTATAATTGGCATAATATACAAGTTCATGGTATTACTGAAGACGATACTAGATTTGCACCAAATTTTAGAGCTGTGTATCCAGAGATAAAAAAACGTATTTCTGGAATAGTTACCGTTGCACACAATGAATCTTTTGACAGAACCGTTTTACAAAAAACGATGAAAGATTATAACATTCCGCAATCAGATTTAATCATGCAAGAGCGTTGGGAATGCACGCTTAAGATTTACCGCAATAAAGGTTATAAACCAGCAAAACTAGATGCTTGCTGTAAAGCACATAATATTGCTTTAAAACATCACGATGCATTGTCTGATGCTCGCGCCTGTGGTAAGCTGTTTTTAATTGCTCAATATGAGCGTTTACCTTTATTTTAGAAATACAAAGGGTGTACTTTCGTCATTTTTAAGACAAAAGACTAGAATTTGTTACTTCATATATTTTCCCTTCTTACTTCCTTCATACATTACATATTTAACTAAACGTGCTTCAAGTTTTGCATTAAATAAATGTATTTTTCGTGATGGTCGCAAACCTACATGTTTAAGAGCATCAAGGTTTGAGGTAATAAACCAAGCATCAGTACCTGGATAATTTTGCTTTAAGGTATCTCCAATGCTTGCATAAAACTCTTGCATATCAATATTTAAACGCTCGCCATAAGGTGGGTTAAATACCATATGTAATTTTTCATCACCTCCTTTTTGGGTTTTGAAAAAATCTTCATGCTTTACTTCAATAAAGTCTTCTAATTGGGCATTCTTAACATTATCTTTAGCTTTACTAACTGCACTTGGCGCTTTATCATAACCAATTATTTTATGATGAAAATCGCGAGTTTTGCCAAGTAAGGATTCTTCAATTTTTTCAAACAATTCTACATCCCAATCTTGCCAACGTTCAAACGCAAATTCTTTACGCATCAAATTTGGTGGAATATTACAAGCTATCATTGCAGCCTCTATAAGCATGGTACCAGAACCACACATGGGGTCCATAAAATCGGTTTGTCCATCCCAGCCAGACAACATAATCAACCCTGCTGCTAAAACCTCGTTTATAGGTGCTATATTAGTGGCCATTTTATAACCACGCTTATGCAATGAATCGCCAGAAGAATCTAATGAAATAGTACATTGCCGTCTATCAATATGCACATTTATCTTTAAGTCTGGAAATTTTAAATCGACATTTGGACGTTTGCCAGTAGTATCTCTAAATTTATCAACTATAGCATCTTTAGTTTTTTGTGCAATGTAAAGCGAATGTGTAAACAAATCAGAATGTATTGTAGCATCAACTGCTAAGGTGCCTGTTGGTTTTAAATATTGAGACCAATCCATTGCATAGATTTTATCATATAAATCTTGCTCGCTACTAACAGTAAATGTATGGATGGGTTTTAAAATTTTAACAGCTGTTCGCAAGCCTAAATTGGCTTTATACATAAACCCTTTATCTCCCGAAAAAGCTACATTACGAACCCCTGCTTTTATATCTTGAGCACCAAGTTGAGTAAGCTCTTTTGATAGTAACTCTTCAAAGCCAAATAAGGTTTTGGCAACCATCTTGAAATTTTCTTCCATTTTTTACGTCGAATAGATTGCAAAAATAACGTAATTTTGCGTTAATTAACTTAGCAATTGCAGATAATGGGTTAAGGATTGATGCGGCATCCTTTTTTGATAAAAAAGATATAGCGGAAAGCCTGACCACGTTTACATTGAGCGTAGCCGAAATGCAAGCGTGGTAACCTCAAAAAAAATATGACGAATAATACGACTACAAAATGGTTTTCCTCTTGGTTTGATACACCATTTTACCATACTTTATATAAAGACAGGGATGATACCGAGGCTCATGCGTTTATGGATACACTTACCAATTATTTAAATGTTCCGGAACGCGGTATTATTTTAGATTTGGCTTGTGGCAAAGGAAGACATGCAAGGTATTTAAATAAAATTGGCTATGATGTTACTGGTGTTGATTTAAGTGAAAATAGTATTAATTTTGCTAAACAGTTTGAAAATAACAGCTTGCATTTTGAAGTACATAACATGTGTAAACCTTACAATAAGCAATTTGATGCAGTTTTTAATTTGTTTACTAGTTTTGGATATTTTGACAAAGATGAAGATAACCTGAATACTATTAAAGCCATCAAGGAAAATTTAAATCCTTTTGGTTTTGGGGTTATTGATTTTATGAATAGTGAGTTTGTTATTGATAATTTAGTGCCCGAAGAAATTAAAACAGTTGATGATATTACCTTTAATTTAAAACGTTATGTTGAAGCTGGTTATATTGTAAAAGACATTTCGTTTACAGCAGAAGGCAACGATTATAATTTTCAAGAGCGTGTAAGAGCGTTTACTTTGAAAGATTTTGAAACTATGTTTGAAGCAGCCAATGTACATTTACTAGATGTTTTTGGCGACTATAAATTGCATAAATTTAATGCGAAAACATCTGAACGCTTAGTAATGATTTTTAAATAACTAATAATTGGCTTTTAATCATTATCACTCTGTGGATATTTTTTAATAAAGTATAAATTTGAGTTTATCGACTTACAATCGAGACTTATAAATAATTAATTACACTCACTGTTGTGGGTTATTATTTTTTTGAATGAATAAATTTTTATTTCCTGTATACGCCGTTATTTTAGGTGTTATTATTGCTATTGCAACTAAAAATAAAAAAACTTGGAACACTAAACTCCTACTCTCTTTTAGCGGGGCTTTTTTACTAGCTTTAACGCTTTTTGAGTTATTACCAGAAGTTTATAATCATTTAGATGCAAAACTTACAGGCTTGTACATTATGTGTGGTATTGTGTTACAAATTATTTTAGAGTTATTCTCTAAAGGGGCAGAACATGGGCATGTACACATACATAAGAACGAAACTAATTTCCCGTGGTTACTATTTATTAGTTTATGCATCCATAGTTTTTTAGAAGGTTTCCCTATACATCAGCATAATGACATGGTTTATGGTGTTTTGGTACATAAAATACCTATCGCGGCTTTAGTAAGCATGTTTTTATTTCAGTCTAATTATAGTAAACTACAAATTATAGCATTTTTATTAGTATTTGCAGTTATGACTCCTTTAGGAACTCTTATTTCCAACACATGGGAACCAATCGCTGACTATGCACACATAATTAATGCTATTGTTATTGGAATATTTTTTCATATTTCTACCACTATTTTATTTGAAAGTGGTGAAGGACACAAGTTTAATCTATCAAAATTTATTGCCATTATTTTAGGCGTTGGTATTGCTTTTATGATTTAGTATTGGCTATTGGAAAATATTAACTAAAGATTTAAGTCTATTGTTTTTAACTTTTAACTGAAAATAGTGTTTAGCAAAGAAGAGTCTCGATTATTAAGACAAGAATTCTGGATTAGTTTTGGAAAATCGTTTCCACGGAAATGGATATTGTATAATACTAAAATAAAAGGTTTATCATTTAAATTTCATTTTGATACCAAAACTGCTTTAGTTGCTTTAGATATTGAAGATGATTTAGAAAACCGTATTAAATATTGGGAGAAACTAGAAGCTTTAAAATCGATTTTATTAGATGATTTTCTCCCCGATGCCATTTTTAATGAAGAATATTTATTAGAAAACTATAAAGAAATTTCAAGAGTTTACGTGCCTTTAGAGCAAAAAGTATCTATTCATAATAAAAACACTTGGCGTGATGTGATGGAGTTTTTCAATGAAAAAATGAATTTGTTTGAAGCATTTTTTGAGGACTATAAGGATGTCATTGAAGGCTAAAGTCATTAGATTTTTTTCTCCATTTGGTAGTCATCCATAACATAACCATTCCCTATATCTTTTACCAAAGCGCATACATTAATAAAACCTAACTTCTCGTAAGCCTTAATTGAATTTGTGTTATTTTTGTTTACCGTAAGCATAATTGTTTTTAAACCGTATGCTTTTGCCTTTTCCTCAATAAATTGCATCGCGGTTTTGCCTATCTTTTTTCCTCTATACTCGCTTAGCACATATATTTTGCTTAAAAACAACTTATCTTCTTCTTTTCTAATAGAAATATAACCTACTGGGGTTTTATCATATCTTAAAATAAAATACTCAAAACCTTCATCTTCGACTTGTTTAGAAATTGCTTCGGCTGATTGATACTTTTTAAGCATATGCTCTACTTGACCAATACCCGTAATAGGAATATAATGTTTGCGCCAAATAACATCGGCTAATTCTTCAATTAATATATAATCTGGCTGTGTTTGAGCTAAAGTAATTTCTATCATAGAAAATTAAAGTTTTAGATATTCAAAATAAAGAAAAATTAAGTTTAAATCACATAAAAGAAAATCATAAAAAAGTGAAATATTGCTCCAGCTAAAACAAATAAATGCCAAATAACATGATTGTACGGTATCTTTTCTACAGCATAAAAAATAATACCAACGGTATAAGCTAACCCTCCAGCGAAAAGAAATAAAATGCCATCACTACCAATAGTTTCAGATAAGCTTGTAAAATCAAACACAATAAGCCAACCCATTATTAAATAAAGAAGTGTTGAGAAAACTTCAAAACGTCCTGTAAAAAACAATTTTAAAATAACACCAAAAGCGGCAATACCCCAAACCGCAAAAAATAAAGTCCGACCTAAACTCTGCTCAATTGAAATTAAACAAACCGGAGTATAGGTTCCTGCAATTAAAAGATAAATGCTAATATGATCTACAATTCTAAAATAATGCTTTCTCTTTTCACTTTTTACCGCATGGTAAAATGTTGATGCAGCAAATAACACAATAATAGAAATACCATAAATAATAACACTAAATAAACTCCAAGGCGTTTTTTGATTATCAAAAGCAATTAGTAAAACCAAAGCTACTATACCAAACAAAACACCAAGCGCATGAGTAGTAGCATTCAACTTTTCCTCAAACGGAGTTTGTATACGCATAAACTATTGCTTGTTTTGTATAGGTTTAAACCATTTGTCAGTTAAATCATAAAAATCGAATTCAATCTTAGATTTTTGTCTTTCTAAGCGTCCGCTTTGAAAGTTACGTTGCAGAATATCTTCAATTAAATAGTCTTCTTTTTCATTAAGAGGGTCAAATTCGCGCTTTAAAGAAATATCAAACATACTGGCTGTAGTATTATACCAAAATGCGCGCCAGCCGTTACGTAATTCTTTTACCAAATTAAAAGCTGTTTTACCAGTTTGCCTATGTATTAATTTAACTAGTATTTGTCCTTCTGTTCGGGTTAATTTTTTTAATTCATCAGAGAACTCTCCTTCTATATATTTTTGTACACGCTTAGCATACTTTTTTTTATGACGTTTTTTCTTAATACCGGCTAAGCGTTTATTCATTGAATCTAAACGTTCAGCAGCCATTTTTGCATAAGGATATACTTTTATTGTTTTTCTGCGTAAAATTAAATATCGAACTCGGTCCTTTTTACTATCAAATTGAAGCTTATGCAATAACATAACTTCATCCAAATCAATAGATGTTCGTGGTATAGAATCGCCTTCAACAATAATATACTCAACCGCAGTAGAATCTTGCTCTACATCACTAATTTGGGCTAGTGCAAAAAACGGAAAAAGAATAAATATGTATTTGAAATAATTCATTTGTAAAAAAAGGGGCGTTTATTACGCCAAAAATACTGAATTTCTTAAAACTAGATATCTTAGGTCTGAAATTATTAAAACACTTGACTTTGTCAGAAAAATTGTCGAAATTCGTTTAACGTAGTATATAAACCATTAAAACGGATTCATATACTTGAAAAACATTGTGTGTCATTAAGAACCCATTATGTAAAAAAAATTATCTTTCAGTAACTCAAGTTTTCTAATATCTAATAGAGAAGTTAAAATGACTAATTCTTACACAACAAAATAATATATGACCGACTTCATTAAATCTATAAGAAACACCAATAATATATTAATAGTGGTTTCTGTTATTTTGTTGTTTTTTTCGATTCGCTCAGATGATAGATTCAGATATATAGAAGCTAGACAAGAAATAGACTCATTAAAAAATTTAAATTATAACTCTTATTTTAGTTATGTTGATAAAGATATTTCTAAAAGATTCAACAAATATTCTGATAATCTCAGAGACAGCTTAATTAAATATGAGGTGAATTTTAAGGTTGCTAATGATTTTAAATATAAAAGTTCACTCACATTAAATTGGCCAAAAAAAGAAAGTAAAATTTCTGAAATTATAGATTTTTTTAATCAAAAAAATAATGTTGGATACATACAAGAAAATGAAGACTTTACGATAATTAAAAAACTAATATCAAGTTTTGAATTTGATATAACTCAATCTCAACGTGATTACCAACTTGGAATGTCTTCAATAAAATATCCAGAAAAAATTATTCTCAAAAACATAAAAATCGTTCTTGATTCAAGTATTGAAAGCACATATAAGGACTCTAAATTTGATATTCGTAGGACTGATATAGGGAAAGTAGAATCAATGAATAACGATAACCATCGATATTGGTTTGTTATTGAAGATAGTGATTCCGATATGTCCAAGAGTTTCAAGTCAGAAGATATAAATATTCTTAGTACAATTCGTTCAACATATTATGCAAAAGGATGGTTATTTGAAAACTATCCTCATCTATGTTCTAAAGATAGTGACACAATTATTTCTACAATATTTCCAAAAGTCCATAGAGTTTTGGGTGAAATTGAAAATAAGTCTTTATCTGATGCATCTAAATATTTAATTGACAAAATTATTAAATCGGAAAAGAGCGTAAAAATATTTGGTATAACTGTTCGCGAACAAACTTTACTCTTAATTGGTCCAGGAATAATATTTTTCTTAATGTTTTATATACTTGTTCAAGTTAAAAACATTAATATCTTATTGACTAAAACTACACATATAGAAATTTCATATCCGTGGTTTGGAGTAATGTCAAATAGTTTGTCAAGAATTGTTCTTTTTCTATCAGTAATAGCACTTCCATCTACAACGGCAATATATATTTTAATTAATTACAGAGTCGATTTTAGTCTCAAAACGATAGTAGCTAGTTTTTTTGTGATAGGAATAATTATTATTGGAATTTTAATAAATTATAACCTTTATTTTACCCAAAAAAAGATTATTTTAAAGTAAAAGAACATTAGAAATAATTATTTTTAAATACATAATTAGTAAAAAAAATCAGTTAAACGAACACACAACAATGGCTATAATTCATTGTGGTTTTGTGCCACACCAAAATAAAAGTATAAATCAAACGGCTGGATTTCGGCGGAATAATCCTGCGGATGATTCCACAACGAAATCATAGCCTAGACCGTTAAACGAACTTCTCCAAAATAAAGCACCTTTCTGTTTAATTATATAAGCTAGCAGATACCTGCGTTAGGGATTGCAGTAGAAAGCCCACAGTGCCTTTTTGGCGCGAGGACTTGTAACGGAAAGCCCGACCCTTGGGTAACGCCAAAAAAAAATAATTAAGAGATCCTTTAAATCATTTTTTTACATTTTATATTATTATTTTAGTGCAAAACTTTTATAAATGGCAAAAAAGAGCATTCTTAATAAAAAATCGATAGACTTTTTAGAAAAATATTTAAATAATGCAGCTCCTACAGGGTACGAATGGACTGGGCAAAAACTTTGGATGGATTATCTAAAGCCTTATGTTGATGAGTTTATTACAGATACTTACGGAACAGCTGTTGGGGTAATAAACCCAAAAGCTAAATACAAGGTGGTTATTGAAGGGCACGCCGATGAAATTTCGTGGTATGTAAATTACATTTCGGATAACGGATTAATTTATGTGATTAGAAATGGCGGAAGCGATCACCAAATAGCACCAAGTAAAATTGTTAATATACATACTAAAAAAGGCATTGTAAAAGGTGTTTTTGGCTGGCCGGCAATTCATACTCGAAATAGAGCTAAAGAAGAAGCGCCAAAGCCAGATAATATTTTTATTGATTGTGGGTGCAAAACAAAAGAAGAAGTTGAGAAATTAGGTGTACATGTAGGATGTGTTATTACCTATCCGGATGAATTTCATATTTTAAATAAAGAGAATTTTGTTTGTCGTGCTTTAGACAATAGAATGGGTGGTTTCATGATTGCTGAAGTAGCCCGATTACTTAAAGAAAATAAAAAAGAATTACCTTTTGGGCTTTATATTACTAATTCTGTTCAAGAAGAAATTGGATTGCGTGGTGCAGAAATGATTACTCATACCATTAAACCAAACGTAGCCATTGTAACGGATGTTACGCATGATACGACAACACCAATGATTGAAAAGAAAAAGGAAGGTCATCTAGAGCTTGGTAAAGGACCTGTTGTTGCTTATGCCCCTGCTGTGCAACAAAAACTACGTGATTTAATTACTGAAACTGCTGAAGAAAAGAAGATACCTTTCCAGCGTTCAGCATTGTCTAGAGCTACTGGAACCGATACTGATGCTTTTGCTTACAGTAATGGCGGTGTTGCTTCTGCTTTAATTTCTTTACCGCTTCGTTACATGCACACTACTGTAGAAATGGTACATAGAGATGATGTGGAAAATGTAATTAAATTAATTTACGAAACGCTACTTAATATAAAAGATGGAGAATCTTTTAGCTATTTTGAATAATTTGTCCTTTTGAGCACAGCTGTGAACTACAAAACAATTTGGGCTGTGCTCAAAGTGATACAATTTTTTTCCATGCAAAATCAAAAACATTTATTCGATATTCCTGAAGACATAACCTATTTAAACATAGCTAGTCAATCGCCATCTTTTAAAGCGATGTATGACGCTGGTATAGAAGGGCTAAAACAGAAAAGTCGCCCCTACAAAATCAGGGTTTCAGATTATTTTGAACCTGTTATAGAACTTAAAAAGCTATTCGCTCAACTTATTGATGCAGATGATTTTAATCGTATTGCAACAATTCCATCGGCTTCTTATGGCATAGCAACTGTTGCTAATAATATTGTTTTAAAAGAGCATGATGAAATTCTAATTATAGATGAGCAATTTCCTAGTAATGTTTATACATGGCAAAAATTAGCTGAAAAATATAACGCTACAATAAAAACTATCAGTCCTCCAAAATCTGATACTAATCGTGTTAAGCTTTGGAACGAAGCCATTTTAAATGCTATAAATAGTAATACTGCTGTGATTGCCATGGGCAATATTCATTGGTCAAATGGGAGTTTATTCGATTTAAAAGCAGTTAGTAAGAAAGCGAAACAATACAATGCTCTTTTAATTGTTGATGGATCGCAATCTATAGGTGCACTACCCTTCTCTATTAAAGAAATTCAACCTGATGCCTTAATTTGTGCTGGTTATAAATGGTTATTTGGTCCTTATGGATGCGCTTATGCTTATTATGGAACTTACTTTGATAATGGTAATCCCATTGAAGAAAATTGGTCTAACCGATTGAATAGTGAAAACTTTGCAAGATTAACAAATTATGAGTCTAGGTATAAACCTTTAGCTAACCGTTATTCTGTTGGTGAAAGTGGAAATTTTATTTATGTTAGGATACAAATTGAAGCTTTAAAACAAGTTATAGAATGGACGCCAAAAGCCATACAAGGTTATTGTGAAAACATTTCTAATGAAGCTGTTAAAGAACTTAAAATTTTAGGTTGCTATATTGAAGATTCAGAATATAGAACACACCATCTATTCGGAATTAGATTACCTGACAAACTAAATGTTGAAGCCTTAAAAAAAGACTTATCCAACAAAAATATTTTTGTTTCATTTAGAGGTAATTACATTAGAATTTCTTGTCATTTATTCAACACATCTGAAGATTTTAAGCCTCTAATCTCATGTATAGCTTCGCATTTATAAAAGTATAATATGGACGAGTTTATTGATATAGTAACAAAGCAAGGTGAACCAACTGGTAAATCTGTACCTAAATCAATCATCCATAAAGAAGGACATTACCATAACACAGCTCATGTTTGGTTTTACACCAACAAAGGAGATATTTTATTATCACAACGCTCTTCAAAGAAAGTAATTTGTCCGCTCCTTTGGGATGTTTCGGTAGCTGGACATGTTGATGCTGGTGAAACCATTATTCATGCTGCCATAAGAGAAACTAAAGAAGAGATTGGGTTGTCCATTTTTAAAAATGGTTTGAATAAAATAGGCATTTTTGAATGTTTTCAAACCTATGAAAATGGTATTATTGACAATGAGTTTCATCATACTTTCATTTCAGAATTAAAAATTACTCTTTCAGATTTAACGCCTCAAATTGAAGAGGTAGAAGCTTTAAAACTAGTTTCTACAGATAATTTTAAACAGTTAATTGATAATATCAACAATAACGGAAATCATTTTGTTGCATCGAATAAATCGTATTACGAAACTGTTTTGCAAAACATTATAGGAAGAATTAGATAACTATATTTTTTTAACTACTTTTAATCTGAATATGTTAACCGCTTTTATATAGCTCATTTTGTAAATGAATTTACTGCTTACTGCAATTGCTCCAGTTTTTATTATAATACTTTATATTTATTTTAAAGATAAATACGAAAAAGAGCCTAAACGTTTACTTTTTTACAACTTTTTATTAGGCGCCATTGTAAGTATTGTAATTACTACTATTCTTTATTATGCCTTTGATGTGATTTTACCATTAACAAACCATACTAGTATTTTTCAGCAGTTTATAAAAGCTTTTTTTGTAGTTGCATTAACTGAGGAGTTTAGCAAATATGTAATTGTTAGATACTTTTCGCAAAAACACAAAGCTTTTAACGAACCGTTTGACGGTATTGTTTACGCCGTTATGGTATCAATGGGTTTTGCTGCAACCGAAAATATTTTTTACGTACTAGAAGGCGGTTATCAAACAGCATTACTTAGAGCATTTACTGCAGTTCCAGCACATGCAACTTTTGGTATTTTAATGGGCTACTATATGGGGAAAGCTAAATTCTCTAATAATAGAATAACACTAAACTTAACCGGATTATTACTGGCAGTTTTTTTTCATGGCGCTTACGACTTTTTCTTATTTATAGATTTTGTTCCTGGAATTTGGATTGGTGCTTTTGTATCGCTTTTTATAGGTTTGTTACTGTCTCGAAAAGCAATAAAACGTCATCAAGATAATTCTCATTTTAAAGCCTAAATACATGATAAAATTCATGTTTTCTTGCTCAATAATTAAATAATTTTACCAAACAAAACAGAATTGATTCATAAAAATAAGAATCAATTCACGTACATTATAATTATATTTACTACGAACTAAATTACAACGCTTATGAGTAATATTTTTAAAGCCAACGTAAATAATACTTTCGATTTTGAAATTAAAGACGAAGATCTATCTACTCTAGATGCTTTGCAAGTTTCAGAAACTGAATATCATGTTCTTCAGCAAAACAAATCTTATAAATCTGAAATGGTTAATGCAGATTTAAATACAAAATCGTACAAAGTAAAAGTTAATAACAATACTTATAACGTTAGCATTTTCAACAACTTAGACCTTTTAATTAAAGATATGGGGTTTGAAATTGGTTCAACTAAACATGTCGATTCTATAAAGGCCCCTATGCCTGGCTTAATTTTAGATATTGCAATTAAAGTTAATCAAGAAGTTAAAGAAAATGATACATTATTAATTCTTGAAGCCATGAAAATGGAAAATATTATTACATCTCCGAGAGATGGTGTTATTAAATCTATTTCAGTAAACAAAGGTGATGCTGTAGAAAAAAATCAGTTGTTAATTGAATTTCAATAGACTATGAAAAAAATATTAATTGCAAACAGAGGTGAAATAGCTATTAGAGTTATGAAAACGGCTCAAAAAATGGGTATAAAAACGGTAGCAGTATTTTCTACTGCAGATAGAAATGCGCCGCATGTAAAATTTGCAGATGAAGCCGTTTGTATTGGCGAACCTCCTTCAAGCCAATCCTATTTAAGAGGCGATAAAATTATTAAAGTTGCTAAGCAATTGCAGGTAGATGCCATTCATCCAGGTTATGGTTTTTTAAGTGAAAATGCAGATTTTGCTGAACTTGCCGAAAAAAATAACATCCTTTTTATTGGTCCACGTTCAAAAGCCATAAAGATGATGGGCGACAAACTTGCCGCTAAAGACGCTGTAAAAGATTACGATATCCCTATGGTTCCTGGTGTTGACAGAGCTGTTACAAACCCAATTGAAGCGGTTGAAATTGCAAAACAGATAGGGTTCCCAATTCTTATTAAAGCAGCAGCTGGTGGCGGCGGTAAAGGCATGCGTGTTGTAGAACAAGAAAAAGATGTTGAAGAACAAATGAAACGCGCAATAAGTGAAGCTACTTCTGCTTTTGGCGATGGTTCTGTTTTTGTCGAAAAATATGTTACTTCTCCTCGACATATAGAAATTCAAGTCATGGCAGATAGTCATGGTAATGTATTGCATTTCTTTGAGCGAGAATGCAGTATTCAACGGCGTCATCAAAAAGTGGTTGAAGAAGCTCCTTCTTGTGTTTTAACTCCCGAGTTACGTGAAAAAATGGGTCAAGCGGCTATTAATGTTGCAAAATCTTGCGATTATTTAGGCGCTGGAACTGTCGAGTTTTTATTAGATGCTGAACATAATTTCTACTTTTTAGAAATGAATACAAGACTACAAGTAGAACATCCTGTTACCGAATTAATTTCTGGTGTAGATTTAGTTGAACTTCAAATTCGAGTAGCTCGTGGTGAAGCACTTCAAGTAAAACAAGAAGATTTAAAAATTAACGGACATGCTTTAGAATTACGTGTTTACGCTGAAGACCCGTTAAACAGTTTCTTACCAAGTGTTGGGCACTTAGATGTATATAAACTCCCGGTTGGAAAAAACATTCGTGTAGATAATGGTTTTGAAGAAGGTATGGATATTCCAATTTATTACGACCCGATGCTTTCAAAATTAATTACCTATGGAAACACTAGAGATGAAGCCATTCAGCTTATGATAAAAGCCATTGAAAACTATCATGTTGAAGGGGTTCAAACCACACTCCCATTTGGGAAATACGTTTGTAATCATGATGCTTTCCGTTCTGGAAATTTTGACACACATTTTGTAAAGGATTATTATTCACCAGAAGCTTTACAAAAAGAAACGGAAAACGAAGCGAAAATTGCAGCTCTTATTGCTGTAAAACAATATATAAAAGATCAAAGCTTATTACGATTACCTAAATAAGTTAATAAAATTAAACCATTAAACTTCGCAACTTTGCGACTTAGCAAAAAAAGATATGAGCTCAAAAGAAAATAAACTAAACAAACTCAATGAACGTATTGCTTTAGCACATTTAGGAGGTGGACAAAAACGCATTGACAAACAACATGCAAAGAAAAAATTAACAGCCAGAGAGCGAGTTAATTATTTAATGGATGATGGTTCTTTTGAAGAAATTGGTATGCTGGTAACTCATAGAACAACCGATTTTGGGATGGAAAAAGAAATCTATTTTGGTGATGGGGTAATTACTGGTTATGGTACTGTAAATGGTAGATTAGTATATGTATACGCTCAAGATTTTACGGTTTTTGGTGGAGCATTATCCGAAACACACGCAGAAAAAATTTGTAAGATTATGGATTTAGCAGTAAAAGTTGGAGCTCCAATTATTGGTTTAAACGATTCTGGTGGCGCACGTATTCAAGAAGGTGTGAGGTCTTTAGGCGGTTATGCCGATATTTTTTATAGAAATGTTCAAGCATCTGGAGTCATTCCACAAATCTCAGCTATTATGGGGCCTTGTGCAGGCGGTGCTGTATATTCTCCTGCCATGACAGATTTTACAATGATGGTAGAAAATACTAGTTACATGTTTGTAACAGGCCCCAATGTAGTAAAAACAGTTACCAACGAAGAAGTTACAAGCGAAGAATTAGGAGGAGCATTCACCCATGCATCAAAATCTGGTGTTGCGCACAAAACTTCAGCAAATGATATTGAATGTCTTGAAGATTTAAAAAAGCTTTTAAGCTACTTACCACAAAATAATACAGAGACTACTGAAAAATTAGACTTTAAACTCAAAGATGAAATAAGAGATGTTTTATCTGATATAGTTCCTGATAATCCAAATAAACCTTATGACATGCATGAGGTTATCTCTGGCATTATAGATGAAGATTCTTTCTATGAAATTCATAAAGACTATGCAGAAAATATTATTGTTGGATTTGCTCGCTTAGGAGGGCGAAGTGTTGGAATAATTGCTAATCAGCCTCAATTTTTAGCTGGTGTATTAGGAGTAAAAAGCTCTACTAAAGCGGCTCGGTTTACACGTTTTTGCGACTGTTTTAATATTCCATTACTAGTTTTAGTAGATGTACCAGGGTTTTTACCTGGAACCGATCAAGAATGGAATGGTATTATAGTTCATGGTGCTAAACTATTGTATGCACTAAGCGAAGCCACCGTGCCAAGAGTTACGGTAATTACCAGAAAAGCTTATGGCGGTGCTTACGATGTTATGAATTCTAAACATATTGGTGCCGACTTAAACTTTGCATGGCCAGGAGCAGAAATAGCCGTTATGGGAGCTAAAGGAGCTAGTGAGATTATATTTAGAAGAGAGATTGCAGCCGCAGATGATCCTGCTGAAAAATTAGCTGAAAAAGAAACTGAATACGCCGAAAAATTCGCAAACCCGTATCGTGCAGCACAGCGAGGGTTTATAGATGAAGTTATTTTACCTAAAAATACACGACGTAAACTTATAAAAGCGTTTTCTATGCTTGAAGACAAAGTAGTAGATACTCCAAAACGGAAACATGGAAATATTCCTTTGTAAAATTAAAAATCTAAACAGATTCTATAAGATTCTAATATATAATGTATTGCAATAATAATTAGCGCAATAGTTTCTGCCCAAAATAAGGAAATAAAGCTTCCATTAGTAAAAAATGATATTGCTAAACATGCAACAGATACTATTGCTAAAATTCTACTTTTCCATTTATCCTCGGGATCATGAATAAAAAAGATAACTATCGCACTTCCAACAAAAAATATTAAAGCAAAAGCTATATGAATGTATTCAGATATATTTCTATTATAGTGAAAAACAGCTATTCCAATAAGTGAAATGCCAAAAACCACATTATACCATTTCCCAATTCGTTTCTTATCATAAATAGATTGATTCAAAACAGATATTGATTTAAGTTGGGGCTTTCTCTTTTCATCATTCTCAACTTTAAAATATAAAGCACCATTAAGCAAAAACGTCATTCCTGCAATACCAAATAATAATCCAAAAATATAGCTATCCTTCATATCTACGTAGGCACTTATACTTGGTCTTACTTGTTTATCTATTAAAAATAAGATAAGCGGAATAAACATGCATATAAAAGTGATGATAATTTCTACAATCAAAAATATTCTATCATCTGCTGTATATCGTTCTTGAATTCTAAAGCGCATGGTATTGAAACTTAAATTATTAATCTTCTTAAAATTAAGCAATTAAATCTCAATAATAAATAACCCATACTAAGTATTTAATAAGTTCTAATTTGGAAATAAACTTTTATCTAAACCCGGAACAATGCGTAATGCATTTTTATAATATACTTTTTTAAGAACTTCATCTGGTAAATCTAAACCATACATTGCCCAATATGCGTGATATTTTTTGTGATATGGAAAATACTCATCGTTACTTTCTAAAACTCTAAAATAAGTAGGAAATTCTTCTGGCTTCCAACTATCTTTTCCAAAAAGAATTCTATCTTGATATTTTATAAAAAAAGCTTTTGCAAATCGAGGTTGTCTACCCAATTCGGCAATAATAGCTCCAATACCAACATTCATATTTGGGATCTCATCAAGTAACTTTCCTAGTTTTCCTAAGTTATTTGCATACCAACCCATATGCGCATTTATAAATATAGTTTTCGGGTGATTTTTAAACATATGGTGTTGTTCAGCAATAATTTGTTCCCAAGGCGCCGGATCTGTTACACTACGTTTTCTTCGCGGGTGTGTTTTAAGTTCTAACCAACGTTCGTTATCTATATCAAATTCATCCCAAAAAGATTTAGGGTCCGCTGAGTGAATTAATACTGGAATTCCTAAATCTCCACAAGCCTCCCAAATAGGATTTAATCGTTCATCATCAATAGCCAATCTATTTCCATTAACATCTTTATTATACATACCCAGGCTTTTATATACTTTTAGTCCTCGTGCACCATTTTTCACATCTTCTTTTAACTGATTAACTTTTTCTTCAATCCAACCATCTGCCCCTGCTCCATTAAAATTAATATTAGCAAAAACAACAAACCGATTTGGGTAATGATCTGCAATATTCTTTACAGATTTCTGTAAATCTTCACCAGAACGACCACTTAAATTCACCATAATTCCCATATTCAAGGTGTCCATTGCTGCAATAACTGGAGTTAAATTTTGTGTTGGCATTCTGTATTGATGCCCATGTATATCAATGAATGGGAATTTTGCTTTTTTAATAACTTTCCCCGGTACTACAAGTGTTGATGTTGGATTATAATCTTCAAAAGAAACATCTTGTGCATTACTATTGTAAATTAAAGACAATGTTAAGCACAGAATACTAATTTTTTTAAAATTCATTTTTGGAATGATTTAGTTGAATGATAAAAGTAGGCATCAAATTAAGAATGCCCTAAAACTTTAAGATGGGTTTAACGAAAATGCTTAAAGTTTAACAACTTGAGCGTTATACATAAAGGAGTCTTGCCAACGCTCAAAACGTGCATCAAACTTAGAAGCAAAAATAAGGTATTGGCATTTACCAATACTTTCTGGTGTTCTGGTAACTTCTGACAGATTATTATTTCTAAATAAAAAATCGGCATCTTCAACAATAAACATTTGCAGTTTATTCAAATTAATCCCATTCATGTAAAATAACTTATTCAACCGCTTTGGTGTTGCAATTACAATATCTGTTCCTACATAAATTTCATCCCGTTGTGAATCAATATCATACTCATCATATGCACAATACACTCGTAAATCTGTTCCTCTTTTAAAATCGTTAAACACCCTTTCTAAATCTTGTGCAGCCTGTTTGTCTTTTACAAAAATTAACGCTCGTGGGGCATCTTCAAAAGCCGTTTTTAGTTTCTGTATAACACTAATTACAATACTTGTAGTTTTACCTTTTCCATCTGGTGCTATTGCAAATAAACTTGCGCCTCCTTTTATTTTAGATAAGATTTGTTTTTGAAGCGGTAAAGGTTCTTCAAACCCTTTATTACTAATAGTATCTGCTAATGGTTCAATTAATTTTTTAAAAGACATAAAAGGTTTTGTTTAAACAACAAAGTTAAGTTTTTAAATATCAAAAGTTGAGTTGAAAAAAACAAAAATATTTAAGAATCTAATAAGCGTCTATGGTAATTTATTTGTCCCAGATGGTACGCTAAATGCGTTGTTAAATGTGTTAAAAAAAATTCTGTGGTCATTTTGTCTTCAAAAACGCGACGTGAGTATTCTTTTTGTAAGTCATCATGTGTTAGAGTTTTTAAAGTATTCTCAACAATAAGCTTTACATCGTTTACTTGCTTTATTAGCTCTGTTCTTGGTACATCTTTTAGTGAAAACTCTAAGTCTCTTTGTCTTACATAACCTGATTTCCCAAATTCAGCTCCAATAAAATGGTTAAGGTTTCCAACTAAATGCAAACATAAATTACCAGCACAATTGCTAATACCATCTTTTAAAACCCAAAGATTTTTTTCATCATTATAAGATTCAATTTCACCTTTTAACCTATCTAAATCCCTTTTAAATATTTTTATTAATGTTTCTGTACCCATACCTTTTAAATTGATAAACAAATTTAAGAATATTAATATTTCAAATTAATATAAAATAACCTTTTACGACGTTAAATTAACTTATTTTTGCCCAATGCAAAATAACAACACTTTCAAATTTGAATTTGTAGCTTTAATGGCGTCATTAATGTCTATTGTTGCTTTATCTATAGACGCCTTATTACCTGCCTTACCAGAAATAGGAAGTGCTTTGGGGGTTACAAACCCTGCCAATAATCAACTTTTAATTACGATGATTTTTTTAGGCTTAGGGTTTGGACAACTTCTTTTCGGGCCATTATCTGACAGCTTTGGAAGAAAACCTATTGTATATATTGGGTTTATAGTTTTTATAATAGCTAGCATTATTTGCGTTACTACTAAAAATTTTGAAATGATGATTCTAGGTAGAGTATTGCAAGGAGTTGGATTATCGTCTCCCAGAAGTTTGAGTATATCTATGATAAGAGATTCTTATAGTGGCAATTACATGGCTAAAATACTATCAATAGTTGTGATGTTTTTTATTTTAGTTCCTGTAGTAGCTCCTGCTTTAGGTCAGTTTTTAATTAACCTTTACAATTGGGAGTCAGTATTTTATTTTAATTTGGTTTTTGGTATTTTAATAATGATTTGGTTTTGGCTACGACAGCCAGAAACATTAGGAAAAGATAAACGTATTAAATTTACAAGCCATCTTTTTATTGATGGTACAAAAGAATTTTTTAAACATAAAGATGCTGTAGCATTTACATTAATTTCTGGCTTTATTACAGGGTCGTTTATGGTGTATTTAAGTACGTCGCAACAAATATTTCAAGAACAATATAATTTGGCAGATATGTTTCCTTATATATTTGCAAGTTTAGCTATTTCTGTTGGATTAGCTACCTTTTTAAATAGCAGATTTGTAGTTAAATATGGCATGATGAAAATTGCTTATGTTTCCTGTATAGCCTACGCTATTATATCAATTTTATATGTAGTTATATTCTCTTCTGGAGAAAATCCGAGTATAGCTATATTATTAACCTTTTTTGCTTTACAATTTTTTGCAGTAGGTTTTTTATTTGGAAACTTACGAGCTTTAGCTATGCAACCTCTTGGGCATATAGCTGGTATAGGAGCGGCAATAAACGGATTTGTTTCAACCGTAATGGCAGTACCTATTGCAAACTATATTGGTGGTTTTGTTTCCACATCGGTACTACCATTATTTATTGGGTTTTCAATTTTTGGTATTTTGTCATTTATAGTGTTTATTATAGTAAAAAGAAAAGTTACTATTATAAACGCCTAAATTGATTTTTACAAATAGAGCTCTTTTATAACACCCATATGCCAAATATCGTGACCAATAACCGTAAATGCAGCAGCTCTAGCTGACATAGCATCATTATTAGCATTACCTATAAATTCTAAATCATCCTGTTTTAAACTTTGCAATAATAATATAGAATTTTGCCTAACAATTTTAAATTCTTCAATAAGAGATTCAATACTTTTATTATCTGCATTCGAAGGCTCAATGTATATATTTTGGTTATAACCAGCTAGTGCTGTTTCGTCATGGCGTGCTATTCTAAAACAACGATGCATAAATATACGCTCAGTATCTATTAAGTGCTGAAAAACCTCTTTAACGTTCCATTTACCTTCCGCATATTTATAGTTTAATTTATCTGATGGAATGGATTGAAAAAACTGTAATACGTTATTTGCTCCAACTTTAAAGCCATCAACCAATGTTATATTATTTGATAATTTGTCAATATATCTACCATAATATTCATTGAACTCACTTTGTTTTAAATCTTTTATTGTCATAGTTTTTTTTATTTAAATAGTTACTAAATTATGTTCTTTTTTATAAATAGCTCGTTTTTTATTAAGCAAGTTTATTAATTTATCTAGGTGAGCTTCAGTAGTGTTATAATTAGTAATACAAGCTCGTAATGTAAATTTATTTCCAACTGGGTAATTTATTAACCATGCTTCTCCAGTTTCTAAAAAAGATTCATAGATATACGTAGAAAACTCTGGCTCATTCCCAAATTCAACATCAGTAAAACAAGCTATCGGTAGTTCTGTATTATTATAAAGCTTCCAATTATTAGCTTCTAGTTTTCGTTTTAAAAGTTGTCCCATTTTCATTTGATGAGAAATAGTTTCATCAAAACCTTTCCATCCAAAAACCAAAAGAGGCATGTACAATTTGAGTCCTATAAAACGACGAGACCATTGTATAGAATGTGTATATGATCCTAGTTTACTTATATCATCTTCTTCCTGAGGCATAAAGTTTGCCGTAATACTAAAGGTTTTGCTTAAAATATTTCGATGTTTCGTTATAAACATACTTGTAGCCATAGGAACTGACAACCATTTATGAGCGTCAAAAGTTATAGAATCTGCTTTTTCAATACCTTTTTGAAGATATTTATACTTTTGTGTTAATACCACTGCTCCGCCATAAGCTGCATCAGCATGTAACCATATACTATATTTTTTTGCGATAACCGATATTTCATTGATAGGATCTATAGCTCCTGCTCCAGTTGTACCCATAGTTGACACAATCATTAAAGGAATTTTGCCTTTGCTTAAATCATTTAAAATTTCGTTTTCTAGTTTAAACGGAATCATTTTTTGGTTATCATCTACTTCAATATATTTTACCGAGTTTATACCCAATCCACAAATTTTCGCAGCTTTAATCGTTGCATGATGGCTAGCCTTAGAGCAGTAAATAATTGGTGTACCCGATACTGCATGCAATCCTTCTTCAGCATAGTCAGAGAATTTATTATTTAAAGCCGTTAATAAAGCAGTTAAATTTGCTTCTTGACCGCCTGTGGTAAAAACACCGTCAATATTTGGTTGTTCATATCCAAATTTCTTTCCAATTTCTTGAATAAGCATATGTTCTATTTCTACAGCATAAGGTGCATGTCCCCATGCTGCTAGTTGGGGGTTAAATGTAGCTGTAATAGCATCAGCAACAATAGATGGAAAACTAGAACGTGGATTAAACATACCATAATATAATGGGTGAGGTGTGTGCACAGCATGTTGCTTAAGTCCTTTTACTACTTTATCTATAGCTTCTTCTGTCGACCTAGCTGTGTTAAAATCAGCATCAATAGTTTTTAGAACTTCAGCTCTATTTTCATTATTAACAACATCAATAATTTCAGTATTAGCATAGTAAGATTCTAGTTTTTCAGATAGATAATTCCAGATTTCTTTACGTTGTTTAGTTTCTAAATCGAATATCATAATACAAGGTTTTAAATTGAACATTTTTTCTATTCCAAAATTAGATAACAAAAACATTATAAAAAATTAATATATTTTGAATAATCAAATTAATGCCTTATTTTTGAATGTATTTTATTTAAATAACCTTAATTATGAATATTGATAAAACAAATTGGCTAATATTAGAACAATTACAACTAAATGCAAGAATGCCTTTAACTGAACTATCGAAAAAAGTAGGACTCTCTTCTCCTTCGGTAGCTGAACGAATTCAAAAAATGGAAGATGCTGGCATTATTAATCGCTATGAAGTAAAATTAGGAATGGAAGCTATTGGTTATCCAATGGGTGTATTCATATCTGCAAAAATCCGTTTCGGACAAGTTGAAAAATTTCACGAATTCATAAAAACAAAACCAGAAATAACCGAATGCTACAAATTAACTGGTAATGATTGTTTAATGATGAAAGCTAATGTTAGAAATACAAAACATTTAGAAGAACTGAATAGTACACTATCTCATTTTGGGGAATTAACAACCTCTTTAATTCTTTCTGCTGTAGTTGACAGGCGCGTTTATAACTCGGATTTTTAACAAAAAACATATAATATGCTTACCGCAAAAGTAAAAGAATGTATTGAAAAAAGTGTTTTATGCTGGTTAGCAACAGCTTCAAATGAAGATATTCCTAATGTCTCTCCAAAAGAGATTTTTAATTATTATGGTGAAAATTATATCATAGTTGCAAATATTGCATCTCCTCAAACCTTAAAAAACATTAAACAAAACCCTAATGTATGCCTAAGCTTTATTGATATTTTTGTTCAAAAAGGTTATCAAATAAAAGGAAAAGGGTTTATTATTGATAAAAAAGATGAGACATTTTCTATAATGGAAGCTGTTTTATTAAAGATGACTGAAGGAAAGTTTCCTTTTTCAACCATAACAAAAATAAAAGTAGAAAGTATTAAACCCATACTTGCTCCAAAATATATTTTATATCCTAACACAACAGAAGAGCAACAAATTGAAAGTGCTAAAAAAACCTATGGTATTTAGTGATTTACCGCCTCTCCTGCTCCACTAGGTATTCTAATCTTTTCAACAATGTCTTGAACCTCTTTTGGAGGTGCCTTGGTAAACTTCATAATTGTAATAGACACTATAAAATTAAGTAGCATTGCTACTGTACCAAAACCTTCTGGAGAAATACCAAACCACCATTCACTTTTATTTGGTACAACTTCATCAAACCATCCTAGTTTATACTTAATCATATACAACAACATCGCAGTTATACCTACTACCATACCTGCAATGGCTCCTTCCTTATTCATTCGTTTATAAAATATTCCTAAAATAATAGCTGGAAAAAATGAAGCTGCTGCTAATCCAAATGCTAATGCTACTGTTGCTGCAACGAACCCTGGCGGGTTTATACCAAAATATCCAGCAACACAAACAGCAACAACTGCTGATAAACGTGCAGCCACCAATTCGCCTTTTTCTGAAATTTTTGGGTTTATCATTTTCTTAATTAAATCATGAGAAACTGATGCAGAAATAACTAATAATAATCCTGCCGCTGTAGATAATGCTGCTGCTAAAGCTCCAGCTGCTACTAAAGCTATAACCCAATTTGGCAATTGAGCAATTTCTGGGTTAGCTAAAACCATAATATCTCTATCTACCACTAATTCATTTTTAGATTTGTCTGCTACATATTGAATTAATCCATCATTATTTTTATCAGTAAACGTTATTAATTTTGTAGTCTCCCACTTCTTAAACCATTCTGGCACGTTAGCATAAGGTTGATTTGAAACCGTTTCAATCATATTTGTTCTTGCAAAAACAGAAACTGCTGGTGCTGTTGTATATAAAATTACAATAAGCAATAACGCAATACCTGCAGATTTACGAGCATCTTTAACACGTTTTACTGTGAAAAACCGAACAATTACATGTGGTAATCCAGCTGTACCAACCATTAAAGCTAATGTAATTGCAAAAACATCTATTAATGGTTTTGAGCCTTCAGTATATTCAGAAAAACCAAGATCAGTGCTTAAACCATCTAATTTATCTAATAAATAAGTTCCAGAACCATCGGCTAATTCACCACCAAACCCTAATTGTGGAATTGGGTTTCCTGTCATTTGTATAGAAATAAAAATGGCTGGTACCATAAAGGCAAAAATCAACACACAGTATTGTGCAACTTGCGTATAAGTAATGCCTTTCATACCGCCTAAAACTGCATAAAATAACACGATTAGCATACCTATGATAACCCCTGTATTAATATCAACTTCTAAGAAGCGGGAAAACACTAATCCAACGCCTCGCATTTGTCCTGCTACATAGGTAAACGATACTAGAAGTGCACAAAATACGCCAACTGTACGTGCTGTATTGGAATAATATCTATCACCAATAAAATCGGGCACTGTAAATTTCCCAAACTTCCTTAAATAAGGCGCTAACAATAATGCTAATAACACATAACCTCCAGTCCAACCCATTAAATATACGGCTCCATCATATCCAGCAAAAGAAATAATTCCTGCCATAGATATAAACGACGCAGCACTCATCCAATCGGCAGCAGTAGCCATACCATTAGCTAACGGCGAAACACCTCCGCCTGCAACATAAAACTCTTTTGTTGATCCTGCTCTGGACCAAATGGCAATACCTATGTATAAAGTAAATGTTAAACCAACTAAAATATATGTCCAATTTTGAACGCTTACTTGTTCTGCTATCAATAAACTATTCATCATAACCATACTTTTTATCTAATTTATTCATTAAGCGAACATATACAAAAATGAGAATTACAAACACATACATAGAACCTTGTTGTGCAAACCAAAACCCTAGTTTAAATCCTCCAATCTTAATTTCATTTAAAGCATCTTTAAAAATGATTCCAGCACCAAATGACACCAAAAACCATATAAATAGCAATATGAGAACATACCTAATGTTTTCTTTCCAATAGGCTTTAGAATTACTTTTGTTGGTCATAATTTATTTTCTTTTAAACGTTTTTTATAAGCAGATAACTCTTTTACAACTTTTGGTGCAAGTATTATAGTTGACAGCATAGTAGGTATAGCCATTAAAGCAAATACGCCATCAATAAGGTTTATCATCATATCCAAAGTAGTTGTCGCTCCCAAAATAATACTCGCTATATAAAAGTAATTGTAATAATGTTTTTTATCTGCTCCAATTAAAAACGACATACATTTTGATCCATAATATGAATATGAAAACAGTGAAGATACACTAAAAACTGCAATACATATCAACAACAAATATTTTCCAAATCCAGGCATTGCTTCACTAAATGCAGACGCAGTTAAGCTCACACCATTATCTGAAGTTGTTTCCCAAACACCTGTTACTAAAATAGCCAACGCTGTAAGTGTACAAACAATTAATGTATCAATCGCTGGCCCTAGCATAGCCACTAAACCTTCTCGAACTGGCTCATCTGTTTTAGCTGCACCATGTGCTAACGGAGCTGTTCCAATACCTGCTTCGTTTGAGAAAGCACCTCGTTTAATTCCTAGTAAAATCAACCCTCCAACAAGGCCTCCAAAAAAAGCATCGCCTTTAAAATTATTAGCTGCAAAAGCATCAGTAAAAATCATTGCAAAATATTTAGGAACTGTTTCAATATTAACAGCTAAAATAATCAGTACAGAAACAAAATAAAGCAATACCATTGAAGGTACCATTTTAGATGCTGTTTTACTTATACGTCCTAAACCACCAAGAATAACAACACCAGTAATACTAACTAAAACCAATCCAACAATTAAATTTGATGTAAATCCAATCTCAAATCCATTAGGTTTAAGCAAAATATCATTAACAGCTTGAGTGAGTTGATTGACATTAAAAACTGGTAATGCGCCTATTAAACCGCAAACACTAAACATAATTGCTAATGGTTTCCATGATTTACCTAAGCCTTCCATAATAAAATACATGGGGCCGCCTTGTAACTCGCCTGCACTGTCTTTTCCTCTAAACATAATGGCTAATGTTGAAGTAAAAAACTTGGTAGACATCCCAACTACTGCGCTTACCCACATCCAAAATACTGCTCCTGGACCGCCAATGGAAATTGCCACCGCAACTCCAGCAATATTGCCCATACCAATGGTAGATGACAAAGCTGTTGTTAATGCTTGAAAGTGACTAATCTGCCCAGGATCGTTTGGGTCATCATATTTACCACGAAGTACTTGAATAGCATGACCAAGCAAACGAAATGTTGCAAATCTTGAACGAATAAGTAAATACAAACCGCCTCCAATAAGTAATATAAGTAACGGCAAACCCCAAACTGCACTAGAAAAATCTGCAGTAAGTTGTTTAAGTTGTTCCATAAAGTGTTGTTAGTTTAAGCTATAAATGTATTAAATTTACTAGTAATATTTTTTTTAATTATAGTTTATGGCTTACGATGAATTTTTAGCAGATAGAATTAGGCAGCATTTAAAAGACAAACACACACATTTTGATGAGTTAAAAATGATGGGCGGTTTGTGCTTTAAAGTAGATAATAAAATGCTTTGTGGTATCCATATTGACAAGAAATATGGAGATAGTTTATTAATGGCTCGCATAGGTGAAGACGTTTATTTAAATGAATTAGAAAAACCTGAATGTTTACCCATGGATTTTACTGGTCGCCCGATGCGTGGTTATATTTTTGTAACACCAGATGGTTTTGATACTGACGATGATTTAAGTTATTGGGTTGATTTGTGTTTAGCTTTTAACCCATTGGCTAAGGCTAGTAAGTCTAAACGAAAATTAAAAAAATAAAACCTGTATTGATTTTTTAATAAGAAGATTCTAATTTCGCTTACCTTCTGATATATATCATTAAAACGACGCATATCATTAAAGGTTAGCTACAATTTAAAAAACAACATGAAGTGGATTTTAATCGTACTTATTTTTAGCACTAATTTGACAAGTTCTTTTGCTTCAAATTCCTTTGCATCAAGTCCACAAATTCCCGACTATCTTATTTATAAAAACGATACTATTCCAACATATAATTTACTAGTTGAACAGTATCTTCAAAAAATAAAAGACGATAAAGGCAAGTTGTTTAATTTGAGTTTCAGAAACTCAATTGATGGATTTGAAGGAACGTCATTAAATTGTTGGAGAGGTTACCAAGCTATTTATAAAATAGAAAATGATAGTTTATTTGTAAGTGCCATCATCAATTGTCATTCTTTACGAAACAAAAAACAAATTCCAGAAAATTATATCAAAAAATTATTCGGAGAAAAAGTCAAAAACAACAAAGTTTATATTGATTGGTATAGTGGAAACATTAGCTTTCCTTTAAAATCAAATAACAATAAATTATTACGTTGGGATGGAGTATTTGAAAGAGTATTCTTAGATGAAACAGTTGTAAGAATAAAAAAAGGAAAAATACTCAAAATTAGCTACCAACAGAATTACGAAGATTTAAAAAATGGAATAGATAGACTGAAAAGAGATTCAATAAGTAGCATCTTATTTAATCAAATTAAAAGTTACAAATGGACTAAACTAGACAAATTTGACTGTTCAGAATTATATACAATCGTTATCGGAAAAAATGGTAAAATAGCTGATGTGATAATGACCGAATATCAAACTAAAGAATTAGTCAAAGAGTTTTGGGACACAAAGAGAGAATATAGTCATTGTATCAAATCAATCAAAAAAGCTCTCTTGAAATTACAATTTGATATCTTGAAACGGAAAGGAAAACCGACAGAAGAAAAAGTACGTGTCGAAATTTGGTTCAATGAAGACGGTTCTATTGAAAATTGGACCGATTAAAAAACTGTAACTAATAACATATTTAGTCCATTGCTAGTTATAGCTTACTTACTAAAATCTTCGCAGATTTTCTATTCGGTTTATATTTGCTAAATTAGTTGTAGAAATACACAACCAAACCACACACCTTTAGCTACATTTAAAGAATGACTAAAATTGAATTTCTATTTTAAATACCTCAAAACATTAGCCTCTATACGTTCTTGAATATTTGAAACATCTGCTTTTACAAAAGTTTCGCCTGTAATATTTTCGTAAAGTTCAATATAACGTTCGCTAACAGATTCTATATAATCATCACTCATAAAAGGTACCGTTTGCCCTTCTAAGCCTTGAAAGTTATTTGCTATTAACCATTGGCGTACAAACTCTTTACTTAATTGTTTTTGGGCTTCTCCTCTATCTTGACGCTCTTGGTAACCATCAGCATAAAAATAACGTGAAGAATCTGGTGTATGTATTTCATCAATCAATACAATTTTACCCTCTTTGGTTTTTCCAAACTCATATTTGGTGTCAACTAAAATTAAGCCTCTAGAGGCTGCTATTTCTGAACCTCTTTGAAATAATTTGCGTGTATAATCTTCTAAAACCACATAATCTGCTTCAGACACAATACCACGTTTTAAAATATCTTCACGAGAAATATCTTCGTCATGGTCTCCCATTTCTGCTTTAGTAGCTGGCGTAATAATAGGCTCAGGAAAAGCATCATTTTCTTTCACCCCTTCTGGCATTGGCACACCACAAAGGATACGTTTGCCTAATTTGTATTCGCGTGCAGCATGACCAGACATATAACCACGAATAACCATTTCTACTTTAAAAGGGTCGCATAAATGGCCAACTGCAACATTTGGATCTGGTGTTGCGGTTAACCAGTTTGGTACTAAATCTTCTGTAGCTGCCATCATTTTAGTGGCTATTTGGTTTAGTATTTGCCCTTTATACGGTATTCCTTTTGGCATCACCACATCAAATGCTGATAATCTATCGGTAGCAATCATTACTAATTGCTCATTATTTATATTATATACTTCTCTTACTTTTCCTTTGTAAACACTTTCTTGCCCTGGAAAATCAAAGTTGGTGTCAATTATAGTATTACTCATTAGTCTCTATTCTCAATACTTTTATATGCTTCAATTACTTTTTTAACTAGTTTATGACGAATGACATCTTTATCATCTAAAAATATCATCCCAACACCATCTACATTTTTTAAAATTAATAAGGCTTCTTTTAAACCCGAAATGGTACGTCGTGGTAAATCTATTTGCCCAGGATCGCCTGTTAATAAAAACTTAGCATGTTTACCCATACGCGTCAAAAACATTTTCATTTGAGCGTGTGTGGTATTTTGTCCTTCATCTAAAATAACAAAGGCATTATCTAACGTACGACCACGCATAAATGCCAATGGTGCAATTTGAATGGTTCCGTTTTCAATATAGTGTGCCAATTTTTCTGGCGCAATCATATCACGCAACGCATCGTATAACGGTTGCATGTATGGGTCTAATTTTTCTTTTAAATCGCCAGGTAAAAAACCTAAATTTTCTCCAGCCTCAACTGCTGGTCTCGTTAAAATAATGCGCTTAACTTCTTTATTTTTTAAAGCTTGAACTGCTAGCGCAACACCTGTATACGTTTTACCAGTTCCTGCAGGACCAATAGCAAAAACCATATCGTTTTTTCGCATACTCTCTACCAATTTACGCTGGTTTGCAGTTTGCGCCTTTATAAGTTTTCCGCCAACACCATGTACAATAACTTCTCCACTCTGTTTAGAAGTTGTATAGTCATCACTACTTTGGCTTGTTAAAACACGTTCAATAACATTTTCATCTAGTTTATTATACTTTGCGAAATGTTTTAAAAGCATAGTAATCCTTCTATCAAATTCCTCTAGTAATTCTTCATCACCAAAAGCTTTAATTTTATTACCCCGTGCTACAATTTTAAGTTTTGGAAAGTACTTTTTTAAAAGTTCAATATTTGCGTTTTGCGCTCCAAAAAATTCTTTTGGAGTAATTTCTTCAAGTTCAATTACAATTTCGTTCAAAAGCGTATGTTTAATGTTATAATTTTCATTTAAAATATAAAAACGAAAACGAAAATTTATGTAGGTTTGTAAAACACATTCATAAAGCTCAAAAATACATAAATTTGAGTGACCTAACATTAAAAACATATCAACAATTTTGCCAATGGCGATAATAACTTTAACAACAGATTTTGGTGAAAAAGATCACTTTGCTGGCGCTACAAAAGGTGCGATTTACAGTGAGCTACCAGATGTTAAAATTGTTGATATCTCTCATTCTGTATCGCCTTTTAGTATTCCAGAAGCGGCTTATATAATTCAAAATGCTTACAATAGCTTCCCAAAAGGCACCATACATATTATTGGAATAGATTCTGAAATAAATCCTGAAAACAAGCATATTGCAATAAAATTAGATGATCACTTTTTTATTTGTGCCAACAATGGGATTATGAGTATGATTTGTTCTGAAATTGCTCCTGAAAAAATTGTTGAAATTAATATACATGATAAAATACAAACCAGTTTTCCTGTTTTAGATGTATTTGTAAAAGTAGCTTGTCATATAGCGCGTGGTGGTACTCTTGATATTATTGGTAAAGCTATTACCAATATAAAGCCTATTAAAAATATTGTACCCTATGTTAACGAGGACAAAAGTCAAATTATTGGTAGCGTAATATACATAGACAATTATGGGAATGTAGTTACTAATATAAAACGTGGTTTTTTTGAAACTATTCAGAAAGGAAGACCTTTTGAGGTATCGGCAAGAAATTATAAATTTAAAACCATTTTTTCTAAGTACAGCGATATAGTGAATTTTGAAATTCCTGAGGAAAAAAGACATGACGAAGGTAGAGGTTTGGTGGTTTTTAATTCTGGTGACTTTTTAGAAATAGCCCTTTACAAAAGTAACACGACTACTGTTGGTAGCGCATCGTCCTTAATGGGATTAGGTATTATGGATGCTGTAAGTATTAATTTTATTAAAGAATGATTTAATGTTTGTAAGAATTGTAAAGATGAGTTTTAATGAAACAGCTATTGAAGAATTTCTTAAAAACTTTGATGCCAATAAAAATAAAATTAGAGCATTTAAAGGCTGTAATTTTTTAGAATTGTATAGAGATAAAAATAACACAAATATTTTTTTCACTTACAGTTATTGGAATTCTGAAGATGATTTAGAAGCTTACAGACAATCTGATTTATTTAAAAACGTTTGGAGTAAAACCAAACCACTTTTTAATGCAAGCCCAGAAGCTTGGAGTGTTGACAAGCTAGAAAGTTTGAAATAAACAACAAATTAATCGTCATTGTAAGACAAATTAATAAATTTAAAGTCTGTACTGAGCGCAGTCGAAGTATAGCAATCTGTTAAAATAAAAGATTACCACGTCAATATGTTCCTCGTAATGACGTACAAAATGAAACAAATGTTAGCAATTTTAAAAAAAGAAATAAACTCATTTTTTGCATCACCAATAGGCTATTTAGTAATTGCAATATTCCTTTTATTAAACGGCTTGTTTTTATGGTTATTTAAAGGCGAATTTAATATTCTAGATTATGGGTTTGCCGATTTATCATCTTTCTTTTTATTAGCACCTTGGATATTAATTTTTTTGATTCCTGCTGTAACCATGCGCAGTTTTTCGGATGAAAAAAAACAAGGTACTTTAGAGTTGCTACTTACAAAACCAATCTCTCATACAAACATAGTTTTAGGTAAATATTTTGGCGCTTTTGTTTTAATTTTAATCGCGCTTTTGCCTACTTTACTTTATGTATACACTGTTTATCAATTAGGGAACCCAGTTGGAAATTTAGACATTGGCAGCACGCTTGGGTCTTACTTTGGGTTGCTCTTTTTAATGGCATCTTATACCGCAATTGGCATATTTTGTTCTACTATTACTGATAATCAAATTGTGGCATTTATTAGTGCCGTTTTTCTTTGTTTTATTTTTTACATTGGTTTTGAAGGCATTTCAGATATTACGTCTAGCGCTTTTTTTGAGCAATTAGGCATGAGTTATCATTTTAAAAGCATGAGTCGTGGAGTGCTTGACACAAGCAATATTCTATACTTTTTTAGCGTAACATTATTCTTTATAATGCTAACGGTTACAGCTATTAAAACACAAAAAAATAATAAAAAAGAGTGGCAACGTATTTCAATTATATTGTTAAGTTTAATAGGCTTAAATGTTTTCTCTTCATCAATCCATAAACGTTTTGATTTAACTGAAGATAATCGTTACACTTTAAGTGAAGCTTCAAAACAAATTATTAGTACCATTAATTCTCCTATTATTGTTGATGTATTTTTAAAAGGTGACGATTTTCCATCTGAATTTAAACGCCTTCAGAGGGAAACCAAACAACTGCTTGAAGAATTTTCAGAAGAGAACAGTAACATTAATTTTAATTTTATAAACCCTTTAGAAGACGAAGCGACTCGTGAGCGTAACATCCAGCAACTCACACAACGTGGACTTACACCTATGCAATTAAGTGTACAAGAAAGCGGAAAATCATCTCAAGCTATTATTTTTCCTTGGGCTTTGGCAAGTTATAACGATGTTACCATTACTATTCCTTTGGTTAAAAATAAAATTGGCGCCTCGCAGCAAGAATTAGTGACTAACTCGGTACAGCATTTAGAATATGCTTTTACTGATGGTTTTAGTAAATTAACAACACCTAAGCAGAAAAAAATTGCCGTTTTAAAAGGTAATAATCAATTGGAAGATAAATACATTGCAGACTTTATAAAAAAAATTAATGAATATTATTTTATTGCGCCTTTTACCTTAGATAGTGTTGCAAATAATCCACAAAAAACACTTAGCGATTTAAATAAATTTGATTTAATTATTTCTGCAAAACCTACCGAAGCTTTTTCTGAAAAAGAAAAGTTAGTTTTAGATCAGTTTACTATGAGTGGCGGAAAAAGCCTTTGGCTTATTGATAATGTTGCTATGGAGAAAGATAGCTTGTATAATGCTTCAGGAGCTAATTTGGCAGTTCCAAGAAACTTGAATTTAAACGATTTCTTTTTTAAATATGGTATTCGTATTAATCCTGTTATGATAAGTACACTCTACTCCGCCCCTATTACTTTGGCTATTGGAGAAGGTAGCGACTCCCAGTTTCAAAATTTAAGATGGCCATATTCGCCTCTAGCTTCTTCAAATAGTAATCACCCTATTGTTAATAATTTAAACTTAGTAAAATTCGATTTCGCAAATCAAATTGACACATTAAAAAGCAGCATCAATAAAACTATTCTTTTAGAGAGTGCTCCACTTACAAAATTAGAAGGCACACCTAAAGAAATAAGTTTAGAAGTTGTAACTCAAGAACAAAATCCAGCATCATTTAATAAGGCAAATCAAGCTTTAGCTGTTTTATTAGAGGGCGAATTTACAAGTGTTTACAATAACCGTATTAAACCTTTTAATCTTTCAGAAGAAAAAAACAAAAGTGTTTTAACCAAAATGATTGTTATAGCTGATGGTGATGTGATTAAAAACGACGTAGCAAAAAACGTTCCTCAAGAATTAGGGTTTGATAGATGGACTGGACAAACTTATGGCAACAAAGAATTTTTACTGAATGCTGTTAATTATTTGCTAGACGATAATGGACTTATAAACATTCGATCAAAAGAAATTGCTGTGGCATTTTTAGATCAGCAAAAAATAGCGGCTCAAAAAACAAAATGGCAACTCATAAATATAGCATTACCATTAGTATTATTAGCTTTATTTGGTTTTACTTTTAATTACTATAGAAAGAAAAAATACACGACTTAAATGTTAATAAGTTTGTTTCCTATATTAATTAGTATGGAATATATTTGTAAGTAGCATTTATTCAAAATTCAAACTCATTTATAATGATTTTTGTATTAGTTGAAATTATAATATAAATGCAACATATGACCTTTAAAAAAAATATAGATTAACACATGAAATTTATAGTATCAAGTACCTATTTGTTAAAACAATTACAAGTTTTAGGAGGGGTTATTAATAGCTCGAATACCTTACCAATTTTAGATAATTTTTTATTTGAATTAGACCACTCTAAATTAACTGTTTCTGCAAGTGATTTAGAAACTACAATGGCTTCTTCTTTAGATGTAGAAAGCGATAGTAAAGGTAGTGTTGCAATTCCTGCTCGTTTATTACTAGATACTTTAAAAACGTTTCCTGAGCAACCTTTAACTTTTGTAGTTGAAGATAACAATACTGTTGAAATTAGCTCTAACCATGGTAAATATGCTTTAGCTTATGCAGATGGGAACGAATTTCCAAAAGCAGTAGCTTTAGAAGACCCAAGCAAAACAGTTATAACTGGTGATGTACTTGCTACAGCAATAAGCAAAACTATTTTTGCTGCTGGAAATGATGATTTACGCCCTGTAATGAGCGGTGTATTTTTTCAATTTTCTACTCAAGGCTTAACGTTTGTTGCTACCGATGCTCATAAACTAGTAAAATATACTCGAGAAGACATAAAAGCAAATCAAGTAGCAGAGTTTATTATGCCTAAAAAACCTTTAAATCTTTTAAAAGGAATTTTAGCAGCTAGTGAAGATGATGTCACTATAGAATATAACGAAAGTAATGCTAAATTTACTTTTGAAAACTCTGAGCTTATTTGCCGTTTAATTGATGGAAAGTATCCAAACTACGAAGCTGTAATCCCAAAAGAAAATCCTAATAAACTTTCAATTGATAGAACACAGTTTTTAAATTCTGTGCGACGTGTTAGTATTTTTTCTAATAAAACCACGCATCAAATACGTTTAAAAATTGCTGGTGCAGAACTTAATATTTCAGCTGAAGATATAGATTACAGTAATAAGGCAGAAGAGCGTTTAACATGTGATTACCAGGGTGATGACATGCAAATAGGCTTTAACTCACGTTTTTTAACAGAAATGTTGAATAACCTTAACTCTGATGAAGTACAACTAGAAATGAGTATGCCAAATAGAGCTGGTATTTTAACTCCAGTTGATGGCTTAGATGAAGGTGAACAAATTACAATGTTAGTGATGCCTGTGATGTTGAATTCTTAGATTCTACACTCGAGATAAACTACAGTAAGAATCTTATAATATAAAAGCAATAATCTTTAATTAGGTTGTTGCTTTTTTACGTAAATAGCAAACGCTTGATTTTGTCAGAAAAATTAGCTAACTTCGTTTAACGTCGGATATAAGTCATTAAAACGACGCATATCCGTTAGAAACATTGTGAGTAATTATAAAATCAAAGCATAAATTCAACAACTAATTGTAAACAAAAAATATTAATAGAACATTATGGATTTTTCAAAAATTGCCGAATATTTATCTCACCCTTTAGTTTTAATAGGTTTTGCCCTTTTTATATTATACTCTTTATTTAAAAACTTTATAGTTGATAGAATAAAAATACTAACACACAAGTCAGGGGATAAATTTATGTTTCGTCTATTAAATTCTATTGTACTAATAATAGTTTTGTTAATTATTTTAGGATTTGGATTAAAGTATCATGAACTCAATAATAAGGACTCAAGTTATGACCTAAGCAAGAACGTGATTTATAAGAAAATAGTTGATATTGAGCAAAAGAAAGAATCATTTGTTTTTAATGTCTCTGATAAAGATTCAGTCAAATTAATATTTCAATCTAATAAATGGGATTTTGAATCCAAGTTTATCATTGACAATCAATATAAAGTAGCCGACCTAAAGAATGCAATTGTTAGGCACTTTGAATTAGAAAAACATATTAGAACTAAAAATGATGAAAGTTTACTTTTAACTTGGCTTTTGAGTTCTAATAACGTAGAAATTTTGGATGAAAATCGGACTTTAAAAAATGCTGGAATTAATAATAATGATATAATAACTCTATCCGTGACTAGTAAACACATAAGCGTCGAAAAGGGATTAGATGAAAAAATCAACGGTGTGTACTAACTACTCACAATAACGTGTATAATTAATTGCTAGTTCACTGCCGACTTACGAACATTCCTGCGGAATATTCTATCTGTGATTTATTTGCTAAATTAGGTGCTTAACCACGTAACTAACCATACACAAGACCGTTAAACGAACCTCTACAAAAACAAACAGTGTTTTCAGTATTAAAAATCAGAAACAAACAAACTAGCTCCATTAAGTATTACAATAGTTACAAAAGTTTTGTACCTACTGGACTTCTATCCCTTAAGACAATGCCTTGGTTTTTTTATTTCGTTTTTACTAAATAATAGTATCTTAGATTTACAATTAATCTTCTATGTCAAAAAGCAATAAACCAACATCTTGGATTCAAGTTTTAAAAGAACTTGTTGAGGCTTATTTTAAAAGTGCAAACAAGAAAACTAGAACTTGGCATCAGCATGTTGTACCTTACGAAGAGGGTTGGGCTGTGCGACGAGAAGGTAATAAGCGTATTACTTCTAAACACAGGAAGCAAAGTACTGCTATAAAAAAAGCTAAAACCATTGCTAAGCGCCGTAATGCCGACGTAATTATCCACCGTGCTAGTGGTGGTATACGCGAGCGTATTAATTATGACTAAATCTTTAAATAAAAAACGCCCACTAAAAAGTGAGCGCTTTACTTATCTCGTACTAACTAAACTAACTAATAAAATTAAGAGATAAAGGATATTTTGGTGTTTCTCCATTGCTTGCCTTTATAGCATTAATTATTGGAAAAACTATAGATATAATTCCTAAAATTATAAAGCCTAATAACCCTAAGCCAAATAATAGAATTAAGGGTATACATATGATTGCATATACGATTAAACTTAACTGAAAGTTTATAATATTTTTACCATGTGCATCCATTTGATACACTTTTTCTTTTTGTGTAAGCCAAAAAACTAATGGTAATATTAAACTACCAAAACCTGTAATAAGAGTAATTAATTGGCTTAAGTGGGTAATAACTAAAAGTTGATTGTCTTGACGCATGATAATTATTTTTTTGATTGATACTTATTTGACGCTCAAATAAAAAAAATGTTACAAATATTTAAATTTTAATTATTTAGATTCTATACCATGAGATTTAAGCACCTCTTTAAATCTAGAATCATCTTTTAAATAATCAAAAAAGTCCATACGCTCTCTCCTTATCGTTCTTGTTTGCTTATTTCGTGTAGTATCTAAGTGGTGTAATACACTATCGGTAATTTTTAATCCAGCGTAAACCACAGCTAACTGATGACTTTTTTCTTTAGGATGGGCTCTCAATCTAATAGTGTCAATAATATTATAAGCATTAATAGTATCGCCTGTTTTGGCATAACAATACCCCAAAAAACGATTAAACACATTTTGCTTTTTTACCATTTTCTTTAAAGGCGGAATGGCTTGAGTATATTTTTTTTGGTCTGTATATAACCTAAAATAAGATCTGTTAATTACAAACTCGTTATTACCATCATTCTTACTATCAACCTTCTTTAATAACTTTTCGGCTTCAACATACTTATAATTTGCAGTAAGCGCATTAAAATAGCTAATTGCAGTAGGAAAAGATAAAGGGTCTAGCCTATATGCAATGGCTGCTTGTTCTAATTGTTTTTCGTATTGTTTTGTGTAATAAAAAAAAGTAGAATATTGATGTCTAGCTGTTAAATCGTTAGGCGACAATTTAATTGCTTTCTTAAATGCTATATCTGCCGCTTCGTGTTTTCCTTCAATATTGTTTATAAGACCTTTAACTGAATAAATTCGAGATACTTTATTATTTATTTTTTCAGCTTTATCTATATATTCATTTGCTAATTTTGATGCTTCTTCTGGGTTTCTACCAGAATAATACGTTTCTAAATAAATAGAGTTTGCTATTTCAGCATAAGCTTCAGCATAATTTGGATCTAATGCAATGGCTTCTTTATATAAAAGGATACTTTGCGCTATACTTTTTGCATTACGTTTATCTGCTTCATTTCTTCCTTCTAAAAAAAGTTTATATGCCTCAATGCTTTGTGTTGGAATAATTGCTAATTGTTGCTGCTCTTCAAACGATAAATTGATATGTAAAGCATCTACAATTTCTTCAGAGACTTCGGTTTGAAGGCTAAAAATATTAGTTAATGTTTTATCATAATTCTCAGCCCAAACATGCTCATCTGAGGAAGCATCAATTAACTGAGCTGTAATTCTAATATCATTATCATATTTTCTAATACTTCCTTCTAAAATATAAGACACCCCCAATTCTTTGGCTATTTCCGGTATCGTTTTTTGCGTTCCTTTATACTGCATAACAGAAGTTCTGGATATAACACGTAAATCTTTTAATTTAGATAGTTGTGTCAAAATATCTTCGGTAATACCATCTCTAAAAAATTCGGCATCTTTGTCTGTGCTTAAATTATCAAACGGCAAAACAGCAATTGATAAATCTTTTGGAGCATCGTTAGTAGTAATTTTAAAAGATTTAATATTAGAGATAAAAACGACTAATGCAATGGCTAAAATTAACCAAAATAGGTTTCTCTTCTTTTTATAAAATGGTTTTGAAGGAGTTGGTTTTTTTACTTTTAATTTCCCTTTTACGTCTTCAGGTTTTGGCACTATCAATCCATCATTAGCAATAGCAAATAAAGGCATTGCTTCGTCAACATTTTTAAACTCGTAAGCATCTAAAAATTGTGCTTTAATATGCTTATGACTCCTAATTTGATCATGTACTTTATCAGAAATTAATATACTTCCAGATACGGCACAAGATTCAATTCTTGAAGCTACATTTACGGCATCGCCAATAATATCGTCCTTAGATTGAATAATATCTCCAACGTGAATGCCAATACGAACTGGAATTTTGGGAGCTTCTAAAAAAGCTTTTTGTAATTCAATAGCACAATCAACCGCTTCTACAGTACTTTTAAAAATACTTAATGTACCATCGCCAAAATATTGAATAATTTCACCGTTAAATGCCTCGGTAGTCATTTCGAAAGCACTTCTGTGTCGCTCTCTTATAAGCACCGCTTTTTTTTCATCATGTTGCATTATTGAGGTATAGCCTTCAATATCAGTAAACATGATGGCAGCAAGTAACCTTTTCTTTGACATTTGGTTGTTTAGTGTTAGGAGTCTCTAATTTAGTTAATTATCTTTAAAACAGAAATTTATAAAAGCTTGAAGTTATAAAACTGTAGCAAATAATTAATATATTTAGCTAATACTATTTAACCTTATACAAAAAAAGTGTCTGAAAATCTTGTTGAATTTTTATCTGGGATTCCTTTCTTTTCTGAAGTTTCAAAAAAATCTCTTAAACATTTAATTGAAAATGTAAAAGAAGAAGAATATATAAAGAATGAAAATATTTTTGAAAAAGATACTGTTGGAAACTCCATGTATGCTATAATTAATGGCTCAGTTAAAGTGTATGAAAAAAATCATATTTATAGCACTTTATCAAAAGGTGAATGTTTTGGAGAATATGCTTTAATTGATAACGAAGCACGCTCTGCATCTATTAGTGCTTTAGAAAAAACCAAGGTTTTAAAAATAGAACGTCAGCATTTTTTAGATGTAATGAAATCTGATAGTGGTTTTGCTCAAGGTATTTTAGCAGTTATGATTAAGCGCCATAGAGAACTAGATAGCATCCAAGAGCGTTTAGCATCTTCTAAAATTGAAATTGAAACTACAAATAGTAAAATGAGCGGCTTAATTAATGGTGCCATGGATGCCATAATTATGTTTAATAATGATTTTAGGGTTATACTAACAAACCCATCAGCTAATAAATTACTAGAAAACGATGATGTTTTACAACGCAATGTTCTGTTTTTCTTTGACGATCAAAGTGCTGAGTTAATTGAAAGTATTGTAAAAGATGAAGACAATAAAAAATCAATTAATAAATATTTACCAAATATTGTAAAAGTTGTAGGCTCAAATGATAATGAAATTTTAAATGAAGGCACTATTAGTAAATATGGAAGTGGAAAAGACACATTTTACACACTTATTTTAAGAAACATTGAAGAACGACTTATTGCAGAGGATAAAATTAATTTACTCACAAAACAAACTCAATATTTAGAAGAAGAAATTCAAGAACTCACCAGCAGTTATGGCATTATGGCTGAAGATGAGAATATGAAAAAAGTTTTGAATCTTATAAAGCAAGTAGCTCGTACCGATGCTACAGTGCTTATAAATGGTGAAACTGGAACGGGAAAAGAATTAGTAGCAAGAGCAATTCATAAAGAAAGTAACCGTAATGATAAACCATTAATAAGAATTAACTGCGGAGCTATTCCTGCTAACCTCATTGAAAGCGAATTATTTGGACATAAAAAGGGTGCATTTACAGGGGCCACTGTAGATAGAAAAGGCCGTTTTTTACTAGCAGATAAAGGCACTATTTTTTTAGATGAAATAGGCGAAATGCCACTAGAGTTACAGCCAAAACTACTACGTATCATTCAAGAAGGAGAATTTGATCCCGTTGGGAGTTCTGAAACCATTAAGGTAGATGTTAGAATAATAGCGGCAACTCACAGAAATCTTTTTGACTTTTCAAAAGCAGGGAAGTTTAGAGAAGATTTATATTACCGACTAAATGTTTTTCCTATCGAGGTTCCTTCTCTTAAAAAAAGAGGAAATGATATTTGCTTAATTGCTCAGGAAATGATTAGCCAATTCTCAAAAAAGCTTAATAAACCTATAGTAAATTTAACCGATAATGATAAAGCATTGTTATTAGCATATGATTGGCCTGGGAATGTTAGAGAGCTTCAAAATTTAGTAGAGCGGGCAGTAATAGTTTCGCAAAAAGGAACCATTAATTGGAGCGCTATTATTCCTAATAATTCTGATTCTATTGAAATTCAAAAAGATGCTCATCAAGAAAAAATATTAACTTCATATGAACTTATTGTTCTAGAAAAAGAAAATATACTAAAAGCACTAAAACAGACACGCTGGAAGATTTCAGGAGAAAATGGAGCCGCAAAGCTATTACAACTCCCTCCTACTACATTAGCCTCTAAAATTAAAGCTTTGGGTATTGAACGTCCTATTTAATATTAAACAATGGCGATAGATATTTATAAACATTTTCTTAAACACCCTCGCTATAACAAACTTATTGGCAATAATTTTTTGTTAGTAGAATATAAATGTCCGCTTGAAGTTGAAAACTTTAAATTATGGACAGACACTCCTTTTATAACTTATGTAATTAGCGGGCAAAAGGATTGGACCTCTTTAAATAAAACATACACCATTAAAAAAGGAGAAGCATTATTTATAAATAAAGGTGTTTATAATACAAAGCAGTATTTTGAAGTAGATTATTGTGTTATGCTATTTTTTATTACAGATGATTTTATAAGTCGCTTTGTAAAAAAACACAAAGAGCTTTTACACTCAAAAAATTCAGAAACTACTTGTAATCAAATTTTTGAAATACATGTTGGAGAATCTTTAAATTCATTGTTTCTATCTGTTTTTAATTATTTAAATCAAGGTAATAATATTCCCAAAGATTTAGTTGAAATAAAATTTAACGAACTCCTGTTCAATATTACTTTAAACCCAGAAAATAATGAGTTAGTAAGTTTCTTCAAGTCACTTATTCACAAACAAAAAACGTCGCTAAATGATGTCATGATGAAAAATTTTCATTGCGACTTAAGCTTAGAAGAATACGCACGAATATATGGTAAGAGCCTCTCAACTTTTAAACGAGACTTTCAAAGTTATTTTAAAGAAACTCCTAGAAGGTGGTTAAACAAAAAGCGATTAGAATACGCAAAAACTTTGCTAGAAAACCCAGAATTAAACATCAATGACATCTGTTTTGAAAGTGGTTTTAAAAACACATCGCATTTTAATCGTAGTTTTAAAGAAATGTACAAATACCCACCTAGTCAATATCGTAAACTATACTTAAACACATAAATTTTAGTATTTCTCTCTCTTTTTACCTCTTTGAACTTTTTAGCAATAAAGTTGAACCTTAGAGGTAACTTTATATTTTCAATGCGCAATACTTTTGACTCATAATAATAAAACACAATATATTATGAGAACTTTAATTTTATCAATAGTATGCTTACTTACTTTAAATAAGTTAGTTGCACAGCAAAGTAATCTTGCCTTTTTAGACACAAATACAATTGAAACTGAAAACTTAGTATCAAACAATTACACACCTGCTCTAACTAGACCAAACTCTATTTATTTAAAAGAACATTACGAAACCTCGTTTTCTCGTATTGTTAAACAATGGAGAAAAAGGATAGTTAATTATATTTTAAAAGATGTTTCTGTTTTTGATAACTCAGAAAAAGCAACTTATCGCATCATATTTAAAAACAAGCAGGTGAATATAATAGCGAATTATGACAACAATGGTAAAATCTTATCAACGAATGAAGCTTATAAAAACATAAAAATTCCATTTGAATTAAGAAGGAAAATATCTAAAGCTCATCCTAACTACGCTTATCTTAAAAACTCTTACCATGTAACATATAGTAATGAAAATGGAATTGAAAAAGAGTATTACAAGATCCAAATTGGAAAAGGAAACAAGGAAGTAACATTAAAATATAATGAAAACTTCAAATCTATATAAAAGCTTGAAAAGAATATCTGTATCAAATCTAACTTACGATATTTCGCAACTACTTTAACGATATTTCGTTATTTAACGAATTATCATGATAACTTAAAATAACAAAAAACAAATTAAATAATTGATTATCAATAAGTTAATGTGTTTGGCATGCCAAATGCATCATACCAATCAAACAATAATGTTTAACAATTTAAAAATTAGAAAAAATGATTACAACAGCAAATGTAAAAAACGGAGTAAACGTAGACCAATTAGTAGAAACTATTGGGGCAGTTCAACAAAACCCTGAATTAGCAAAATTCAAATTCAGATCTAAAAACAATTGGATTAATGGTGGACATTGTGTGTCTAGTATTAAAAGTTTTTATGGTGTTGGAGCAGAAGACACATCTCGTGAAGAAACATTCACAATGGAATGTGACCATCCAAATGTATTATTAGGAAACGATTTAGCTCCAACACCTCCAGAAGTTGTGTTACACGCTTTAGGTTCTTGTTTAACTGCAGCAATGACTTACCATGCAGCGGCTAATGGGATTGACATTGAAAGCGCTTCTTCGTCTTTAGAAGGCGGATGTGATTTACACGGATTTTTAGGATTAGACCCTGAAGTTCGTATGGGATTTGATGGTATCAAATTCAAATTAAATGTAAAGTCAGATGCTTCAGCAGAACAACTTGAAAATTTAGCTAAGTTTTCTCCAGTATTCGACATGATTACAAACCCTACTCCTGTTTCTATAGAGATTGTAAAAGAGTAGTAAACATTAAAAAAATGGCTACTCAAAATATTGTAGAAGTAGCCATTTTTTTATCTCTTCAAAACAAATTTTCAACACCAACAAATGAAAACTTCAAAATATCACATAGTAAATGCTAACCAAGCAGTGGCTCACATAGCATACAAAACTAACGAGGTATTTCCTATTTATCCCATTACTCCAGCATCAGAAATGAGCGAACTAGTTGAACAATGGAGTGCACAAAGCAAAGAAAACATTTTTAAAAATACACCTACAATTTTTCAAATGCAAAGTGAGGCCGGAGTTGCAGGAGCTATGCATGGCGCCATACAAACAGGAGCCTTATCATCAACTTTTACAGCATCACAAGGCTTATTATTAATGCTTCCAAATATGTATAAAATGGCTGGCGAATTAACTCCAAATGTTATTCATGTAGCCACTAGAAGTATTGCTACTCATGCTCTTTCTGTTTTTGGAGACCATAGCGATATCATGGCTGTAAGGCAATCTGGATATGCCCTATTGGGTAGTGCATCAGTACAAGAGGCTCAAGATTTCGCTCTAATTGCCCAAGCTGCATCTTTACACTCAAAAATTCCTTTTGTACATTTCTTTGATGGTTTTAGAACATCTCACGAAATCAATAAAATTGAATCTCTGTCTGATGATACTATAAAAGAAATGATAGATTATAATCATATTAAAAATCATATTAATAATGCACTAAATCCAAATAGCCCTGTTATAAGAGGAACATCGCAAGGTGCTGATGTATTCTTTCAAAGCCGTGAAGCTATTAATCCATTTTATAATGCTTGTCCAGAGATTGTTCAAAAAAAAATGAATCATTTTGCTAAATTGACAGGAAGACAGTACAAATTGTTTGATTATGTCGGGCATAATGAAGCTGAACATATAATTATTTCAATGGCATCTTCAACAGAAACTATTGAAAAAACCATCATTCATTTAAACAATAATGGAGAAAAGTATGGCTTAATAAAGGTTAGATTGTTTAGACCCTTTAGTACAAAACATCTTATTTCTGCATTACCAAGGTCAGTAAAGTCTATAGCTGTTTTAGATAAAACTAAAGAACCTGGAGCTTCAGGAGAACCTTTATACTTAGATGTATTACAATCAATTACAGAAGCTTTTCAAAATAGCAAAATTAAATCATTTCCAAGAATAATTGGAGGACGTTATGGTTTAGCTTCAAAAGAATTTACACCAAATATGGTTTATGCCATCTTTAAAAATTTAAAAGAAAGCCAACCTAAAAACAATTTTTCAATTGGTATAAATGACGAGGTAACTCATTTAAGTTTAGACTATTCAGAAAACATTTTAATCAAAGAAAACACATCTCAAGAAGTTATTTTCTATCAAGATAAAAACACAAAAACAAACAATAGTTTTACTAATACTTTAAAACACATTGGAAATAACAACAACTTTGTTCAAGGGTATATACAATGTGATTATAAAAAATCCAATGCATTAAACACTGCACATTTACGCATAAGTAATATTCCAATAAAAGCTCCATATTTAATTGATAAAGCAGATTTTATTGGTTGCCAAAATACTCGCTTTACTTTAAACGACAATACACTAAACATCTTAAAACCTGAAGGTACGCTTTTGGTAAATACTTCATTAACATCTAAAGCATTTTGGAAATCATTATCGGCTAACAATCAACATCAAATTATAGAAAAAAACATTAATTTATTAATAGTGAATATTAATGAATTAGTTGAAAATAATATACTAAGACAAAAATCAATTTCTGAATTACACGCTTGTTTTTTAGCTTTAAACGAAGGCAAAAAATTCAACGAGTTAAATGAATATATTTATAAAGTTGCCCCTCTTGTTAAATACAATGAAGAAACTATTGAAATACATGAAGATACCGAATTTTCAAAAACGCTATTAGGACGTTTATTAAATAATAAAGGAAATGATATTCCAGTGAGTTTATTACCTGCTGATGGAACTTATCAGACAGGAACTTCAAAATATAATACTATTCAACTCGGGAATGAATTACCAGAATGGGACACAGAGTCTTGCACTCAATGTGGTGCCTGTAGCACAGCTTGCCCACAAGCAGCACTGCGAATTAAAGTTTTTAACGATAGTTATTTAAATGATGCTTCATTAGAATTTAAAACAGTTAAATCTATAGAAAGTGATTGGGAAGTGGACTTGCTTAATTATACCATTCAAATAAACCCAGAACAATGTAATAGTTGTAATAATTGTATTGATGCTTGTTCTGTAAAGGCATTAACAATGGTTAATAAAGAAGAAATAATAAAAACTGAAAAACATAATTGGAATTATTTTAAAAATATTCCAGAATTAAATAGAAATAAAATTGACTCGTCAAAATTGAGTCAACAGCAATTACAAGAGCCTTTATTTAAATATTCAAGTGGTGTTGAAGGTTGTGGTGAGGCTCCTTATTTAAAACTGATGTCACAATTGTTTGGGGATAGACTTTTAGTTGCAAATGCAACGGGCGCCAGTTCAATATTTGGAGGAGCTTTGCCAACAACGCCTTGGAGCAAAAATGATAAAGGACATGGTCCAGCATGGTCTAATTCTTTATTTGAAGACAATGCCGAATTTGGTCTAGGATACCGCCTATCAATTGATAATAAAGAGCAGCAAGCTAAAACTTTAATTAAAAGTTTAATGCCTCAATTAGATTTCGATTTAGTTATAGATATACTAAATTCAAATCAAAACACTGAAATTGAAATTAATTACCAACGGAAAAGGGTTGAAAGATTAAAAACCGCTCTAAAAAATATTAATACTCCAGATGCCAAATCACTTATTGATATAAGTGATAATCTAATCAAAAAAAGTGTTTGGATAGTAGGTGGTGATGGTTGGGCTTACGACATTGGTTTTGGTGGGCTAGATCATGTTCTAGCATCCGGAAAAAATGTAAATATTTTAGTATTAGATAACGAAGTTTATGACAATACTGGAGGGCAAGCATCAAAAGCTACACCTTTTGGAGCCCAAGCAAAGTTTGCTTTTAATGGAAAACAAAAGCAGAAAAAGGATTTAGGCTTTTTAGCTATAAACTACGATAATGTTTATGTAGCATCTGTAGCTATAGGGGCCAATCAAGAGCAAACATTAAAAGCATTTAATGAAGCTGAAAGCTTTGATGGTCCATCAATAATATTGGCATATTCGCATAGTGATTCGCATGGTATAGACATGAAGCATCCTAGTAAATACCATAAGGCTGCAATTAATTCTGGACAATGGTTGTTGTACAGAAATGATCCAAGACTAATAGAAAAAGATCTTAATAGTTTTCAGCTAGATTCTGAAATTCCTTCAATAAAAATTGAGGATTATTTAAAAATGGAAAAACGCTTCTCTAAACTATTTAAAAAAAATAAAGAAGAGTTTAAACACTTAGTACTTCAAATTCAAAGACAAATTGATAATCGTTTTAATAAGTATTTGCTTCTTACATCAACAAAAGATTCAAAAAAATCTGAATTAAATAAAAACATTTTATGAGTGTTGCATAACTAAAAAAGGAATATCAATATTAAATGCAAATGTTTCTACGTTGTGTCTTATAAATAAACGCTCTAAAAACGAGTGCTTTTTATTCATCATGGCAAGTATTTTAATCTCGTTGTGCTCAATATATTTATACACAGCATTAAACATATCATTACTTATCGTATCAATAAACTCATGCTTTGCATCGTTATAATAGGTGTTAAAAAAGTCCATATTATCATAAGCATTATAAGCTAGATGATGTTGATCTGCAAGATGTAAGATATCAAGTTTTGAGTTTCCTAAAGCCATTATTTCTTTCAATGGTTTAAATTCATTTTTATTAAATTGTTTAGAATTTGAAGTTGCAAAAACAATTTTACTAATACTATCAAACTTACAACCATCAGGTATTGCAAGCACAGGCATATTACAGCGTTGTATGACACGAACCGTATTACTCCCAAAAATTACTTTACTCAAACCAGAAGCTCCCCTTGTGCCCATAACTATTAAATCTACACTATGCTTTTTTGAAACTTGATTTATAGAATCAATAAAATTATCGTAATCTACAACTGATGTAAAATGATGCTTTTTATTTTTATGTTTTTTTTCTATCGTAGAAATAATATTTGAAATTGATTTTTTAGCAGCATCTATTATGGTATTATAAATGGTGGCCGAGGAAGATACTACCATCATATCGTCTGATATAAAAGCCGATGCTTTTTGTACATTAAGTATATAAAAATGGCATTCAACATCCTTAAATAATTCTATAGCATAATTAATAGCGTTTATGGAATTTATAGAAAAATCTGTAGGAAGTAGTATAGTTTTCATGACATTATAAAATAATTTACAACGTAAATATATTATGAGCATTAAAAAAAAACTATGACAAATATCAGTTGTAATATATATTAAGCCTTAAACAAATAAAAAAATTAGCATAATATTATAAAGCATTGTATTTTTCGGCATAATAAATGTTTGATAAATTGTTATAAACATAAAAAAATCGCAATATGATTTACAAGTTTTTTGTTGCTCTTTTTCTAATATCATCAAGTATTAATTCTCAAAACAATGCTATAGCCGCAGGTGAAAAACTTACTTATACCGCTGCTTATAATATGTCGGGTATTTTAACCGATTTAGCAGAAGTTACTATGGAAACCAGTAATGTTAAAACTTCTAAGGCTACCTTATTAAGATTAAAATGCAAAGCAGTTACATATAGTAAGTGGGATAATTTTTTTAAAATTAGAGACTTATACGAAAGCTATGTAAATCCAAAAACATTAACACCATATTTATACAAACGCGATATAAATGAAGGAAGTTATTATAAATACATGAAATATACATTTAGCCATAAAACTAAAACGGTTAAATCTCAATTAAAAAAGAAAAACAATTATGAAGAAAACAAAAGTATTACAATAAACCCTGGAACAAAAGATATTGTTTCTACGCTATATAAAGTAAGATTATTTGATTACAAAAACATGTCGGTTGGTACAAGTAAATCGTTTACTATTATTTTTGATAGAAAAGAATTTAAAGGGCAAATAAAATACTTAGGAAAAGAAACAATAAATACGGCCATTGGAAAAAAAACATGTTATAAACTAGCAATTGGATCAAGTCAAACAAATGTTTTAAAAGGAAAAAACAGTAATTTTTTATGGTTAACTGCCGATGAAAATAAAATTCCAGTATATGGTAAATTTAAAATACCAGTGGGTAATGGCGAATTAAAAATAAAATCTGCAACAGGGTTAAAACATTAAAACACGCATTAAAGATGAAAAAAATATTTACAATTTTAGCAATAATAGCTTCAATTTTAGCAATTATATTATCTGTTTTACCAGCTTCAAATCTTGCTATAATACCTGCCATTTTAGCGCTTATTTGTGGATTAATCGCTTTTTATCTTTCAAAAAAGAGTGGTGAGATCAAAAAAATTATTCAATTCACTTTCTTTTTAACTATTATAGCTTTGGCAATTACCACATATAAATCAATATTTAATACTGTAGAAGTAGCAAATACAGAAGACTTAGAGAAAAAAGAAGCTAAATCTGAAGAAGAAGCTATTGAAGAGCTGAACGAGTTAGATATGGATGAAATTGAGATTGAAGATATTAGCATAGAATAGTAAGCTTTTTCTTCATTTATTATATATTTGCAGCTAATTTAAAAATGAAACGAACATACTAAAGTTTTCTCGCCTCAAGAGAATGATTAATTGTAAGTTACATGTGACTCTCAAAAAACAGCTATTAACACATGAAAACTTTTTATATTTTATTTGCGTTTACACTTGTTGGTACTTGCGCAACAACTAAATATACTACAAAAATTAAAAACCTTAAAGCTAGCATTAAGCTAGTAGACAGCACCCTTATTTTAAATTATGCTAATAACATATCTGCAAAAGAATTAAGCACACATTTATATAAATTTTCGTCAGATGAATTTTTGGGCAGAAAAGTTGGTGAAGCTGGTCAAAAAAAAGCTGCTGATTTTTTAAAAAACTATTATCAAAACCAACAAATAGAATCGCCATATGGTGGTTCAAACTATTACCAAACCATTCCAGAAAGCTTTTTTTCAAAAGGTATTAAATCTTCAGAAAATGTTTTAGCATATATCAAAGGTTCTGAAAAGCCAGAAGAAGTTATTATTATTTCTGCTCACCTTGATCATCTTGGAGTTTCAGAAAATGGTGAAATAAATAATGGTGCAGATGATGATGGGTCTGGAACAGTAGCAATTATGGAAATTGCTCAAGCATTTAATTTGGCAAAAAAAGATGGTTATACACCAAAAAGAAGTTTATTATTCCTTCATTTAACTGCTGAAGAAATTGGCAAACAAGGGTCAGAGTATTATACAAAATATCCTGTTTTTCCTTTAGAAAATACCGTGACCGATCTTAACATTGATATGATTGGTAGAGTCGATGATGCCCATATAAATAACAAAAATTATATTTATTTAATAGGTTCAGACAGAATTAGTAAAGAATTGCACTACACCTCAGAAAAAATTAATAATTCATACTTTAATATCAATATAGATTATAGATATAATGTAGAAGGTGAAAAAAATCATTATTATACAAGATCTGATCATTATAACTTCGCAAAGCATAACATTCCAGTTATTTTTTACTTTAATGGTGAGCATGATGACTACCATCAAGTTAGTGACACGCCTGATAAAATAGATTACCAATTATTAGAAAAACGTGCTAAACTCATTTTTGCAACAGCTTGGCAATTAGCCAACCAAGAACATCGTATTACCAAAGATGATGAAAATGAGTTCTTAAAATAAGCATAAATCTCAATTATATTTATCAGCTTTTTTGTAATATAGTCACATAAAACAAACACGCTAATACAATGAAAAAATTAAGCTTTCTTTTTTGTGCAATTATTTTGATAACGTCTTGCCGTTCTTCTCAGAATAAAAATGCAAAAAAAGATGTTACTGACTACGCAAAAACAATTACTGAGAGTGAATTAAAAGAAATGCTTTACACCTATGCTTCAGATGAATTTGAAGGTAGAAGGACAGGCGAACCAGGACAAAAAAAAGCTATCGAGTTTATTAAAAAACATTATGTAGATAATAAAATACCTTCTCCAATTACTGAAGGAGATTATTTTCAAGAAGTTCCAGAATCGTTTTTTAATGGACAAGCCAAGGCTTCAGAAAATGTTGTAGCATTTATAAAAGGCTCAGAAAAGCCAAATGAGATTATTGTAGTATCTGCACATTTAGATCATATAGGGGTTTCATCAAATGGAGGAATAAACAATGGAGCAGATGATGATGGTTCTGGTACAATAGCCATTTTAGAAATTGCAGAAGCTTTTAAAATGGCAGAAGAAGATGGTAACGGGCCAAAGCGCTCAATTCTTTTTCTGCATGTAACAGGTGAGGAAATTGGTTTATTTGGTTCGCGCTATTATACAGATGTTGATCCTATTTTTCCGTTAGAAAATACAGTAGCGAATTTAAATATTGATATGATTGGTCGTGTTGACCCTAAACATGAAGGTGATGAAAATTATTTGTACTTAATAGGTTCAGATAAATTGAGTAAAGAGCTACACAATATATCTGAAGAAATTAATAAAAAATATACAAATTTAGAATTTGACTATACTTATAATGATGAAAACGATCCAAATCGTTTTTATTATAGATCAGATCATTACAATTTTGCAAAAAACAATATCCCTGTTATCTTTTATTTTAATGGCACTCACGCAGATTATCACAGACCTTCTGATACTCCTGATAAAATAAATTACGGGTTTTTAGAAACACGCTCCCGTTTAATATTTCATACGGCTTGGGAATTGGCAAATCGAGAAGAAAGAATTAAGGTAGATAAAAACACATAAGCTGAAATACTGAAGGAAAACCAATAAAACAATGAAAAATATTTTATTCATACTCTTTCTTGTTTTTACTTCATCAGTAAGTAATTCACAAAATGATTCGCTACCTCCACCTGAAGCATACTTTTCTGCAATAATAGTAAGTGACATTGAATCTTCCATTAAGTGGTATTCAAATATTTTTGGCTTCAAAGTTTTAAAAAGTGTAGAATCTAAGGAAAGAGGTTTTAAACAAGCTAACCTTAAACGAGAAAATACCCTAATTGAGTTAATAGAATTAAATTCATCAGTAACTCCAGAAAGCTTATTAGAAAGCTATCCTAAAAAAACGAAAATTAATGGCTTCTTTAAATTTGGTTTTTTGATATCTGAGTTTGATAAATGGGTAAACTTTTTAAAGCAATCTAAAGTTCAATTTAATGGAACTGTAGTTATAGATCCCATATCTGGAAAAAAAACGTTACTTGTTAAAGATCCAGATGGTAACAGAATACAATTATTTGAGAAATAAAACAGATAAAAAACAAAAAAGGCCTTTCAATAAATTGAAAGGCTTTTTACTTTTGGGTGGAAGACCGGATTCGAACCGGCGACCCTTGGTACCACAAACCAATGCTCTAACCAACTGAGCTACAACCACCATGTAACTTGCATTTTGTAATGCGTGTGCAAATGTAAATTATTTACTATTTACCGCAAAGCATTTCTTTATTTTTTTAAGAATAATTTTTATTTTAAATCAAACAAACTATCTACTGCTATATAGCGTTCAACAGTAAAGCCTTCAGCATATTCAACACCTACTAAACGTCCTAAATCTCTTGCTCTATATTTAATACTATCAGTAAAATTTTTACTTGATATTGGTGTTTCTGGCTCCTTACTTGTTTTATCATAAAACTGCGTTTTATAAGCTAATACAGCTTTCATTTTTACATCTATAAAATCTGAAACGTCAACAGTTAAATCAGGTTCTAAATTTTTCCACTGTATATAATGATACACTTGTTTTGGTCTCCATTTATTTTGTGGTTCATTATCAACAGAAGTTTCTATTTTTATCAATCCACTTAAAAAACAAGCATCACTTACTAATTTACTACCTTTTCCATGGTCAATATGTCTATCATCAACTGCATTACAAATCACAATTTCTGGTTTGTATTTGCGAATCAACTTAATTACTTCCAATTGATGTTTCATATCATTAACAAAAAAGCCATCAGCAAACCCTAGGTTTTCTCTAACAGAAACTCCTAAAATCTTTGCTGCTGCTTTAGATTCATCATTTCTAGTTTTTTCTGTACCACGGGTTCCTAACTCTCCCCTTGTTAAATCTATAATACCAACTTTTTTTCCGTTAGCAATTTCTTTTGCTATGGTTCCTCCGCAACCTAATTCAATATCATCAGGATGCGCTCCAAAAGCAAGAATATCTAATTTCATACACGGTTTATTATTCGTAAAAGCCAAATTTAGCTTTTAAATCCTATTATTTTTTAGTTTTTCAATCAATTATTTAAAATCGGTTAACCCTAATTATTCAAAAAAAATTAGAAAATCCATAAAACTCAGTATTACGAAAACGTCTTCGTTAAAACTATTTATCGATTTCGATTGATAAATATAATAATAATTGAAAAATAGCTGCTACCAGCAAAGCATGACATTAGTCATAATTATTAAGAGTTATAGATGGTAACTTTATTCTATAATAAAAACAACATACCTCTTTATTTAATTTAAAGATATATAAGGTTAAGAATTACAAGATATGATTTATTTAATGCTCTTCATATTAATTATTACAATTGGTCTTTTTGCTTGGGGAAAATTTACTCCAGATATAGTAGCACTAATATCCATGATAAGTTTGTTTATAACTGGTATTCTAGATGTAACTGAAACATTAAGCGGTTTTAGTAACCCAACTGTTATTATGATTGCTGCTCTTTTTATTATTGGAGAAGGTATAGCACAAACAGGTTGGACAGCAATGGCTGGTAAAAAATTTGTGGAGTGGGCTGGAAAAAGTGTCCCTAAACTATTAGTTATTGTAACACTAGGTGCTGGTGTACTATCTGGTTTTGTAAGTAATACAGGTACAGTGGCTACATTAACACCTTTAACTATATCATCAGCTTGGAGTATTGGTACTTTACCCTCAAAAATGTTAATGCCTGTTGCTTTTGGATCTAATACTGGTGGTTTATTAACTTTAACAGGAACACCCCCAAATATTATAGCAAATAACGCTTTAATAGATGCTGGTTTTGAAGGGTTTTCATTCTTTGAATTTGCGCTAATTGGTTTACCTCTTCTTTTAATAGCACTCTTATATTTTAGGTTTATAGGCTATAAACTTTTACCAAAAAACAAAACTAATAACAAGCCAATAAATATTGAAACCACATTACATAATTGGATTGAAGCTTATAAAATTGATAGTGGCTATTACAGGTTGCGTATTCGAAATTTATCGCCATTAATTAACACGAAATTAGAAGACTGGGATTTTGAAAAAAATTATAACGTTTCTATTATTCGATTAAAAAGAAGGCATCCAAACATTCTAAAAGGAATACATGATTTTGAAGAATTCCCTAGTACATCAACAGAGTTAAGGTATCATGATGTTATTACCGTAAAAGGAGATACTGGAGCCATTAACAGATTAATGATAAAATTCAGACTTGGCTTATTACCTCTCGAGCCTATTACAGATGAATTAAAAAACAACCTTATTAATCAAGAAGTTGGGATGACTGAAGTTATTGTAAACCCAAATTCAATATTAGTAGGAAGGCGTTATAAATTAGGTGATTACTTTAAACGTTATGGAATTCAACTATTAGCAGCCTCAAGAAACAACAAACCCCTAAAAGAAAAAGAAATTATTGTAAAAGCAGGAGATGCTTTTTTAATAAGAGGAACATGGGAACATATAGACGATTTAAAAAAACAACACGAAAACTTAGTAATAATTGGTAGCCCTGAAGGCATGGCAAAAAATGTTGAGAACTTAAGTGCTAAATCTTATATAGCCTTAGCATCATTAATACTTATGATTGTTTTTATGATATTTAAAATTGTTCCAGGTGCTATTGCTGCTTTAATTTCTGCTGGTATTGTTTTACTAACTGGTTGTGTACCAATTTCAAAAGCTTATAAAGGTATTAGCTGGACGAGTGTAGTTATGATAGCCGCAATGATACCAATGGGAATTGCATTGCAAAAAACAGGAACCGCACAAATTATTGCAAACGGATTAGTTGATTACCTAGGTGCAATTCATCCTATTTTACTATTAGGAGGCGTGTTTTTGCTAACAACAACATTTAGTCAAATAATAAACAATTCTGCAACAGCAGTATTAATGGCACCAATAGTTATACTAGCGGCAAACTCGTTAAGCTTATCGCCTGCTCCATTTATGATAGTGGTTGCTATAAGTGCATCAACTGCATTTTTAACACCAATAGGAACAACAACAAATGCAATGGTAATGACAGCTGGTGGTTACAAATTCATGAACTACATGAAAGTAGGAGCCCCATTACTCTTAGCTTTTTTTATAATATCAATGATACTTGTGCCAATAATATGGCCATTTTAAATAAGCAATTAAACATTAAATAGGAACCTTAAAACTTAATAAAATGGAAACAACAACAAAGAATCCCGATTTAAAACAATACGGGTTAAAAGATGTAAATGTACATTGGAATTTATCTCCTGAAGAATTACAAAAAATCACAGTTGATAAAGGGTTAGGAAAAGAAACAGCAAACGGAACACTTGCTATTAATACCGGAAAATTCACTGGTCGTTCACCTCAAGATCGTTTTCTTGTAAAAGATGATTATACCTCTGATAAAGTTTGGTGGGGAAAAACTAACAAACCCGTTTCTCCTGAAAATTTTGATAAGCTTAAAAATGAAATTGTTAACTATTTATCCGGAAAAGAAATTTATGCTAGAGATGGTTATGTTTGTGCAGACCCTGAATACAGAACAAATATTAGAACTATAACTGAATTGCCATGGTCTAACATGTTTATTTACAATATGTTTTTAAGACCTAGCAAAAAAGAATTAGAAAACTTTAAAGAAGATTGGCTAATTCTTTGTGCACCAGGATACGAATGTCCAGACCCTAAAGCTTATGGTATACGTCAAGGAAACTTCTCAATACTAAACTTTACCCAAAAAATAGCTTTAGTAGGGGGCTCTGCGTATACTGGCGAAATGAAAAAAGGTATTTTTTCTGCACTAAATATGATTTTACCAACAGAACATAATGTATTACCAATGCACTGTTCTGCTAATGTTGGAAAAAAAGGCGATACTGCTATTTTTTTCGGGTTATCAGGTACAGGAAAAACTACTTTATCTGCAGACCCAGACAGAAAGTTAATTGGTGATGATGAGCACGGTTGGACTGCAGATAATACAATCTTTAACTTTGAAGGCGGATGCTATGCAAAAGCTATAGATTTATCTGAAGAAAAAGAACCTGAAATTTTCAAAGCTGTTAAACCTGGAGCAATACTTGAGAATATTATATTTAAAGATAATGGTGAACCAGATTATGAAGATAGTAGCATTACACAAAATACTCGTGTTAGTTATCCTATTTACCATATAGATAACATCCAAGAGACTCTATATGCAAACAATCCTAAAAACATTTTCTTTTTAACTTGCGACGCTTTTGGTGTACTGCCCCCTGTATCAAAGCTTACTCCTGGTCAAGCTGCATACCACTTTATTTCAGGCTATACAGCTAAAGTTGCAGGAACAGAAGCTGGTATTAATGAACCTGTACCATCATTTTCTGCTTGTTTTGGCGAGCCATTTATGCCATTACACCCAACAGTATATGGCGAAATGCTAAGTAAAAAAATGACTGAAGCTGGTGTTAATGTTTGGCTAATTAATACAGGATGGAGCGCAGGACCTTATGGTGTTGGATCTCGTATAAAATTGAAGTATACAAGAGCTATGATTACTGCAATTTTAAATGGAGATTTAGATGATGTAGATTACGATCAAAACTTTATTTTCGGATTATATATGCCTAAATACTGCCCAGGTGTTCCAACAGAAATTTTAGACCCAATGAACACATGGCTACAAAAAGGAGCCTACGTAGGTAAAGCTATCCAATTAGCTCATTCATTCCACTTAAACTTTGAAAAATTTGCACATCAAGCATCTACACAAATTATTGAAGGTGGGCCATTAATTGATGAACATCATCACTTACACGAACACTTTTAATAGGTTCTTATTAACCATAAGAGGAGCTCTAAGGAGCTCCTCTTATATTGTCAAAATATTTATGATTTACAACTAAGAAATCAATCATAATCACATGTGTTTAGAAGCAATAAAGAAAAGAGTATTACAGTTAAGTTTGTTATTTGTCTTTTATAATAGTTACGCTCAATTAACACCAGAAGACAAATTGGGTATTTGGTACGACATAGGCATTAACCAGAGAATCTCAGAGAAAACCAGTATTGATACTTATGCACAAATATGGTTATATGAGTTAAATGAAAACTTCAACTTCTTTTTATTTAAAATGGGATACAATTATCATTTTAACCCTAAATTAAAAGCTACCATTTATTTGGGGTATTCAGATTTTGATGACAATATAAATATCAGTTCTCCACACACTTATGAAAAACGTATAACGGAACAAATTATATTTAAGCATAAAATAAGCAGCATACCTTTTGATCATAGATTCAGAATTGAGCATCGCTTTTTTAGAAAGCATGTTTCTAAGTCAAAAGCAGCGAGGTTACGCTATCGCTTCGGCACTAAATTTAGTATAAGCAATGTTTTATTTATTCGTTTACATAATGAGCTTTTATTAACTCCTAAATCGAGTAGCACTCCAGAAAACAGATTCTATACTGGCTTGGGTGTAAATATTTCCAAATCTAACAACATACAACTGGGATATATGAATAGAAATACATCTAACAAGGCAAATTTACATCGATTACAAGTTGGGGTGTTTTTTAAAACAGACTTTAGAAAAAAGAAAAAAAGAGCTGAGTAATACCCTATTTATTTAGAAAAGTCCATACTACGATACGAGATATTTTGTTGCCTTGTCCCATATTTATAGTTTTAATATCGGTTGCTCCCAGCTTTTTTAAAGAACTATAAATTCCTTTTATCAAATCTTTTTTAGATACTAATGTAGTAAACCAAATACATTGTTCTTTAAATAAAGAGCTTTCATATAAATAATTATGAATAAAGGCTTTTTCCCCTCCTTTATACCACAATTCATTTTGTGATCCTGCAAAATTCCTAACAGGCTCAACTTCTTCTCCTTTATTTAAGCCTTTTAACTTTTTTGTAGTGGCTTCTAAAGCTTCTTCTTCAGATTTATAAAATGGAGGATTACACATTGATACCGAAAATTTATCTTCAGCCTTTATAATGCCTTTAAATATTTGTGTTGAATCATTTTGAAGTCTTAAAGAAATATAACTGGTTAATTTATTTTGATTAATGATTTTTTGAGCATGTTCTAAAGATAATTTATCAATATCTGATCCAACAAACTTCCAATTATATTCAGCTTGTCCCAAAATAGGATAAATACAACTTGCCCCAGTTCCAATGTCTAAAACATTGATATTCTCATTTAAACTTGAAGCTTTAAGTAAATCTGCCAAATAATGAACATAATCAACCCTGCCAGGAATTGGCGGACACAAATTGGCATTAGGAAACTCCCAAAAACGAACATTATAATGTTTAAACAAAAGCGCTTTATTAAGTGCTTTTACAGCTTTTGGGTTTGCAAAGTCAATAGTTTTAGTTTCATATTTGTTTATAAATACAAAAGGAATTAAATCTGGATAGACTTCGCACAAAGTATCTAAATCGTATCCAGATTTGTGTTTATTTTTTAAGTTAAATTTTGGATTTGTTTTGATAGCTATAAATTTAAATCTTCTAGTTCGTCTCTAATAATCTTTGTTTTGTTCTTTCTTTGTTTTTTAATTCTTTCAGATTTATTTTTTGCATCATAACTATTTTTATCAGAATCAAAATGCATAAAATTTTCTGTAAATTCTGAACCTTGTTTTATCATTAATCCATTATATGGACAATCTTCGTATCCACAATTATGTTTTGAATAGTCTCCAAAGTTTCTGTGCCTTATTTTCTTCTTAGATAATATCTTTTCTTGATTCGTTTTTATATCATCCCAAATTTTTCTTTCATCAGCAACAGTCAACTCTTCTCCTAAAACAATTAAATTAAAATACGTTAAAGGGTCTTTCAATTGATAAAAATTAAAAGTTTTTTCAAATAAGCGATTCGCATAATCTCTAATTTCAATCTTTTCAACTAGGTTTAATTTATCATTTTCACAAATCGATCTATACAACCCTAAAGTATTAAAATCTGTATACTTTTTATTATTATCTATGTAATAGATGTATTCAGATTTATTTAGCTTATTAAATTGTCTTCCTATTTTCATTCTTTAATTTATATTAAACCTCCACCCTTTTCCAAGCTCCTTTTTTAAACCATATAATTGCTATAACTGCTATTAAAACTTCGGCTAAAGTAATAGCCCAAAATACTCCCGATGGTCCAAAATCTAATGTAATTGCCATAACATAAGCAAATGGTAGCTGTAACAACCAGAAACATACAAAGTTTATATAAGTAGGTGTTTTAGTATCGCCCGCACCATTAAATGCATTAATAACTACCATGCCATAACCATAAAAAATGTAACCAGCAGCTATTACACGTAAACACAAACTACCATACTTAACAACATCTGGCGTAGCATTAAATAATACAATAATTTGTGGTGCAAATACTAAATAAATAACTGATACAAGTCCCATAAAAATGGCAGAATATTTTCCTGTTTTCCAAACCGATTTTTCAGCACGTTCTGGCTTTTTAGCACCTAAGTTTTGCCCAACTAAGGTAGCCGCTGCATTACTCATTCCCCATGCAGGCATAAGCGTAAACATCATTACACGAATGGCAATAGTATAACCTGCTAAAACTTCGCTACCAAACTCACTCATAATACGCATTAAAAACACCCAAGATGATGTTCCAATTAAAAACTGACCTATTCCACCTAATGATACTTTTATTAAATTAATCATTACACCAACTTGTAACACTAAATCTTTAACTGCTATTTTTATTTTACTAAATCCGTAAAACAAAATAATTAATTGAAATAATACTGCAGTACCACGACCAATAGTTGTTGCAATTGCAGCGCCTTCAACACCATAAGCTGGAACAGGCCCAAAACCAAAAATAAATATAGGGTCTAAAATAATGTTTAACCCGTTTGATAAAATTAACGTCCACATAGCTACCGATGCATCGCCAGCACCTCTAAAAATGGCATTAATTAAAAAGAGCAGCATAATGGTTATGTTACCCCCTAAAAGTACTTTGGTGTACCCGTAACCTTCAGCAATAAGATCGGGCTCAGCCCCCATAAGGCTTAATATTTCTTTTGGATATATTATGCCAATAACACTAATAATTGCAGCTACAAATACTCCTAAAAATATAACTTGAACCGCCGCAGTTGATGCGCCTTTTATGTCAGTTTCTCCAACGCGTCTTGCTACAACTGCAGTTGCTGCCATACTTAATCCAATGGCTACAGCGTATACCAATGTAATAACCGACTCGGTTAAACCAATAGTAGCAACAGCATTTACACTAACTTGCGATACGTACATGATATCTACTATTGCAAAAATAGATTCCATGAGCATTTCTAAAATCATAGGAATAGAAAGCATAAAAACTGCCTTTCTAATACTACCTGTGGTAAACTCTTGCTCTTTGCCTGTTACAGCTATTTTAAAATATTGAATGAATTGTTTTAAAGAAATTTTGTTTGATTGCATTTTTAAAAATATAAAATATAGACTTAACTAAATACAGGAGTATCTAGCTTTTTTTTAGTTCGAGAATATCTCGATACAGCTACGGAAGTCGAATTATACAATCATAAGACCACAAATATGACAAATTAATTTAAAACTACAAAATGTGTTTGGGGAATTACTATTGAAACATATATCTTCGCCAAAAATTTTTGATATGCTAAAAGCTGTTATTTTCGATATGGATGGTGTTATTGTTGATAGCGAACCTTTACACCACAAGGCTTATCATCGCATGTTTAAAGAAGTAAATATTAATGTATCTGATGTGCTTTATCAATCTTACACAGGGCAAGCAACGCTACCAATTTGTCAACACCTACAAAAAACGTTTAACCTTAATCAATCACCAGAAGAGTTAGTATCTATAAAACGCAAACATTTTAAATATTTATTTGATAATGATGATAGCTTCAAATTAATTGATGGTGTTTTAGAATTGATAAAAGATTATCATAACAACGGATTAAAACTAGTATTAGCATCTTCAGCTTCGATGCCAAATATAAATAGGATTTTTACTCGTTTTGAGCTCGACAAATATTTTGTTTCTAAACTTAGTGGTGCCGATTTAAAAGCCTCGAAACCTCATCCAGAAATTTTTATAAATGCAGCTAAAGCTTCAGGTTTTGAAAAAGAGGAATGTATTGTTATTGAAGATTCTACTAATGGTATAAAGGCAGCTAATGCAGCGAATATTTTTTGTATTGCTTTTGATAGTGCACATTCAAAAAACCAAGATTACACTACTGCAAACAAAGTAATTACCGAGTTTAATGAGATTCGATTTGATGAAATTAAAACGTTCTTATAGAAAACTACTTTATTGCTCTTTAGTTTTTTTAATAATAGCTTTCAATCGCTCCTTTCTTAATGCCTCTTCTCGCTTTTTTTTATTCTTTTTTTGAGTCATTAACTTAGAGTGCTTCGCTTTATTTTTTGTGTTTTTTTCTCGTCCTGCTTTTGACATATTTCGAATTTAACTTTTAGATTTTAACAAAGCGTTTTGTTCTTCCATTAAGTCGGTTAACTTAGAAAGTAATTCTATATCTTTTGGTGTAGCAACTGTAGTGTCTTTTGTGTCTTGAGATTTTTTACGTAATTTATTCATAAACTTAACTACTATAAATACTGTAAACCCTATAATAATAAAATCTAAAAAAGCTTCACCTAAAGCGCCATAACCAATAGCAACTTCATCTGTAATAATTTTTCCATCTAAATCTAATAAAGCATCTTTAAGTATAATACGTTTATCATTAAAGTTTACACCTCCTGTTAACAATGATAATGGCGGCAAGAACACTTTTTTAACCATGATATCAATTACCTTATTAAATGCTGCTCCTACTATAATACCAATTGCCATATCCATCATATTACCTTTTACAGCAAACTCTTTAAACTCTTTAAATAATTTCATTTTTTCTCTTTTAAAAATTATGAAGCAAAGGTATTTGTTTATAAACTGAGTTCAAAAAACAAAAAATTGTTTACACATATAGAATGCTTTAATTATTGCCTTTTTAACTGATATTTTTAATTATTATCCTTTTAACTAATATTTTAAATTATTAGCTTTTTAACTAATATTTTTGTTTTCTTGATTAAAAATTAATACATTTGATTATATCTTTTACCAAACTATGACTAGTATAATAACAGGTGATATAATAAATTCTAAAAAGAGCTCTCCAAAGAAATGGTTAGATTCGCTTAAAACTATTTTAAATAGTTATGGCAATTCACCTTTAGCATGGGAAATATATAGGGGTGATAGTTTTCAATTAGAAGTCAATCCAAAGCAGGCTTTAGAAGCTTGCTTGTTAATTAAAGCAACTGTAAAACAATTTGAAAAAATTGATGTAAGACTAGCCATTGGTATAGGAGAAAAAACATATTCTTCTGAAAGAATTACAGAATCTAATGGAAGTGCTTTTATAAATTCTGGAGAATGTTTTGAATCGCTAAAAAAAACAACTCTTGCTATAAAATCTCCTTTTGAAACTTTTGATAAGCCAATGAATATTATGCTAGATTTAGCATTATTAACCATGAATAACTGGACAGCAACAACTGCTATATTAATTAAGGCAGTACTAGAAAAGCCAGAATTAAACCAAGTGCAACTTGCAAATTATTTTGGTAAAACCCAAGGCAATATTAGCCAAGGTCTTAAACGTGCTGGATTTGATGAAATCTCAAAACTACTGCAACACTACAAAACCCAAATACAAACCTTATGCTAACCTTATTTATTAAATTAATATTAGCCCATTTTATTGGCGATTTTTTATTGCAACCTCAAAAATGGGTAATTCATAAAGAAACTCACAAACACAAATCAAAGTTTTTATACTGGCATATTTTAGTGCATTTGTGTGCTTTAATTTTGGTGCTACAAATCGATTTTAAGTATTGGCTAGGTATATTGATTATTATCATTTCACATTATATTATTGATATTATAAAGTTAAACTTAAAATCTTTGCTTAATAACAGGCTTCTTTTTGGTTTAGACCAATTAGCACATTTAATAATGATTGCTTTAGTTGTTAGTATCTACGAACCATATGATTTTAGTATAGATACACTTTATAATCCTAAATTTTTATTATTAGTTACAAGTATATTAGGTGTTACAGTAGTGTCGTCAATAATAATGAGAACCATTATATCTAAATGGTATTTAAAAGAAGACAGTAATGATGAATCCTTAGAAAATGCAGGTTCTTATATTGGTATGCTAGAACGCTTATTTGTATTCGCCTTTATAATTACGCAACATTGGGAAGGTATTGGTTTTTTATTAGCGGCAAAATCGGTATTTCGTTTTGGAGATTTATCAAAAGCAAAAGATCGAAAATTAACAGAATATATTCTTATAGGTAGCTTATTAAGTTTTGGTTTGGCTATTTTATTTGGAATTGGCTATGAATATGTTTTAGCATTAATTGAATAAAAGCCAATTTAAAAACATCGATTTTATTTTTAGGTTATTAGTATAATTGACTAACCAACAGGAATCTTATATGACTTGCTTTTAAATTCACTAATAATTTGTTTTATTCTATTTTTTCTAACATCTGGAGCCAATGATAGCGATTTTTCAGCAGCTTTAATAGCCTCCTTTTGATTACCTAAAAAGTAATGAGAAACTCCTTTATTTAAATGTATAGACCATGTTTTAGAGAAATCTTTTAAATGCATATTAGAAAAATCTAAGGCTCTACCATACAATTTATTTACATTTAAAACCTGAGCAAAATAACTAGCTTCCCAGTCCTGCTTTATTATTTCTGATGCATCGTTAATAGTCTCATCTAAGTCTTCAACTTTATTCAATTTAACTAATAAGTTAATTTTAGTCACTAGGTTTCTAATGTCTTTATGAGCAGCAAAACCGCCATACCCTCCATTTATAGAATGGTTAACCCAAACAAGAGCTTCCTCCAGATTTGTGTTATGATTTAAGCACCAACGGGCAGCATCATTCCAAGCTTGCCAATGGTATGTATTAATGCCTCGTAATTCACTTCTAAAACTTTCTACAACAGTTTTATTTAAATCTACTTCAACTTTAAATGGAATACGCTTTTCTCCCCATTCTAGGCCAATCATTAATCCATTTTCAGTTCTATTTAAAAATTCAAAATCTAATTGCTCAGATTTTTCACAAGCGATAGATTTTACCATTACTTTTAAAGAAACATCCTCATCAATATTTAAGTAATAACTCCCCCATTGGTTATAATTATGCGCAAACAATAATGTATACATATCATTCTCAGGAATGACATAAAAAGCATAAGTTCCAGCCTTTAGTAATTTCCCTTCAATTGTAACATCAGTGGTAAAATTAATTGTGGTAGCCATATCCGCCCCTGCTCTCCACGGAAATGGCTTACCTTTTTGGGGTATAATATTAGGATTACTCCATACATCTCTACCTCGTAGACTAGGGCTACTATAATTAATTGTGATTTTTGTAACACCTAGTTTTTGACTTTCTACTACTTTAGGACTTGCTTTTGGAAAATTTAATGTGTGAAATTGACCAAATGATGTCATTGAAATAAATAATGCCATTACTAAATAAAAGTTCTTCTTTGTCATAAAGTAGTTAGTCATAACTGTTCGTTTTTTAATTGATTAGAGCAAAACTATAAGTCTATGAAGCTTTTTTTGTTCTGATTCTAGAAATATGGAGATGTTTTAAGGGGATTTTAACAAAATGAACTAACTTTATTTTGATATTTGTGTAAAAACATAAAACATTAATGGAAATAGCCTTAACTATCTTTTCTAGTATTTCGGTAGCAACATGTATTTTTTTGATATTATATTTTCTATTTATTAGAAAAGAAAACCCATTTCATGATATTATTTTGGGTTTATTCTTTCTTGCTATAGCTTTAAGAATTTCAAAGTCTATCATTTATTATGTTTTTTCAGGTATAGATACAATTGGTGTAGCATTGGGTTTTCTTGGTTTTTCTTCTATAGGTCCTTTACTATTATTATACTTTAAAAACTCTATAATGAAAAGTGGTTTTAGTACTAAACACATGCTTCATTTTGCTTACCCAATTTTAGGTTTTATTCTCATAAACCTAATAAATGGATATGATGGCAAATTTTATTTGTCAGCGCTGTTAAGTATGTCTTTATATACTATATATATAGGTCCTAAATTCCTTTTTAACAAAAATTATGTTGAATTAATAACCATATGGCACAAAACACTTTTTTACGCTATAATAGCGTTAATTGGTGCTTTTACATTTCAACATTGGGGAGGGTCTATGCTATACTATACAATAGGTACGGCAATAGCTTCTCTAATAATATATATACTATTTTTTTATGCGTTAAAATCTCCTGTTTTAATAAAAAAAACAAATAGAATAATTGTTTCTGAAAAGCAAATAAATCAAGTAGTGAAGGCTCTGGAAGTTGACAAATCTTACTTAGAACCTGCTATAACTCTAGTGAAGTTTTCTGAAACAATTGATTTACCTACGTATATTATTTCGAAGGTTACTAAAAGTGTTTACAACAAGTCCTTCCCAGAAACAATTAATAGCTTTAGAATAAAAGATATAAAGGATAAATTAATAGACCCAAAATACAAGAACGATAAAATTGAAAACTTAGCATTTGATTCTGGGTTTAAAACACCCTCAGCTTTTTATAGTGCTTTTAAAAAAGAAACTCAAAAAACTCCAAGAGAATATCAAAAAATGATTATTGATGATATTACTGAAGCGAACTAAACTATGTTTTTATAAAATTAAATCAATCAATTATTTGATTTAAATGATGTTCTAAATGATTTACATAATCTTCCATTAAAAATTTCAAATCAGAGACATTTCCATCTACTAAAATAATTTCATAGTTCAGAGTTTCAGAAGTTTGAATTTTTATTAAATGGAGGATTTGATCATTGATAGATTTCCATAAAGTCAAAATGGCCTTAGAATCTATATTTTGGTAATCGTTAGATTTTACCAGTTTATTTTGATTATATGTTCGAATTTTATATGGTTTACTCTCAAATTGAATCTCTGTAAAACGCTGAAGGTTATTAATACCAGAATCTACCAGATGTCCTAATATTTCTTTTTTAGACCATTTTTCAGGAGAAATATTATGAGACATTCCAGCCTCAGAATATCTGGAAATACTTTCGAATCCAGAATCTAATAATAGCTTTAACTTATCATTTAAATCAGCCATTTTTTTACTTTTTGTAATACTTAGCATAACCTCGATAAGCGAAAAATCCTAAAACAGCAACAATTGCACAAGCAATACCTATAAATTTAACACTTACTATTTGGTCTCCACTAGCGTAAGAATGTAATCCTGCCAAATAAAAGTTCACTCCAAAGTACGTCATTAAAATACTAGCAAAAGCTACTATTGACATTAAATTGAAAAGCCATCTCCCACGTAACCCAGGAATTAGTCGCATATGTAATACAAAGGCATAAATCATAATACTTATAAGTGCCCAAGTTTCTTTTGGATCCCATCCCCAATAGCGCCCCCAACTTTCATTCGCCCACATGCCACCTAAAAAGTTTCCTATTGTTAACATAACTAAACCTACTGTTAATGCCATTTCGGTAATTATAGTAAGTTCCTTGATATTGAGGTCCATTTTTACTTTGTTTTCTTTTGTTGTAAAAATCATTAACAACAATGAAACAACTCCTAAAATCATACCTAATGCAAAAGGACCGTAACTTGCCACAATTACTGCAACATGAATCATAAGCCAATAACTATTCAAAACTGGTTGTAAATTTGCAATAGCTGGATCCATCCAATTCCAATGTGCAATCATTAAAATCATTGATGTTATAAATGCTCCCGCCGCAATGGTTAAATCAGAATTATTTCTTTTTCCTAAAACGGCCAACACAACTCCAGAAATATCATCCTTATCAATCTTCTCCTTTTTCTTACTTATACCTACAATAAACCCAAACAACATGGTAGACCAAGCTACATAAATCATCGATTCATAGGCATCACTCCATGGAGCATGACCAGAAATATACCAACGAACAATCAATCCTGCTGTGTGCAATAAAAACAGTCCAAAAATGATAAATTTAAAAACTGTAACAGAAACATTAATAAGCTTTCTTTTATCATTAAAAATTTGAACAATCAGCAGAACAAACAACAAACTACCAGCATACATATACCAGCTAAAAAGCTTCTTAAAAATATCATACTTATTGTATAAAACTTCTGTTTTAACTTTATCATCGCTCAACATAACCTCAGCTCCGTATTGCTGTTGTGTTTTTTTAAATGCTGCTAAAAGTTTTGAAGCTTCAGAGAAATCATTTGACTGTTTAGATTTATTAAGCGTGTATAGATAAGCTCTAAATCCATTTTTTACAAAATTCCTATAAAGTGAATCTTCAATTTTATTATTTACTTCTTTATCTATTCTATAGTCGTAAGCAGAAATCCATTTGTTATTTTCATCATTAGGTATCGGGAATATTTTTAAAGACATACCTTCAACTGCATTATATAACAAACTAACGCGCTGATCGGCTTCTTTAAACTCTTTTTGAAAACCATTTGGCACTTGTGCTTTATAGGCTTCATCAAGATAAGGTGCTAATTTATACTCACCTCTTACGGTAAAAAAGTCTGCTAGTGTAGCGTATTTTTCTTCTTTATTTATGCCGATTAGCTTCCTTATAGAATCTCCCTTTTTTAGTTTTATATAAATAATGGGTACATTATACCAGAGCAAAGGACTTTCTTGTATGGATAAATAAACTTGATTAGCATCAAAATCTTCATAAGTATCACTTTTACTTAACTTACGAAGCATCTCTGATGCATAAGTGTTTACAGGCATCATACGCCCGCTAAGATCTTGAATAACTAAATGCCCAAATTCATCAGTATGTGACTTTGGAGTTATGTTAGCCTTTATAATTGAGTCTATTTGAGTTTTAGATGGTCTAGAGTGATCGTGTCCATCATCCTCAGAATGCTGTTGTGAAAATGCATTTAAACCAAAACATAAAAACATTATTGATAACAATTTTGCTTTTTTAGCCTTAACTTTTTCTAATTGACGCTTTAAGTCTCCAAAACGAGAGCCTTTGGCAAATAAAATAGCCATCATACCAAAGTAGAGCATAAAATAACCTATATAGGTTATTAAAGTTCCCCAATAATCATGGTTTACAGATAGTATAGTACCCTTTTCATCTGCATCAAAACTCGATTGGAAAAATCGATATCCTCGATGATCTAAAATATTATTCATAAATATTTTATAATCATAATCCCCTTTTTCCTCATCTAAGACAGTAACTTGACTAGAAAAAGCTGAATATCCTTTGTCTGTTCCAGGATAGCGCTCTGCTTCAAAATCATTTAACTTTATTTGAAATGGCAACTCCAACACTTTTGAACCATACTTAAAAGCAAAATCTAAACCGCCAACTTTTATTTTTTTAAAACCACCGCTAGACCCTTTACCTCCCAATAAACCAATACTTTTAGTCTCGTTATTTGCCGAAACTTTAAGCACAACACCATCCACATCATTCTTACTTTGTAGTATTATTGGTTTTTCAACAACGTCAAATGTACCTTTTACAACGGGTTTAGGAAACACCATTTGCATATTCCCAATTCTATAAAGCGAACGCAATATTAATGGCTGTAAACTATCTTTTATCAATTTACCCCGAGCTTGTGTTGCCATAGTCATATATTCACCTTCAAAAGGAGATTGAATGGTAAGAGAATCTTTTGAATAAGTAATATTTATGGCTCCTTTAGCTGGATTATTTAAAGTAAAAATAACATTATGAATACTTGCTTGTTTTCCTTCTTTTAAAAAATGATTATGTGATCCAGCACCACTTCCTTCAACAATTTTTAAATAAGCTTCTCCATCATTACTTGGTACAATATCTTCTTCAACATGAGCTATAAACTTTTCCAATTCTATAGTTACCGGTTGTTTATTGTAATCTGTTTCGATTTTTAAGCTATTATTTAGGCGTGACGAAAAATCTACTTCATTTTCAACATAACGTTGTTGTAACTGTCCATTAATTTCATAATCTCCAACAATTGTTCCTGTTATGTATGTTTCTTGGGAAAGAAAAGTGTTTTCTGTTTCTCCTTCTCTAATTGCCATCATACCTTCAAAACTCACATAGCGGGTAATAAAAGCACCTAATAAAATAAAAATGAAAGCTAAGTGTAATACTAAAGTTGCCCATTTCTCTTTTTTATACAATCTGAAACGAAAAATGTTTCCTGTAAAATTTATTACAAAAAACACCATAATAGCTTCAAACCACCAAGCATTATAAATTAAATTTCTTGTATAAGGTGTTGGAGATGTTTCTTGTCCTGCATCTAAAAATGTTCCCGTTGCCATGGCAGCAGCAAAGGCAATAAATAAAACAGCAGTAAGTCTAGTAGAGAAAAGAATTTTGGCGAGTTTATCTTGCATAATAACAACCCTTTTTTAGGTCGTGCAAATTTAAGGATTTTAGTTGATTTTGCTATGTTAAAATTTGAAAGACTTAATACAAATTCATTAATAATTATATACTTGAGACTTGTTCTGAAACTTGACTATTAAGATTGTCTTGCTTCAAATATTTTTAAATATAAAAAAGTCCCCATTTTTCTGGCGCGTCTTTTAGCATTCTCTGCATAATCACCTTCAAAAAGTTCATCTATAGTTTGAAACCAAATATTTAACCAAAGCCCAAAATGCAATTCTGTAATACTATTGTTATTATTTTTATCCACTTTTACATGAGCTTCCAAAGGGTCTCCTATATATCTAGTTTTTAAAAACAAACTTGACTCCCAAAACGTAGTTAATCTTTCTAAATGTGAATCCCAATCTTCAATTATATCGTTAAAAAAAGGTCCCAAAACAGCATCCTTCCTAACTTTTTTGTAGAATGAGGATACTAATAAAAAAACATCATCTCTGGTTTTAATATCTTTTTTATTCATAGTAGACAAAGATAAGGCATAAGTCTTTTATATGATACAATACTTACTTATTTTAGCGGTATGATTTCAGTAGTAATTATTGGCGCTGGCAATGTAGCCACTCACCTATTTAAAGCTTTTAGCAAAGCGAATAGCATAACTGTAAACCAATGGTTTAACAGAAACTTAAACTCCATCAATTCTTACAAAAATGAAGTTGAAATTATTGATAATCTATCTCTTTTAAAAGACGCTGATATATATATTATTGCTGTTAGTGATGATGCCATTGCAGAGCTATCAGAACAACTCCCTTTTGAAAACAGATTAGTTGTGCATACATCTGGTAGTGTAAGTATTTATGATATTGACAAAAAACAAAAACGTGGCGTTTTTTATCCATTACAAACCTTTAGTAAAGATGCTGAAATGGATTTTGCAAACGTACCAGTTTGCATAGAAACTATTGGTGGAGGCGAACATTATAATCTTCTTAAAAACTTAGCACTATCCATAGGGAGTCCAACAAAAAAAGTTAACAGCGATCAGCGTCGCGTATTACATTTAGCCGCTGTTTTTGTAAACAATTTTACAAATCAATTATATAGAATTGGACATGAGATAACCGAAAGTGAAGGTGCTGAATTTGATTTATTAAAACCATTAATTCTTGAAACAGCAAAAAAAGTTCAAGAGCTATCACCATACATGGCACAAACAGGTCCAGCAAAACGTCATGATAAAAAAACTATAAAAAAGCAGCTAAAGCAATTAGAAAACAAGCAACATAAAGACATTTACGAATTGTTAACTAGTTCAATACAGCAAACACATGGAAGAAAAAAGCTATAAAGAATACTTAGAACATATTACCACATTTATTTTTGATGTTGACGGTGTGCTTACAGACGGAACGGTTACAGTTACTAGTACTGGCGAATTACTACGCAAAATGAATATAAAAGATGGTTATGCGCTAAAAACTGCAGTAGACGCCGGATTTAATGTTTGTATAATCTCTGGAGGCTCAAACGAAGGTGTACGCATACGGCTAAAAGGTTTAGGAATAAAGGATATATATTTAGGAGCCCATAATAAAATTGAGCAACTTAAAGACTACTTTGACAAAAAAGGGATTAAATCTGAAAATGTATTATATATGGGAGATGATATCCCAGATTTTCCTATAATGAAGCAAATTGGCTTACCTTGTTGCCCACAAGATGCCGTACCAGAAATAAAAAACATTTCAAAGTACATTTCGCATAAAAAAGGAGGTAAAGGAGCTGCACGAGATGTTATTGAACAAGTACTAAAAGTGCAAGGCAAATGGAATGGTAACTTTAGTGCTAAATACGATTAAATATTGGCTAGAAACAAAAGAAGACATAATATAGGATTTGGTTATATTGGCTTTGGAAACAATCACAGTGTATTTAATCAAAAAACCAATAAAGCGTTTTCTACTTTAAAAAATAAACTCAACGAAGAAACTCATTTTCATTTTAAACTTAATTTTTCTCATAAAAAGTTAACCAAAAAAGAAAGAGAAATCATTAAAAATAAGATTAGAAAAAATGAAAAAAGAAGATATATTCAAGCCTTAGTATTAACCCTTTTAGTGCTTTTTATCATTGTTATAACCTTTCGAGAGTACCTTATACATGCCGTTAATAATAGAACCAAACCTTATTTATAATATTGCTATTGAACTTTTTAAACCTTATACGTTGGAAAAATTTATTGATGATTGCACTAGTGCAACTATTAGTAAAATATGCTTTTTTAGAATCATTTGGAGTGAATTTTGGATTAACCACACTACAAATTTTAATTTTAATTTTAGCTACCATTTGTATTGCAGCCGCTGGTAATGTTATTAATGATATTTATGATGTTGAAACCGATTTTGTAAACAAGCCTGATAAAATAATTATTGGAAAATCGATCTCAGAAAAAACAGCATATAATCTTTTTATTATTTTAAATGTAATTGGTGTTGGTTTAGGGTATTACTTATCACAATCTGTTGGAAGAAGCGGGTTTTTCTCAATATTTGTAATTATTTCTGCGCTTCTTTATGTTTATGCTTCCTACCTAAAGCAAACATTTTTAATTGGCAATATAATTATATCCCTATTGGTTGCATTAAGCATTATTGTTGTTGGTATATTTGAATTGTTACCAGTAATAACTACAGAAAATAGACAAACACTTTATACCTTTTTTAAAATAATTTTAGATTACTCTGTATTCGCTTTTATAATAAACCTTATTCGTGAAATTTCTAAAGATATTGAAGATATTGATGGTGATTATAAAGCAGGTATGAGAACGCTTCCTATAATAATTGGGCGAGAACGTGCCAAAAACATCCTATTTTTTTTATCACTTATTCCGCTTTTAGCAGTGTCTTATTATGTTATCAATTCGTTATACAAAAACCAAATAGCAGTTATCTTTTTTTTAGTTTTTATTATTGCGCCATTACTTTATATAAGTATCAAATCATTTAATGCTAAAACAAAAAAGGATTATCATCATATTAGTAACATATTGAAATTAGTGATGTTTTTTGGAATGCTTTCCTTACTTTTATATAGCTTTATTTAACCTTAGTTAAGGTTTAGAAATCTCTTGATATTTAAACGACAAAATAAAATGTCGTATAAATGTCCATAGAAAACCGCTATCAAACTTTCGTTTTCTGAATAACTTTGATAAAAATTATTTATTATGAATTCAATCGGAAATAAAATTTTCGAAATCCGAAAATCAAGAGGGTTAACCCAAGAAGAATTGGCTGAGCTATCAAAAATTAACTTAAGAACAATTCAAAGAATTGAAAATAATGAAAATGAACCCAGAGGAAAAACATTAGATTTAATCTGTGATGCACTTCAAATAGAGAGCACTTATTTTACAAATAAAGCTAAACCAAAATCAAGTGAATCCATTGGAACATTTATTATTGATGGAGCCTTTCTTATTCTATTAAATTTACTTCTGATGTCAATTATTGGATTCCTAACTTTAGACTCTAATGCTAATATTAATAGTCGAATTGGAGCACTCTTATTAAGTTTTTTCATTCCTTTTTTTATTGTTCTATTTACACAAAAAATGAATCCACTTGAAAGAATGTTAAAATTTGGATCTGGTTTTTTAGTTTATATTGTTATACTAATGATAGCACAAGGATTAAAAGAAGGTTTATTAGTAAGTATTCGTACGGGCATATATCTTTGCTTAATATTTTCAGTTGGAGTTTTATACTATGGTAAAACTCTAATTAAATTAATAAAATAAAATGCTAAACCAAAAACTAAAAAAACACCATATTATATTAGCTTCTGGTTCTCCTAGGCGTCAAGAGTTTTTTAAAAATTTAGGTTTAGATTTCGAAATTAGGCTAAAACCTGTAAAAGAAGAATATCCGCCGCGATTAACCCATTTCGAAATCAGCAATTATTTAGCACAATTAAAAGCGCTTCCGTTTAAAACAGAGTTAAAACCTAAGGACATCCTTATTACAAGTGATACTATTGTTTGGCACAACAACAAAGCTTTAGGCAAACCCAGAAACGACGATGAAGCTTTTACTATTTTAAAAATGTTAAGCAACGTTACTCACGAAGTAATAACATCGGTTTGCTTTACTACTACATCTTTCGAAAAAACCATACATAACATTACCAAAGTAACTTTTAAGAAATTATCTGAAGATGAAATTAATTTCTACGTAAAAAACTACAAACCGTTTGATAAAGCTGGAGCTTACGGTATTCAAGATTGGATTGGTCAAATAGGGGTTACAAAAATTGAAGGTTCTTATTTTAATGTTATGGGCTTACCAATTCATGCTGTATATAAAACGTTAAATGATATTGTAGACGCTTCATAAATTTGTAAATTTAGCTATCTATAAATTTTATCGTAATGAAGCATTCAATAAATATAAAAACACCTTTCTGGCTAGTTCTTGGAGTTTTAACACTAGTTTGTTCTTGCAAAAGTGATCAGAAAAAAGACAAATTAGCTCTAAATTCAGAAGTTAAAGTAATTGAAAATACTCCTATAGATTTTAAAGAACCATCACAAGAATTTAAAGCATATTGGTATGCTGGTAAAGCAGAAATTACCTCTTATAAATTGGAACAAGCGCGTTATGGAGAAATTAGAGAGGGTAAAGCTGTTTTAATTTATGTTACTGAAGATTTTCTTCCTAAAAAGCAAGTTAAAGCCGATAATCAAAATCCCAATAATGTTTCCGTTTTAAAATTAAATGCTACTAAGAAATTTAATACAGGCTTGTATCCGTATTCTATAATGCAAAGTACTTTTTATCCTGTTTCAAATAACCAACACGCTATAAAAGTAACTAGCTCTATGCAAGAATGGTGCGGACATGTTTTTACACAATTAAATAATAAAGATGAATTTGAAATCACTTCATATTCCTATTTTGAAAGTGAAGGGGATCAAAATTTTAAATTAGACAAAGCTGTTTTAGAAAATGAATTATGGACGCAATTACGTATCAACCCAAAATCGCTACCAACTGGGAACTTAAAAATCATTCCATCATTTGAATATGGTCGATTAAGGCATGTTAAACTAAAAGCTTACAATGCTAAAGTTACTTTATTAAACGATACATATTCAATTGATTACCCAGAATTAAATAGAAGTTTAGTAATAAGATTTAATGCCAGTTTTCCTTACGATATATTGGGGTGGGAAGAAACTTTTAAAAGCGGTTTTGGCAAAAACGCTAAAACTTTAACTACAAAAGCAACAAAATTAAAAGCTATCAAATCTGCATATTGGGGAAAGAATAAAAATGAAGACGAAGTTTTACGTGAAGCACTAGAATTGCAATAGTTCTTGTATCTTTGCCATAAGTTTTAACACAAAACTTATGGCAATTTTTTTCGATACCTATAACAGTGAAATTATAAACTCATCTATAGTTTTTGGAGTTTTTTTTATTCTTCAGTTAATTGCTAGGCTTATAGTTAGAACTATAGGTAAATCAAAAAAAATACTTACTAGTCGTGCTAGGTTAGTTGGTCGTTATTTTACTATCTCTTTTTTATTTATAACACTACTTATCATTGGGTTTATTTTTGGTGTTAATATTGATGATTTAGTAGTTGTTTTTTCCTCTGTATTTGCAATTTTAGGTATTACTTTATTTGCAAATTGGTCGATTTTAAGTAATGTAACGTCAGGCATTATTATGTTTTTTTCTTTCCCATACAAAATAGGTGACAAAATTAAAATTCATGATAAAGACCATGAAATAGAAGCACTTATCGAAGATATACGTTCATTCCAAATTCATTTAAGACAAGACAATGGCGATTTAATTACTTATCCAAACAATTTACTTCTACAAAAGGCAGTTACCTTAATCGAAAAAGATGCTTTTGATAAATAAAAAGTAAAAACTTTTAATCATAAGTTAAAGAAACATTAAAAGCTACCTTTTGGCTATTTTACTTTGCTATATTTGGTTTTTAGCTAACTAAAATAATCATGCGGAAATATCTACTTTCTATACTTATAGTGCTTGTTTCTTTTTTAAATATACAAGCCCAAAAACCCAAAACACCTTCATCATCGCAGATTTACGAATCTATTCAAAAGCTAAATTTTTTAGGTTCAGTTTTATATGTTGCTGCACATCCTGATGACGAAAACACACGGCTTATTTCATATATGTCAAATCATGTAAAAGCACGAACTGGCTATTTATCCCTTACAAGAGGAGATGGCGGGCAAAACCTAATTGGCCCAGAACTTAGAGAGCTTTTAGGCGTTATACGTACTCAAGAATTGCTTGCTGCAAGACGTGTTGATGGTGGCGAACAATTTTTTACTAGAGCTAACGATTTCGGATATTCTAAACATCCAGATGAAACCTTAACCATTTGGAATAAGAATGAAGTTTTAAGCGATGTAGTTTTAGCCATTAGAAAATTTAAGCCTGATGTTATTATTAATCGATTTGATCATAGAACACCAGGTAGAACTCACGGGCATCATACAACTTCTGCTATGTTAAGCATGGAGGCTTTCGATTTAGCAAACAACAAATCTGCATACCCAGATTTGGTAAAAAATGTAGGCATCTGGCAACCAAAACGCCTATTTTATAACACAAGTTGGTGGCGATATGGTAGTAGAGAAAATTTTGATAAAATTGACAAAAGTAATATGCTTCATTTTGATATTGGCACTTATTATCCCCTTAAAGGTTTGTCAAATAATGAAGTTGCAGCTTTAGCGAGTAGCCAACATCTATGTCAAGGTTTTGGGCGTTTATCGCAGCGTGGTTCTCAACAAGAATATATTGAATTTTTAAAAGGTGATCCATTAGCAGGAAGTAAAAATATTTTTGCTGGTATTGATACTTCTTGGAATCGTATTAAAGGAGGAAAAGCTATTGGGGATATTTTATATAATGTAGAAAACAACTTCAATTTTAAAAACCCATCGCAACATATTCCACAATTACTGAAAGCTTTTCAATTACTTCAAAATATAGAAGATAAACATTGGAAAACTCAAAAAACAAAAGAGTTAAAAGCTATTATTGAAATGTGTGCCGGTTTGTATTTAGAGGCTTCAGCAGATACAAATTGGGCAACTTCTAACGAAAATATAAATATTAACATAGAAGCACTTAATAGAAGTGATTTATCAATAAGCTTAGTAAGTTTAAACAACACCAACAATTTAAATATTTCAAAAAACATAGTATTAAAAAATAATGTAAAGTATACTTTTAAAGAAGTTATAAAAATTAGTGCAAATGAAAATCCCACCACGCCTTATTGGTTAAGTGAAAAAGGAACTTTAGGCATGTATAAAGTTAATAATACAGACCTAATTGGTTTAGCTGAAACACCTAGGCGTTATAATGTTGATTTCAATCTTTTAATAAACAATGTACCGCTAACCATAACAAAAGCAATAGTACACAGATACTCAAAACCAGAAAAAGGAGAACTATACAAACCTTTTGAGGTTATTCCAGAAGCAGCTGCAAAAATCACCGAAAAAGTCATCATTTTTGAAAATGATAAACAACGAGATATTACTGTAGTAGTCAAAGCTGGTAAAGATAACCTTGAAGGCTTTGCTGAAGTTTGTCTTCCAAACAACTGGAATGTTTATCCAAAAAATCAAAAAGTTTCGATTGCCCATAAAGGGGAAGAGCAAACACTTGTTTTTACCATCATACCTCCTAAAAATGAGAGTGAAGGCTATATAGGGCCTATAGTCACTGTTAATGAAGATAAATACTCCAAAGAACTTATAGAAATTGGCTACGAACATATTCCGTTTCAAACAGTTTTGCTTCCTAGTGAGAGCAAAATTGTACGTTTAAATATTAAAAAGAAAGGCAAAAATATTGGGTATATTCAAGGTGCTGGCGACGTTGTTCCAGAAAGTTTACAGCAAATTGGGTATAATGTTCGCGTTATAACAACAGATGAAATAGATTCAGAAACATTAAGTAGATTTGACGCAGTTGTAGTTGGTATAAGGGCATATAACGTGCTTGACGAATTACAGTATAAACAACAACAATTGTTTGATTTTGTAAAAGAGGGTGGTAATATGATTGTGCAATACAATACCAATTATCGTTTAAAAACTGAAGTCTTAGCACCTTATGATTTAAAATTATCTAGAGACCGCGTAACCAATGAAAATGCTGAAGTTCGATTTTTAAACCCAGAACACCCTATTCTTAATTACCCTAACAAAATTACTAAACAAGATTTTGAAGGCTGGACACAAGAGCGCGGTTTATACTTTCCAAATGAATGGTCAGATGAGTTTTCTCCTATATTATCTATGAACGATAAAGGAGAAACACCAAAAAACGGAAGCTTATTAGTTGCTAAATACGGAAAGGGTCATTACATATATACTGGTTTAAGCTTCTTTAGAGAGTTTCCTGAAGGTGTTTCTGGTGCTTACCGATTATTTGCAAATATGCTATCGATAGGAAAAGAAGATTTAAAACTAGAAGCCAAACTAAATGATTAATTTATGACTAAAGACAAACCGCAAAAACAACCTTGGCTAAAACTATACTCTATAGTTTTAATAGCCAATGCCATCTATATTTTAGTGTTTTATCTAATCATGCAAATTTTTTAATATGCAGACATTAAATTGGATTGATTGGGTAGTTTTAATAGTTACGTTACTTACTATAGTTGGTTATGGTACCTGGAAAACTAGAGGCAGTAAAAGTGTACAAGATTATGTGAAAGGTGGTAATACAACAAAATGGTGGACCATTGGCTTGTCTGTAATGGCAACTCAAGCCAGTGCTATAACGTTTTTGTCGACTACAGGGCAAGCTTTTTCAGACGGTATGGGGTTTGTGCAATTTTACTTTGGATTGCCTATTGCTATGGTAATTATATGTTTAGTTTTCATTCCTTTATACCATCGCTTAAAAGTTTATACAGCTTATGAATTTTTAGAAAATCGCTTCGACTTAAAAACTAGAAGTCTAACGGCTATTTTGTTTTTAATTCAACGTGGTTTAGCAGCAGGAATTACCATTTTTGCTCCTGCTATAATTTTATCTGTAGTTTTAGGGTGGCCTATCACTTATCTTAATATTTCTATTGGTGTTTTAGTAATTATTTATACCGTTTCTGGCGGAACCAAAGCCGTTACTGTTACGCAAAAGCAGCAAATGTTTGTCATTTTTGCTGGTATGCTTGCCGCTTTGTTTATAATTTTAAACCTAATTCCAGATGATGTTTCGTTTACAAAAGCTCTTGATATTGCTGGTGCAAATGGGAGAATGGAGGTTTTAGATTTCTCGTTTGATTTAGAAAATAGATATACAGTTTGGACTGGCTTAATTGGTGGAACTTTTCTTGCACTTGCTTATTTTGGAACCGATCAAAGTCAAGTACAACGTTATCTCTCAGGTAAGTCAATGAAAGAAATGCAAATGGGTTTAATTTTTAATGGCTTGTTAAAAGTGCCAATGCAATTCTTTATTTTATTGGTTGGCGTTATGGTATTTGTGTTTTATCAATTTAATCCTGCTCCGTTAAATTTTATTGATTCATCAACCGAAAAAGTCTTAGCTTCAGAATATTCGCAACAATATCAAAGTCTTCAAGAAAAACAAAATAATCTTTTCAATGAAAAGAAAGCATTAAGCATACAACTCTCAAAAAATGATGATGACAATTTACGTCAAGAATTATTTGTATTAGATAGCGTCGAGAAAACACATCGTTTAGAGTCAAAATATTTAATTAAAAGAGCGATTGACACCGCTTATGCCAATAAATATGACAGGCTAAACAAAGAGCTGTTAACTTTAAAGAGCAATAAAGACAGTGACCTTTATAAAGAAAAGGAAGAAGAAATAAAGAATTGGTATAAAGAATCTGCAAAAGATACCAATACCAATGATAGAGATTATATGTTTATCACTTTTATCCTTAAACATCTTCCTAAAGGACTTATTGGCTTATTACTTGCTGTAATACTTTCAGCAGCTATGTCTTCAACCGCATCTGAGATAAATGCTTTAGCTACCATAACTTCTATAGATTTATATGGTAGAAATCTTAAAGAAGAGAAAGATGAAAATCACATGGTAAAAGCGACAAAAGTATTCACACTCGTTTGGGGCGTTGTTGCTATAATTATTGCTTGTTTTGCTAACCTTGCAGAAAATTTAATACAGTTAGTAAATATTATTGGGTCTATTTTTTATGGTAACGTTTTAGGTGTTTTTTTATTAGCCTTTTTCTTTAAATTCATAAAAGGAAACGCTGTTTTTATTGCAGCAATTATAACTCAAATAATTGTTATTTCTTTATACTTTCTTGACGAGAACAACATTATAAACCTTCCATATCTATGGCTTAATCTTGTTGGTTGTGTATTAGTTATAGCCATCGCTTGCATTTTACAATTACTATCAAAAAATGACAAAAAAATTGCATAATAAAATTATTAATTGGGGAATTATAGGTTTAGGTAACATTGCAAATAAATTTGCTCAAGATTTGTTAACTGTCGAAAACTGCAAATTATACGCAGTTGCTTCACGAAGTCAAGAAAACGCTAATGCATTTGCTTCAAAATATAATGTCTCTAAAGCTTATAACAACTACGAAGCCTTAGCGAAAGACCCAAATATTGACGCTGTATACATTGCAACACCTCATGTATTTCATAAAACACACACGCTTTTATGTTTGGAACAAGGCATCGCTGTTTTATGCGAAAAGCCTTTTGCTATGAATAGCGAGGAAGTTGATGTAATGATTGCTAAAGCCAAAGAAAAGAACGTGCTTCTTATGGAAGCGCTGTGGACATATTTTTTACCACACTACCAATTTGTTTTAAAAGAATTAAAAAATAAAACATATGGTAATATAAAAAAGCTAGAAGCCGATTTTGGTTTTAAATCTAATCACAGCAAAACATCTCGGGTTTGGAAAAAACCTTTAGGTGGTGGTAGCCTTTTAGATATTGGTATCTATCCTATTTTTACGGCTTTATCTACTTTAGGAAAACCTAAAAACATTAAAGCCTTAGCAACATTTGAAGCAACAGAAGTAGATTCAAGCTGCACAATGGTATTTAATCATAATCACGATGTTACAGCATTTTTAAAAAGTTCTTTTTTAGAAAACACGCCTACGGAAGCCATTTTTTATTGCGAAAAGGGGACCATTAAAATTAACACTCAATTTCATTGCCCAACTACAGTTACAATAATATCTTTAGATGGAAAAGAGGAGACTGTCAATTTTAATTACAATACTATTGGTTACAATTACGAAATCATTCATTTTAATAACCTGCTTAGAGAGCAAAAAACAGAAAGCGATATCATGACGTTTCAGTTTAGCAAACAGCTTATACAAACTCTTGATAATGTTAGACGTATTATCAACCTTAATTACTAAATCATAAAAAAGCGCAACTTTTAATAGTTGCGCTTTTTTAGAAATTCTAATAATCTAAGAAGTCTTAATTTACATCGCTCCCCATTCAGCAAGCGATTCTTTATTCATTTTTACATAATCAGCATTCCCAGCTTTTTCAGCACCAGCTAAAGAAGCTTTTGCAGCTTTAACTGCACCAGCTTTATCACCAGCTTTTGCATGAATTAAAGACTGTTGTCTTAAATACCAAAAACGTGGTTTATCTTTAGTCATGTCTACCGCTTTATCAATCCATTTTTTTGCTTTAGCAATATCCTTTCCTTCTTGTAAATAATAAACAGCTGCCGAAAAATAATCATTAGCACCAGGTCCATTCATTGCTTTCTTAATACTTGCAACTACGGCCTCATCCGTTGGCACTTCAAATTTAACACCTACATAAACATTTTCCCATATCATACCTATAACTGCCGAACTATTAGAAAGATCATCAAAACCAATAGTAAAAGTTTCTATCTTCATTGGCATTTCATAAACCTTTGCTGTTGTTTTTACTGCAACTTTAGTATCATCCCAATTTCTTGGTGTACCCCAATTACTGGCATCTGAATAAAAAATAACTTCCCACGATGTTTTTCCAGGTTTAGCAAAAATAGCATATTCTCCAGCTTTTAAAGTTGTTCCATTTATAACTACATCATCAGAAAACGTGATTTTAGTATTAGCATTTGCCCCTGTTCTCCACAATTTATCATAAGGCACTAAATCTCCAAAAATAGTACGATCTCGCATATTAGGACGTGAGTATTCTAAAGTTACATCAGTTAATCCAACTTTCTGTTCAATCTTAGTAAACGGGCTAGGTTGTGGTGTTTCAACCTGTGCATTTACCGAGTAAGCCATTGTAAATGCCATTAAAATTAATAGTAGTTTTTTCATTTTAAGTTTTTTATTAGTTAATCAATTAATTGTTTATAATCGTATAAAATTAAGGAACAAAAAATCTTTTACTGTTAACAAAAGCTTAAAATAAGAGGTTGTATATTTACACCTATAATTTGGGCGTTACCCAAAAGGGTCTGGCTTTCGGCAGTCGCTCTCTATGAGTAGCTCCAACAGAGCCTCAATCCTTAACGCAAATAAAAGTTCAGTATGAAAAAATATTACGCCGAAACATTAGGCACGTTCGCTATGGTATTCTGTGGCTGCGGTGCAATGACAATTAATGAGATTACAAACGGAAGTATTTCACATGTTGGTGTAGCTGCAACTTGGGGACTTATTGTTATGGCTATGATTTACGCTTTTGGTGAAATTTCTGGGGCTCATTTTAACCCTGCCGTTACTATTGGTTTTGCTTTTGCTAAAAAGTTTTCATGGAATTTAGTTCCCAAATATATTGTAGCACAAGCCATTGGCGCTATTTTAGCCTGTTTTATTTTATGGTTTTTATTTCCCGAAAGCCAATTTTTAGGAGAAACAACACCTGCTACCGGTTTTCCTCCTTATAAAGCTGCAATTTTAGAATTTCTTTTAACTTTCTTTTTAATGGTAGTTATTATAAATGTTTCTACTGGAAGTAAAGAAATTGGAACTATGGCAGCCATAGCTGTTGGTGGTGTTATTTTATTGGAAGCTATGTTTGCTGGTCCAATGACAAAAGCTTCTATGAATCCTATTCGTTCTATTGCTCCTGCAATTTTTACAGGTAATTTTCAATATTTGTGGCTTTACATTGCTGCTCCAATTCTAGGTGCTATTGCTGCAGTTTCTAGTTGTAAACTAGTTAAAGATGAGCAGTGTTGCTAACATTTCAACATAGATTTTAATTGCACTATATTTTATTTTGTTTAACTTTTTTTAATATTTATTAAACATTTTGTATCTTTACCATAAATAAAAAATTATGGCAAAGAAAAAATTAGTTTCAAAAAGCGATATCGTAACATTTTATATGGATTATGTGCTAGAAAATAGTCACAATCCAAAAACAGTATTCGCATTTGCCAAAGTGAATAACTTTGAAGAAGCAAAATTTTATGAACACTTTTCTTCTTTTGCAGCCATCGAAAAAGAAATTTTCTCAACCTTTTTTATTAATTCAATTAATAGCCTAAATAAAAGTGAAGATTACAAGAATTTTGAGGCGAGAAATAAATTATTAAGCTTTTACTACACTTTCTTTGAAAACCTTACAGCAAATAGAAGTTATGTTATATATGTTCTAGATAAATACAAAAAAGACCTTAAAGGGTTACAAATTTTATCTGGGTTAAAGCAGAATTTCACAGCATATATAAGTGAATTGGATATTCAAATGCTTAATATAAGTCAAGAGCAGATTGAGAAAATACAACGCAATGCACTTAAGGAATCTGCTTGGTTGCAATTATTAATTACTATAAAATTTTGGATAGAAGACACTTCTACATCCTTTGAAAAAACAGACATATTTATTGAAAAATCAGTAAATACCACATTTGATGTTATAGATATTGCTCCTCTAAAAAGTGTTATAGATTTAGGTAAATTCTTGTTTAAAGAAAAATTTCAAATGAATTAATATCGCATGAAAACTATAGATAACATACCAACTTCAAAAATTCAAAGAGCAACAAAACTAGTTTCTACTGGAGCTAAAGTTGGTGTGAACTATTTAAAATATTATGGAGACAAACTAGTAAATACCGAGGAAGAAGCTAAAAATCGCCTCAACAAAAACAATGCGTCTGACATTTATGATGGTTTAAAACAACTCAAAGGTAGTGCTCTTAAAGTGGCACAAATGTTAAGTATGGAAAAAAGCATTTTACCACAGGCCTATGTAGAAAAATTTTCTTTAGCACAATTCTCTGTACCTCCGTTATCTCCTCCTTTAGTTATAAAAACATTTAAAAAATACTTTGGAAAACACCCTAATGAATTATTCAATACTTTCAACGCAACTTCTGTTAATGCTGCAAGCATCGGTCAGGTGCATATTGCAACTAAGAATGGGAAAAAACTTGCTGTGAAAATCCAATATCCAGGAGTTGCAGAAAGTATAGCTTCAGACTTAGCTATGGTAAAACCCATAGCAATCAATATGTTTAATATTAAAGGTAAAGATTCGGATAAATATTTTAAGGAAGTAGAACACAAACTTGTAGAGGAAACTAATTACATTTTAGAAATGCAACAAAGCAAAGAAATTTCAAATGCTTGCGATCACATTGCTAATCTTAAATTTCCAAAATATTATAAAAACTTATCTTCTGAGCGCATCATTACTATGGATTATATGGAAGGTGAGCATCTTTCGGAATTCACTGCTCATAATACCAATCAGAAAAAATCAAATAAATTAGGGCAAGCGCTTTGGGATTTTTACATGTATCAAATTCATAATTTAAAAAAAGTACATGCCGACCCGCATCCAGGAAATTTTTTGATTTCTGAGGAAGGAGAATTAATTGCTTTAGATTTTGGATGTATGAAGTCCATTCCTATTGAGTTTTACACACCTTATTTTGAGCTTGCAAAGCCTGAAAACGTTGATAATGTGGAGTATTTTACTTCAAAATTATATGAACTTGAAATTCTAAAAGAAAATGACTCAGAAGAAGAATTAGAGTTTTTTACTAAAATGTTTCATGAAATGCTTAGCCTATTTACACAGCCGTTTCATCAGGAAAGTTTTGATTTCTCTAATGCTGATTTCTTCGGAAAAATTGCAGAATTAAGTGAGCGCTATTCTAAAAGTACAGATTTAAAGAAAATGAATGGAAATCGTGGTTCTAAACACTTTATATATATAAACAGAACGTTCTTTGGTCTTTATAATTTAATGTTTGATTTAAAAGCACAAAACATAAAAATCAATAATTATTTAAAGTTGTAATACATTATTAATAATAGTATAAAAATGAATATACTCGTTACTGGAACAACAGGCTATATAGGCAAGCGACTTATCCCCTTCTTACTAAATGAAGGGCACACTGTTATTTGTGTTGTACGAGATAGGTTAAGAGCAGATAAAAGTTATACTGAAGATGAGAATGTTTATGTTATTGAAGCCGATTTTTTAAAACCTGAAACATTAAAAAACATTCCAAAGAGAATTGACGTAGCATATTACTTAATACACTCTATGTCAAATTCATCAAAAGATTTTGAGCAATTAGAAGAACGCTGTGCAATAAACTTTAAAGATTACATTGAAACTACAAATGCTAAACAGGTTATATATTTAAGCGGCATTACAAACGAAGATAAACTCTCAAAACATTTACGTTCTCGTAAAAATGTAGAACATCAATTAACTTCAAAAAAATATGCGCTTACTATCTTTAAATCTGGTATTATAGTTGGCTCAGGAAGCTCATCATTTGAAATTATAAGAGATCTAGTGGAAAAACTTCCATTTATGATTGCACCAAAGTGGTTAAACACCAAAACACAACCTCTTGCAGTAAGAGATGTATTAGCGTATTTAACTAAGGCAGCTGGCAATGAAGCACTTTACAACATAAAATGTGATGTTTTTGGTCCAGAAATAATTACTTACAAGGAGATGCTCATGCAATTTGCAGAAGTACGTAAACTTAAACGCAGCATTATAACTGTTCCCGTAATGACTCCAAAGCTATCGTCTTATTGGCTATACTTTGTTACATCAACATCATATAAACTAGCGACTTCATTAGTAGACAGTATGGGTGTTCAAATTATAGGAAAACCAAGTAATATTAATGATCTTCTTGATGTTAATCCACTAAGCTATAAGGAAGCAGTAGAACTAGCTTTTGAAAAAATTGAACAAAACAGTATTATATCTAGTTGGAAAGATTCTATGGTTAGCAGTGGTAGGTTACGCAATAATTTGCATAAATATATTAACGTTCCAAAATTTGGTTGTTATAAAGATTATAAAGAACGTCCCATTATAAACTCAGAAAACACAGTAGAAAAAATTTGGAGCATTGGTGGGAAAAATGGATGGTATTACGGTACATTTCTTTGGCGAATTAGAGGCTATATTGATAAGCTTTTTGGTGGTATTGGTTTGCGAAGAGGACGCACTAGCTCAACAGAACTATATGCAGGCGATGCCTTAGACTTCTGGCGTGTTATTTTTGCAAATAAATCACAGCAAAAACTTTTGTTGTATGCCGAAATGAAATTACCAGGAGAAGCATGGCTAGAGTTTAAGATAGAAGACGACTTACTTAAACAAACCGCCACTTTTAGACCCCGTGGACTTTGGGGGCGCCTATATTGGTACAGCGTATTACCATTTCATGGTTTTATCTTTAATGGTATGATTAACAAACTTACCAAAGGACGATAAATTATTCTTATAACCCAATAAATTATTTTGTTTAACTTTTTTAGTTTAATATTAAACATTTTGTATATTTGAGTTATAAAGATGATTTAATGATTTTAAACACTACAAAATATAGTAAAAAGCACAAACAAATCTTAAACGATTTGGTTGGTAAATCTTTTTCGTTTTTAGAATCGTTGAAAATGAAAGGTGTTGGCTCAAAACGTATGATAATTGGTGAAGTAAGTCCAAATTTGATTACATATATGAATACAGTTTCAGATATAAATTATGGTAATATAGAATTACGAAAGCATGGTATCTTAATTTTTATAAATAAAGGGCTTAAAAATTTCACTTGGGCTATACCCTACTACCATCTGGTAATGTATAAAACTAATGGAGCTAGTATTCATGCGCAAGGAAAATTTATTCATTTTAAAAACACAAAAACGTTTAAAGAGAATAAACGCTTTTTTAATAAAATGCTAAACGAAAAAATAAAATACGACGAACAATACAATTTTCAAAATATAGTGCTTTGATTAATACTAAATATTAAAACAGCACATAAAAATATTATGCAAAACAGAATAATAAAATTATTTAAACAATTAGTATTATGGATTTAATTAACAGAGCATTAGAATTTGAACAAAGAAAAATGAGATCTCTTTCAACCAGCGATCGTGTAAAAATTTCAAGAGAAGCTAAAGCGCTAATCTTAGATTTAAATCAAATCTATAAGACTAAAAAAGATCAAAGCATTATGGACATTATGAAACGTTTAACAATTATTAAAAGAAAAGTTGAAAAGCGACTAAAAGGTGCTCCTTTAAGAGTATAACTATTAAAAATTAGTACTCCTTGAGATTAAATATTAAATTTTATCTAATAAATCCTAATAAAAATAGTTAATCTGCTATATTTTATTATATTGCGCAACTGTCTAAAATTTTAGACACTTCACATAACAATAAAGTAAGATTAAAAAAAATTATGGAGATTATTGACAAGGCTTTAGAATTTGAACAACGCAAACACACTTTTAAAACAACTAGTGAGCGTATCGAATCTTCTAGAGAAGTTAAAAGCTTAATACTAAGTTTAAATGATATATATAAAAAAGATAAAGATCCTGAAATCATGGATTTAATGAAACGTTTAACAGTTATTAAACAAAAAATTGAAAAACGGCTGAAGGGTAGGCCATAAAAAAATTGCCCTGAAACCTATGAAAACAATAATAATAGTTGGAGGTAGTAAGGGCATTGGAAAAGCTATTATAAATAGCTTAATAAAGTACTGCAATGTTATAAATATAAGCAGAAGTATTCCAGAAATATCGCATAACAATCTAACCCACCATAAATGCGACATTACTATAAATGAATTACCAAATATTGATGCCGCCGATGCATTAATTTACTGCCCTGGAAGCATTAATTTAAAACCTTTTTCTAAACTAAGTATTAATGATTTTAAAAGTGATTTTGAAATTAATTTACTTGGTGCGGTAAAGGCTATTCAAAAGTACCTTCCTATTCTTAAAAACGGAAGCAAACCAGCTATTGTGTTATTTAGTAGTGTAGCTACAAAGTTAGGAATGCCATACCATGCTAGTATTGCTGTTGCAAAATCTGGTGTTGAAGGTTTAGTGAAATCTTTAGGAGCAGAATTAGCCCCGATACTACGTATTAATGCCATAGCTCCTACGGTAACAAATACTCCATTAGCTTCTAAATTACTGAGAAACGACAGAATGGTAGAAAACATTACAGAGCGACATCCGCTTAAAAAATTTTTATCACCTGAGGAAGTAGCAGATATGGTAGAATTTTTAATATCAAATAAAGCGGCTTCTATATCAGGACAAGTTTTTGAAATGGATTGTGGGATAGTAAATTTTAAAATTTAGCCAATGAATCCTATAAAAACATTTTTCGCCACCTTAAGTTCTAAATCTTCAGAAAAGAAAATGGATATTGACACCATTTATGATATTAAAATTGATAATCTTAATGGTATTCAAATGGATTTATCTGAGTATAAAGGAAAATATATACTCATAGTAAATGTAGCTTCTAAATGTGGATTTACATCTCAATATAAAGACCTTCAAAGTTTGCATGAACAATTTGAAAACAAAATTCAGGTGCTCGGTGTACCTTGTAATCAATTTGGAGGGCAAGAACCTGGTAAAGCAGAAAATATAATGTCTTTTTGTAAAATAAATTATGGAGTCACTTTTCCAATAACAAGAAAGGTTGATGTTAAAGGCAAACACCAACATCCGCTATATACTTGGTTAACTAACAAAATAAATAACAACGTTAAAGATTCTTCAGTTAAGTGGAATTTTCAAAAATATTTGATTGATCCAGACGGTAATCTAGTAAATTACTATTTATCCTCCACCAACCCATTAAGCTCTAAAATTGTAAAACATTTAAAATAAAAGCTATGTTCAGACTGTTTAAAAAGAAAACAAAAAAAGAAAAATTAGAAAATTTATTTAAAAAACTAATGCAAGAGTGGCATGACCTTTCAACCGTTAATAGAGCCGCAAGTGACCAAAAATTTGCAGAAGCACAAAAGATTGCTGAACAAATAAACGCTATGAAAAATGAAGCTGCTTAAATATATTATTCTTTTTCTAATAGTAAATTTTGGTGCACTATATATTGGTAATTTATTAATGAATAATGGACCACAAACAGACTGGTATATTAACTTAAACAAAGCTCCTTGGACTCCTCCAGGATGGGTATTTGGCGCAGCCTGGACTTTAATTATGATTTGCTTTTCTATATACATGGCTTTTCTTTTTAAATTAAATTTCGATAAAAAAGTTTTTCTTTTATTTACTGTACAGTTTATCCTTAATGTCATTTGGAATTATATTTTCTTTAATCAACACTTAATAACATTAGGCCTTATTGTTATTATGCTCTTAACTGCTATTGTAAGTATATTTCTTTATGATTATAAAAAAGTTTTGGAATTAAAAAGTATTTTAATTCTACCCTATTTTATTTGGCTTTGTATTGCAACTTCATTAAACATGTACATTTTAATACATAATTAATACATGAAAATTTATCGTTTACATAAAAAACAAAACTTACCTATAACCGCAGATGATGCATGGAACTTTCTATCCAATCCTAAAAATTTAAAAACAATAACGCCAGATTATATGGGGTTTAATATTTTATCTGGAGCTGATAGACCTATGTATGCAGGACAAATTATTCAATATATAGTTACACCTATTTTAGGATTAAAAACTAAATGGGTAACCGAAATAACACATGTAGTAGACAAACAATACTTTGTTGATGAGCAACGCTTTGGCCCATATGCTTTATGGCACCATAAACATTTTATTAAGACAATAAATAATGGTGTAGAAATAGAAGATATTATAGATTATAAAGTTCCATTTGGTTGGCTTGGTCAACTGGTTCACCCTGTATTGGTTAAGCCTAAACTTGAAGAAATTTTTAATTACAGAACAAAAAAATTAGAAGAATTATTTGGCAAGTATTAAAGATGAAAAATTCTGTCAATATATTTTGGTTTCGCCGTGACTTAAGATTAGATGATAATGTTGGTCTATTTCATGCCTTAAAAGGAGATCACCCTGTATTGCCCATATTCATTTTTGATTCAGAAATACTGGATAGACTACAAAAAAAAGATGCTCGGGTTACATTTATTTATAAAACGCTACAAAGCATGCGCAATATATTGCAAAATGATAACAATAGTAGTATAGCAATCTATTATGGCAAACCAATAGATGTATATAAAGATTTAATTAATGAATATAATATTAGTACGGTGTATACAAATCATGATTATGAACCGTACGCAAAAAAACGTGATGAAAAAATTAAGTCTTTTTTAATTAAAAATAATATTGAATTTAAAACTTATAAAGATCAAGTTATTTTTGAAAAAGACGAGGTTACAAAAAAAGACGGTAACCCATATTTAGTATACACTCCTTATATGAAAACTTGGAAAGAAAAATTTAAGTCGAATGATTTAAATTTTTACCATTCTAATCCCTGCTTAAATAATCTAATAAAAAACAAAAAGTTACCCAACATAAGTTTGCTGGATATTGGTTTTAAAAAATCTAATCAAAAAATTATCTCATACACAGTTACCCCCACTCTAGTACAAAATTATGAAAGCACTAGAAATTTTCCTGCTAAAGATACAACATCTCGTCTGGGTCCACATTTACGTTTTGGAACAGTAAGTATACGGAAAATGATTAAAAAAGCTATTGCAGAAAAGAATGAAATATTTTTGCAAGAACTTATTTGGCGTGAGTTTTTTATGCAAATTTTATGGCATTTCCCGCATACAGAGAATAAAAGTTTTAAACCAAAATACGATCGCATACAATGGCGCAATAACGAAAAAGAATTTAAAATATGGTGTGAAGGAAAAACGGGCTACCCTTTAGTTGATGCAGGTATGAGACAACTTAATGCAACCGGTTTTATGCATAACCGGGTGCGCATGCTTGTTGGCAGTTTTCTATGTAAGCATCTACTTATAGATTGGCGTTGGGGAGAAGCATACTTTGCTGAAAAACTTCACGATTACGAAATGGCAAGTAACATTGGTAACTGGCAATGGGTTGCAGGATGTGGTGTTGATGCCGCACCCTATTTTAGAATTTTTAACCCAACTACACAAATTCAAAAGTTTGATAAAAACCTAGCATATATTAAAAATTGGGTTCCTGATTTTCAAGAACTTACTTACTCTACTCCAATGGTAGATCATAAATTTGCTAGAGAGCGTTGTTTAAAAACTTACAAAGAAGCTCTTAGCTAAAAACGATAACATTTCTTTAATATAAATTAATTGACTAATTACTTAACTTTAAACTTTAATTATAAATTTTAAAAGTTATGAATACTCAAGACGTAGCAAATCAATGGGCGCAATTGTGTCGAGAAGGTAAAAACATGGAATGCATAGAACAATTATATGGCGATAATGTTGTTAGTAAAGAAATGCCAGGATATCCAGAAGAAGTAGTATCTGGTAAACAAAATGTTTGGAATAAAAGTAAAGAATGGTTAGATAATGTTCAAGAGTTTCATGGTGGAGACATTTCAGATCCTGTAGTCGCTGGTAATCATTTTACAAGTAAAATGGCTTTTGATGTTACTTTTAAAGATCGAGGTAGGCAACAAATGGAAGAAGTTTGTGTATTTGAAGTCAACAATGGTAAAATTGTTAGCGAGCAATTTTTCTATACTATGTAGTTGCTTCAAATAAGCTTTGAAATAATCAATAATGTTATTTTTAATCATTCCAACTAAAAACTAAAAAGCTTCAATGTTCTATACATTGAAGCTTTTACTTTATAATAACTTGTTATTTTAAGCTTTAACACGTTCAATACGAGCACCTATAGCACGTAAACGCTCATCAATATTTTCGTAACCTCTATCAATCTGTTCAATATTCATAATTGTAGATGTTCCTTTAGCAGAAAGCGCAGCGATTAATAATGAAACTCCAGCACGAATATCTGGAGAGGTCATAGTTGTAGCTTTTAGAGTCGATTTAAAATCGTGCCCAATAACCGTAGCACGATGTGGGTCGCAAAGTATTATTTTTGCTCCCATGTCAATCAATTTATCCACAAAAAACAAGCGACTTTCAAACATTTTTTGGTGCACTAAAACACTTCCTCTGGCTTGAGTAGCTACTACTAATATGATACTTAACAAATCTGGTGTAAATCCAGGCCAAGGAGCGTCAGAAATAGTTAAAATAGATCCATCAATATAGCTTTGTATTTCATAACCATCAGTATGCGCAGGAATATGAATATCATCGCCTTGTCTTTCAACAGTAATTCCTAATTTTCTAAATACGCTTGGAATAACACCTAAATCGTCCCAACTTACATTAGTAATTGTTAGCTCACTTTTGGTCATAGCCGCTAGACCAATCCAACTTCCAATTTCAATCATATCAGGAAGCATTCTATGCTCTGTACCTTCTAAGCTATTTACACCGTCAATAATCAGCATATTAGAACCAATACCGCTAATTTTAGCCCCCATTCTATTAAGCATTTTGCATAATTGCTGTAAATACGGTTCGCAAGCAGCATTATATATAGTAGTCTGTCCTTCGGCTAAAACGGCAGCCATAACAATATTTGCTGTTCCAGTAACTGAAGCTTCTTCAAGTAACATGTAAGTCCCTTTTAACTTATCAGCTTCAACTCCATAGAAATGGTCTTCTCTACTATATCTAAATTTAGCGCCAAGTTTAATAAAGCCCTCAAAATGAGTATCTAATCGACGTCTTCCAATTTTATCTCCTCCAGGTTTAGGTATATAACCTTTCCCAAAACGAGCTAATAAAGGCCCTACAATCATTATAGATCCTCGAAGCCCCTTACCGTCTTCTTTAAATTCTGGGGATTCTAAATATTTTAAGTTAAGATTATCTGCTTGAAAAGTATAAGTGCCTTGAGATTGTTTTTCTATTTTAACACCTAGTTTTTTTAATAAACTAATAAGCTTATTAACATCTACTATATCTGGTATATTATGTATTGTAACAAGTTCTGGGGTTAATAAAACGGCGCATAAAATTTGTAACGCTTCATTTTTTGCTCCTTGTGGCTGTATACTTCCTTTTAATTGATGACCGCCTTCAATTTTAAATATTTCCATAAATAAACTTAATAACGTTTTCTTTGGCGATTATTTGAATTCTTCTTTTGATGCCCCTTTTTGTTATTACTATATTTGGTCTTGGTACGCATTAAGCTAGATGAGGCTGATAAATCTTCTTCAGAATTTCGTAAATCAATTTTACCATTTGACAACTCAAATAAGTGATTAAAAATAACGGCATCTTCTACCGTATCTTTATTCCAATTTAAAAAACACTTTTTCATGTGATTAGCAATAGTAAATAATAAAGCATTTTTAAGTTCACTTTCTTCCCATGTATTTGCAACATCAATCATGGTTTTTATATTGTTTCCATAAAAACGATATTTAGGGTGATTCTGTGGGTATTTTAAAGGCTCCGGTCCTTCTTCAAGAAGTTCCTTTGAAGGTTTAGGAAAAGGAGAATCTGCGTCCAATTCGAAATTAGACATGATAAAAAGTTGATCCCATAATTTATGTTGAAAATCTGGAACATCTCTTAAATGAGGTTGCATATTTCCCATCACAGAAATTATAGCTTTAGCTAATTTATTACGTTCTTCCTTTGTTTCTCTCGTTTTAGCATGATTAATCATTTTTTGCATGTGACGCCCATATTCTGGAATGATTAAATGCTCACGCTCTGTGTTGTATTCTAAATCGTCTATCAAAATAAATGTGTAGAGTTATAAGTTTTTGCATGTAGTTGTTATGCTAGCGCAAAATACAAAAAAAAACTAAAGGCTTATAACACCTTCTACTTTTTCTGCTACTTCTTTATACTTTTCAATTACTGCACCAGGATTTCGCATAAGTAAGTTAATAGATACACTTGTGTATTTTCCGTTTTTTGATTCAGTAGTAGTTATTACTGCTCCCATATTATCAAAAATAGCTTCAAGTTTAGCTATTTTTTCTAAATCTGATTTTACAATAAACTTATACAGGTATTCTGCAGGCCAACTAGCCGTTTCGTGCAATTGTGTTTTTAATTTTTCGTAGAATTCTTCCGAATTTGGAGGTGTGCTCATAATTATTTAATAAGACGCAAAGATACTGTTTATTTGTATTTTTTTTATACAAGTTAAATCACGAATTTTACAGTCAAAATATTATCAATTTGGATACTAAAAAAATTGTTATTACTGGTAGTGCAGGCACTGGGAAAACCTCAGTTATTAATGCTTTAAAAACAAAAGGTTTTTTTTGTTTTGAAGAAGTTATAAGAATATTAACCTTGGAAGCTAAGGGTGAGGTAGATCCTTCTTCTCATATTTCTAACCCCATTGCATTTGCAAATGATCCTTTAGATTTTAATACACGATTATTAAATGGGCGCATTGAACAATTTAAACAAGCAAATTCTATAAATAAAGAATTAAACTTTTTTGATCGTGGTATTCCAGATGTTTTAGCCTATATGGATTATTTCAATCAGGACTATGGAGACTTATTTACAAAGGCTTGCAAAGAATACATCTATTCTACCGTTTTTTTACTTCCGCCTTGGAAAGCTATTTACAAAACAGATAATGAACGGTTTGAAACTTTTGAAGAAGCTGTAAAAATTCATGACCACTTGGTTATTACTTATAAAAAATTTGGGTATAATATTATTGAAGTTCCTTTTGGAACTATTGAAGAGCGAACAAACTATATTATAAACCATATTTAAAACGGTGACGCATCCTATAAACATATTAGAACGTTATTGGAAATTTACCGAGTTTAAACCCAACCAAGAAGCTATTATTAATGCCGTACTTGATGGTGAAGACACTTTTGCTTTATTACCAACTGGAGGCGGAAAGTCGCTGTGCTTTCAAATTCCAGCTTTAGCAAAAAAAGGCATTTGCATTGTTATTTCTCCATTAATTGCGTTAATGAAAGATCAAGTACAACAACTTAGCAACAAAGGTATTAAAGCTTTAGCCATTACAAGTGGTATTTCGTATAACGAATTAGATACGCTTTTAGATAATTGTATTTACGGAAATTACAAATTTTTATACCTTTCGCCCGAACGTTTACAGCAAGAGTTAGTACAAGATCGTATTAGACAAATGCATGTAAACTTAATTGCTGTTGATGAAGCACATTGTATCTCGCAATGGGGAAGCGATTTTAGACCTGCTTATAAAAACATTACTACTTTACGTCAAATACAACCTAGTGTAAATGTAATCGCTTTAACAGCTTCGGCAAAACCAGAAGTTATTGAAGATATTGCTAAAGAGCTCGAATTTATTCAACCTAAAATATTTAAACAATCGTTTTTCAGATCCAATCTAGCGTACATGGTATATCATGAAAACGATAAATATTATCGTATTGAGAGCATTTTAAAAAAATATAAAGCGTCGTCAATTATTTATGTTAGAAACAGAAAACTGACGCTAGAAGTATCCTCTTTTTTAGCATCAAAAAAAATTACGGCAACACATTATCATGGTGGTCTTTCAAATGACGAAAAAAACACAAATATGTCTGCTTGGTTAAACAACCAAAAACAAGTTATAGTTGCAACAAATGCGTTTGGTATGGGTATTGATAAACCAGATGTAAAAACAGTTATTCATTTAAATTTACCAGAAAGTATAGAAAGTTATTTTCAAGAAGCTGGTCGTGCTGGCAGAAATGGCAGTAAAGCTTTTGCTGTTATTTTAAAAAATAATAGTGATGCCGTTTTGGTTAATAATCAGTTTTTAAAGGTTTTACCTACTGTAAGCTTTGTAAAACAAGTTTACAGAAAACTGTGTAGTTATTTTCAAATTTCATATGGTGAAGGCATGTATAGCACATATGATTTTGATTTTAATACATTCTGTAAAGCATATAATTTTAGCCCTGTTTTAAGCTATAACGCTTTATTGCTTTTAGATAGAAATAGTATTATTACATTATCTAAGCAGTTTAAAAACAATGTAAAGGTTCAGTTTATTATTTCAAGCTCAGCCTTATTTAATTATCTAGAAACACATAAAGAATTCAATATTATAGTAAAATCGATACTTAGAATGTATGGTGGTATTTTTGATCATGTTACAAAAATTGATTTAAACCGTATTGTAGATAAGGCTTCGGTTACAGAATCTCAACTTATTCATGTTTTACAGGAATTAGAGAACAGTCAAATTATCACTCTAAATTTGGCAAAAACTGATGCTCAAATCACTTTTATTCAGCCACGCGAAGACGATAAAACGATTAATCGAATTGCTACAATTATTGAACAACAAAATAAACTTAAACAACAACAAGTTAAAAGTATACTTGAGTATGTGGAAAACAATACGATTTGTAAAAGCATGCAGCTACTTAATTATTTTGGTGAGAAAAACATAAAACCTTGTGGTATATGTTCTGTTTGTACTGAAACTAAAAAAAACCATAAACCTCAAGATATTAATACATTAAAAAAACGTATTATAGAATTACTAGAAAACGGTGACCTTTCATCTAGAATAATTAGTACTACTTTAAATTGTTCAGAAAAAGACGTTAAAACCGTTTTAAAGTTGTTATTAGAACATAACATTATTACTATTACACAAACAAACACATATAAATTAAGTCATTTATAATTAAACACTTATGAAAGTTTTAATATCTATTTTAAGTTTATTCTTTTTTATTGAAAACTCTTTTTGTCAAGACAAACTAGTTAGAGATAAAGTTTTAGCAGAAGCATATTTATTGTATAATTCTGAAAAAGCATCATGGAATGGAACCGATATTTTTCTTGAAAAGTTTCCTCAAAAAAGAGAGCTCATTGGAGGTTATTTATCTTATTCAGAAAGTGATTTACATAACTGTATTTTTTTTGACAAATCTGAAGACCCAAATTTACTAGCAAAAATAAGTTTTAATGGAAGTTTTAATATCGAGAAAGCTAAAATTGATACTGTCCAAAGAAAGCTAAACCGTCTTGAAAAGGATTTATTTACAATCAGGCAAGTAGCATTAAAAGAAATAAATCAAGACACTATATTTAAAACGTATAAAAACACTAATCTAAATCCAATCCCAATAATAATAAATAAAGAAAAAAAGGTGTTTATTTTAACTGGCCCACAAATTTCAGGAGTTGTTGTTTTGGGGAATGATTATTTACTAACATTTAATAAAAACAATAAACTCAAAAACAAGAAAGCTATACATAAAAATATAATCCCAATCGAGTATAACGAAAAAACAGATGATGCTGTAACAATGCACACTCACCTAGAGTCAACCGGAGACATCATAACTTCAACAGATTTATGCACTTTAATGTTATACAAAGATTATTTAAATTGGAAACAACACATAGTTATCTCAAATAAAAAGGTATCACTATGGAGTTTTGATAATGAGCATTTAATGATAATGGCTAAAAAAGCCTGGGAAAAAATATCAAATTTTAAAAAAGAAAAGAAGGATTAGTCAATTTGGTTCATCTAACAGTTAAACAAAATTAATTATGAGAAACTTAAAAATTGTTTTTATGGGTACACCAGATTTTGCTGTTACTACTTTAAAAACATTAGTAGAAAACAATTATAATATTGTTGGTGTTATTACAGCCCCAGACAAGCCTGCAGGACGTGGAAGAAAACTTAACGAAAGTGCAGTAAAGCAATATGCAAAATCTGCTGGTTTAAACATTTTGCAACCAACCAATTTAAAAAACGATGATTTTATAGATGAATTAGAAGCATTAAAAGCTAATCTTCAAATAGTAGTGGCATTTAGAATGCTACCAAAAGTAGTTTGGCAAATGCCTAAATATGGTACGTTTAATTTACATGCGTCATTATTACCAAATTACCGTGGAGCTGCACCAATTAATTGGGCTATTATTAATGGTGAAACCAAAACTGGGGTCTCAACATTTTTTATTGATGAAAAAATTGATACAGGCGAAATGATTCTTCAAGAAGAAATTCAAATCGATTCAGAAGAAAACGCTGGAAGCTTACATGATAAACTAATGAGTGTTGGAAGCAAACTAGTTTTAAAGACTGTTTCTTTAATTGAACAAGATAAAGTAAAAACAAGGCCTCAAATTGATTCTAATGATATTAAAACAGCTTATAAGCTGAATAAAGATAATTGCAAAATTAATTGGAACGACTCCTTAATAAATATATACAATAAAATTCGTGGTTTAAGTCCTTATCCAGCAGCTTGGAGTACTTTAATTAATGGAGGTGAAGAATTAAGCATTAAAATTTATAAAGCTGAAAAAGAAAGTATGTCTCATTCTTTAAATACAGGAGTTGTTATTTGTAATAAAAAGGAATTAAAGGTTGCTACTCCAAATGGTTACATTATTATAAAAGAAATTAAGCTTCCTGGTAAACGAACTATGGATGTAAAATCGCTTTTAAATGGATATACATTTAGCGCTAATGCCAAAATGCTCTAAACCCTTATTCTCACTCATATTTTAAAAACATCGACAAAATACATGTCCTTTATTAACAAAAGTATTAAGTTATCAACAATAGCATGTATTTCCCTTGCTATTACTTGCGTGGTTGCATAATCCGTATAAATTTGTAGAGGATTTAACAAAAATGTTTAACCAATTTATTAATAATTAAATTTTATATTATGAACAAAACAGATTTAATCGACGCAATGGCAGAACACGCAGGAATTACTAAAGCAGCTGCAAAAAAAGCTTTAGAATGCGCAATCATTGAAATTGAAGGAGCTTTACAAAAAGGTAACAGAGTTTCTTTAGTAGGATTTGGATCTTGGTCAGTTTCTAGAAGAGCTGCAAGAGAAGGAAGAAACCCTCAAACAGGAGCAACTATCAAAATCAAAGCTAAAAACGTAGTGAAGTTTAAAGCTGGATCTGATTTATCAAGTGCAGTAAACTAATATTTACTTCAAATATATTCTTTAAATGCCTTCAATTGTTGAAGGCATTTTTTGTTGATTATATACAAACAGTTGCATTTTTGATAAATAAATATTAGATTTAGTTACTAATTCCTCAAAAAAATGACTACATCTAAACCAAGAAAAGGCGATTTGTTAATCGCAGAACCTGCCATAATTGGAGATGTTTCTTTTAACCGCTCTATAGTTTTACTTGCAGATCACTCACATGAAGGTTCAATAGGTTTTATACTTAATAAACCTTTAGAATATACCATTAGCGATTTGGTTCCAGAAGTTGAAGCTAATTTTAAAGTATATAATGGTGGGCCTGTAGAACAAGATAATCTCTATTTTATTCATAAAGTACCACAATTAATACCTGAAAGTATTGAAATTTCTTTGGGTATTTATTGGGGAGGTGATTTTAGTAAAGTAGCAGAGCTTATTACAAATGGCTCTATAAAAGAAAGTGATATTCGTTTTTTTCTAGGATATTCTGGTTGGGAAATCAATCAATTGGATGAAGAACTAAAAGCAAATTCATGGGTAGTTACAAGTAATGTATATAAAGAACACATTATTGAAAAAGATTACGAGTCGTTTTGGAAAGAAAAAATGCTAGAATTTGGTGGTGAATACAGCATTTGGTCTAATGCGCCAGAAAATCCAAACTACAACTAGCTTAATCTTATTTTTACATTTAATTTTTGTAGTAACATTTTAGAAACTTCCTTACTAAAAGTCTTTTTTCTATATTTTGTTACCGGTTGAATTCCAACAATAACATTTGTTATAAAAATTTCATCTGCTTTTTGAAGCTCAAATGGAGATATAGACGCTTCTACTATTTCGTATTCAGGAATTGCTTTTACAATTTCAATAAGTTGTTTTCTCATAACACCCTTTAAACAACCATCAATGATTGGAGGTGTTTTTATCACATTATCTTTTAAAACAAAAACATTTCCATTTAATGCTTCAATTACATGTTTATTTGTATTTAAAACTAAACAATTATTTAGATTATTTTCTTTTGCATAAATGCTTCCAACTACATTGATAGCTTTATTGTTTGTTTTTAAAGTGGATAGTAAAGTAGGTGAAATATAATAGTCTTTAAATAAGTCGACTTCATAAAATTCATCTTTAAACAAATAAAAATCTTCTTGGATAATTTGTGCTGTTATAATAAAATCAACCGTATTATTATCTGGTAAATATAAGCCCCCTTCGTTTCTCTGAACCAATAATTTAACACGAGCTGATGCTTGTTCTAGTTTATTAGCAGCTAATGTTTTTTTAATTTGATCTTCAAGAAACTCCATGGTGAAATTCATAGGAATTTCCATACGCATAATACGCATTGAAGCCATTAATCTAAAGTAATGGTCTTCCCAAAAAAGGACTTTACCATAAGGTGTTTTAATGGTTTCAAAAAGTGCATCGCCATAATTAAATCCACGGCTATATATAGATAATTTAGAATCAGATTCTAAAATTTGTTCATTAAAATTTATCATAAAAATAATCCCACTCTAATTTAAATTAAGAGTGGGACAAATATAATTGATTTATATATTATTTAATTAAGCAGAGCCTAATACTTGCTTTAAACTAGAAATTTGATTTTCCCAAAGCATTTTAGCTTCTTCAACTTCATCGTCATCTGCAAAATCAGTTACCATTAACGATACATCTTTAGTAATTTCATCTACTTGAATTCTAATTTCAAAATAACAAGAGGCACCATCTTCTTCATCATTTAACCATCTAAATTTTATACGCTCTCCACTTTTCTTGCTTAACAGTTTAGCTTGCTCTTCGCTATCATCCCAAATAAAAGTGAATAATTCCCCTCTAGAGTTTACATTATCAGAAAACCATTCAGATAGACCTGAGGGTGTAGAAATATATTGATATAATAATTGTGGTGATGCGTGTATTGGAAATTCAATTTCAAATTTAACTTTATCGTCCATAAGTGCTGTAAAATTTATGAAGCTCAATATATACATTAATTGATAAGTTTTACAATATTTTTTAATAATATTTTACGCAAGTAAAGTTTGTTGACAATAATATTGTTTTTATATTTGCAGCCTTAAATTACGGCGAGGTAGCTCAGTTGGTTAGAGCGTCGGATTCATAACCCGGAGGTCGGGGGATCGTGCCCCCCTCTCGCTACAAAGAAAAACCCAAGATTTAAAGTCTTGGGTTTTTTCTTTTAATTATATTATGTAACAAACTTATTAAGCAGCCTTATAAAGCATTATCCATAATATCCTGCACTACTTCAGGGTTTAACAATGTTGAAGTATCTCCTAAGTTACTTGTATCTTTACAAGCAATCTTTCTTAGAATGCGCCTCATAATTTTTCCTGACCGCGTTTTTGGCAGTCCACTTGTAAACTGTATTTTATCAAGTTTGGCTATAGGGCCAATGTGTTCGGTTATTATTTGATTTATTTCTTTTCGTAAATTAGTTTGATCTCTACTTTCTCCTGAGTCCTTTAAAATCACATAGCCATACAAAGCATTTCCTTTAACATCATGAGGGAAACCAACAATGGCAGATTCTGCAACTGCAGGGTGTTCATTTATAGCATCTTCAATCGGTGCTGTACCTAAATTGTGGCCTGATACTATAATTACATCATCTACTCTACCCGTAATCCTGTAATAACCAACCTCATCTCGTAAAGCCCCATCGCCTGTAAAATATTTGTCTTTATAAGCTGAAAAATAAGTGTCTTTATATCTTTTATGGTTACCCCAAATTGTTCTTGCCATACTTGGCCAAGGAAACTTTATACATAATCTTCCATCAACTTGATTTCCTTTTAGTTCTTCTCCATTTTCATCCATCAATGCAGGTTGAATCCCTATAAATGGCAAAGTAGCATAAGTAGGTTTTGTAGGCGTTACAAAAGGAATTGGAGTAATCATAATACCTCCTGTTTCTGTTTGCCACCAAGTATCTACTATTGGGCTTTTCTTTTTACCAACATTATCGTTATACCAATGCCAAGCTTCTTCATTTATCGGTTCTCCAACAGAGCCTAGTACTTTAAGAGATGATAAATCATATTTTTCTACCAATTCTAAACCTTGCTTTGCTAAAGCTCTAATGGCTGTTGGTGCTGTATAAAATTGATTCACTTGGTGCTTATCTACAATTTCCCAAAAGCGACCAAAATCTGGATAACTTGGAACCCCTTCAAACATAACTGTTGTTGCTCCATTTGCTAAAGGCCCATAAACAATATAACTGTGTCCCGTTATCCAACCTATATCAGCTGTGCACCAATACACATCATTTTCTCTATATTGAAATACATTTTTAAATGTATAAGCTGTATAAACCATATAGCCTCCAGTGGTATGTACCATTCCTTTTGGTTGACCTGTAGATCCTGAGGTATATAAAATAAACAAAGGGTCTTCTGCTTTCATCACTTCAATTTCACATTTGTTTGAAGCTTCATCTAATAACGGTTGTAACCATTTATCACGACCAGATTTCATTTGTATATCCGAATGAATTCGTTTTGCTACTAATACTGTATTTACTCCTGAGCAGCTTTCTAAAGCTTCATCAACAATACCTTTTAAATCAATTGTTTTTGACCCTCGGTAAGACCCGTCGCTAGTTATTACCATTTTACAATCACTATCATTGATTCTTGTTGATAATGCTGTAGCAGAAAATCCTGCAAATACCACCGAATGGATGGCGCCAATTCTGGCACATGCTAAAACAGAAATAGCCAGTTCTGGAATCATAGGTAAATAGATACAAACACGGTCGCCTTTAGCAACTCCCTGAGCTTTTAATACGTTTGCAAATTTATTAACGCGCTTATGCAGTTGATTATAGGTAATATGTTCAGCCTCCTCAGAAGGATCATTGGGTTCAAACAAAATAGCCGTTTTATTACCGCGTGTGGCTAGATGCCTATCAATACAGTTTTCAGTAATATTAAGCTCTGCACCTTCAAACCACTTAACTTCAGGTTTTGTAAAATCCCAGCTTAATACTTTATCCCACTTTTTTTGCCACATAAAATGTTCTTCGGCTACTTCTTCCCAAAAATTCTCAGGTTCGCGTACAGATTTTCTATAAACTTGATAGTATTCTTCTAAATGTTTTATGTGATAATTACTCATGGCTTATTTTAATGTTTTATTTAATAATATAGAAAAAATCGACAACTACTAAAACTCCCATCTAACAAAAGCTTCCATAGCCGCATAATGCGATAGACCTAGCTTGTCATATAAATCAGCAGTTTCGCTATTTCTATCTTCTGCACGTTGCCAAAACTCTCTGCTATCAGCTCCTTGAAATACAACTCCATCCTTTTGAGATTGATGCTTAAAAATTCCTTTTCTCTTCTCTAAAACTTGGTCTGGTCCCATAGGAACTGCCATTTCTATCTCATCAATACCCCATTCTTGCCAAGCACCTCGGTACAACCAAACCCAGCAATCTTTCATGAATTTTTTTGGTTTTAGGTTTTTTACTGCTGCAAAAATAGCATCTAAACACACTTTATGTGTACCATGTGGGTCTGCTAAATCTCCTGCTGCATATATTTGATGTGGTTTTATTTTTTCAATAAGATCCATTGTTATCTTAATATCTTCTTCTCCTACTGGGTTTTTCTCAATGGTACCTGTTTCATAAAATGGTAATTCCATAAAATGTATTTGTTCTTCTGGAATTCCAACAAAATGACATGTAGCTCTAGCCTCCCCTTTTCTTATCAACCCTTTAATATATCTTACTTCTGGAGTATCTATCTCACTAGATTTCTTGTTTTTTAGAAATGTTGCTGCTCTTTTATAAATATCATCTGCTTCGGTGCTTTCTATTCCAAATTTATCATTGTAATCACAAACAAAACTTGCAAAACGCAATGCTTCATCATCCGCAACCGCAATATTTCCTGAAGTTTGGTAACCTACATGAACTTCATGTCCTTGCTCATGTAACCTTTTAAATGTACCTCCCATACTAATAATATCATCATCAGGATGTGGACTAAAAATAATAACTCGTTTTTTTGCAGGTTCTGCACGTTCTGGTCGTTTACTATCATCAGCATTTGGTTTTCCTCCTGGCCAACCAGTAATAGTATTTTGTAATTTATTGAATATTTTAATGTTAATATCGTAGGCAGGTCCCGAATCTGCTAATAAATCACTCATACCATTTTCGATATAATCGGCATCAGTCAACATCAAAACAGGTTTTTTTAAATGAAGTGCTAAACTTAATACTGCTTTTCTAATGAGCTTGTCTGTCCAAACAACTTTTTCAACTAACCAAGGGGTATTAATCCTAGTTAATTTTGATGCTGCAGCTTGATCTAAAACAAAAGTAGCATTGTTATGCTCTTGCAAATAAGATGCTGGTACTCGACTTGTAACTTCCTCTTCAACAGAAGCCTTAATAATATTAGATTTTCTTTCTCCCCAAGCCAAGAGTATCACTCTTTTAGCTTCCATTATTTTTTTAACCCCTAAGGTTATCGCTGTTCTAGGTGTATTATCTAATCCTGAAAAATCACCACTAGCAGCAACTCTAGTAATATGATCTAAGGCAACTAAGCGTGTTTTAGAGTTTTGTAGTGAACCAGATTCATTAAATCCTATATGTCCATTTCCTCCAATACCAAGAACTTGTAAATCTAAACCTCCTAATGCTTTAATTTTAGACTCGTATTGGTCGCAATAAGATCTAATATCTTCTTTAGCTAATGTCCCATCTGGAATATGATAGTTTTCTGGTAAAATATCTACATGATTAAACAGTTGCTCTTGCATAAAACGAACATAACTATTTACAGAGTCTGGTTCCATTGGGTAATATTCATCTAAATTGAATGATATAACATTTTTAAAACTTAAACCTTCCTCTTTATGCAAACGCACTAATTCAGCATACAAACCTTTTGGAGAAGAACCTGTTGCTAATCCTAAAATACAAGGTTGTTTTTGAGATTGCTTTACTTTTATAAGGTCTGCTATTTCTTTAGCAACTGCTTTTGATGCTGTAGTTGAATTTTCGTAAACTACGGTACCAATATTTTCAAACCTTTTTTCGAAACCCGTTGCCTTGTCTATACTACTCTTTAACATTATTCTCGTTTTAAATTTTAATTATCGTTTTTTAAAATATTTTCTAATACCCAAGTGGTATGTAATGCTGTTTTTCCTGTTGAAGGATGCTGAATGTTTTCTAATAAATGATTTTTCATGTTTTGGACATGAAAAAGTTGAATATTTTCAGGGTTTTTGATATGCAAACTTTCTTTATGAGTTCCGCTTTCTAATACTAGCGGAATTTCACCAAAAACTGAAAAACTTATTTTTCCTTTTTCGCCATAAATCTGGACAGCATCTTCTCTTTTTTCAGTTCCAAAATTCCAACTCCCTGTACCTATTACTCCAGATTCATGAATCCAACTTCCAGTAATTGCATCCATAGACGAATACAAGCCTTGTTGATTTACAGCTATTCCGTTAACATCTTTAATGTTTCCTAATAATTGTATAAACAAATCTATACCATGTGATGCTAAATCATCAAAATATCCGCCGTAAGCAATCTTAATATCTGTACGCCAATTGTAATCTCTAGATAAATCGATATCGTTTGCTGGCTTACTTAAATGCCAGTTTACATGTCTAACCTTTCCTATTCTATTATCTTCAAGCCACAATTTAACCTGTTTAAATCTAGGAAGTGATCGTCTATAGTAAGCAACATACAAAGGAATTTTCTTTTCTTCAAATGCACTATTTATTAATAAACACTCATTATAAGTAGGAGCCATTGGTTTTTCAATACAGCACACTTTACCTGCGTTTGCAACTTTTAAAGCATAATAACCATGAGAATCTGGTGGTGTTGCTATATAAACAGCATCAATTTCAGGGTCATTAATTAAATCATCAGCATTCCCATAATATCTAGGCACATTATGTCTACGAGCATAATCTTTGGCTTTTTCAATATTGCGGCGCATTACAGCATGCAACTCAAAGCCTTCAACCTTTTGATAAGCTGGACCACTTTTAAGTTCAGTCACTTTTCCGCAACCAATAATCCCCCACCTATATATCTTACTCATTATACTAACAACCCCCTATTTTAATATTTAATGAATTGACTTTTTTGATATTTTTTATTTATTATTTTTTTGACCAACCTTTTATTTTATGTCCCCATAAAGCAAAGAATAATATAATTGCGTAACAAGGGATTAAAATCCAATAACTCGCAGTTGCTGCTGTAGCTGCAGCATCTGCTTCTGCAATTCCGCTAGCTATTAATTCATGTTTATTTGCATCTACTAATTTCCCATATAAAGGAGGTATGATGGCCCCACCAGCTATTGCCATAATTAATAAGGCAGATGCTGTCTTAGTAAACTTACCTAGTCCTTTAAGTGTTAATGGCCACACAGCAGGCCAAACTAAAGCATTAGCAATACCTAAAGCTGCAACAAATAGAACAGAAGTAATTCCTGTTGTAAGTAAAATACATATACTGAAAATAATACCTAAAACAGCACTCATTTTTAAAGCTGTTTCTTGCTTTAGATATTTAGGAATTAAAAATACCCCTAGTGCATACATAAAAATCATTGCTGTTAATGTAAATGGTGTAAAATATTTAGCATATTCTGCAGGAAAACCTAAAGACAGACCATAAGCAATAATAGAATCTCCAGCAATAACCTCAGCACCAACGTATACAAACAAAGTCAATACGCCTAACCATAAATGTGGGAATTGAAAAATACTGGTTTTTGTAGTTTTACTAGCCTCTGTTGAATCTTCTTCATCAACGTCAACATTAGGAAGAGGGGCTTTTCTAATTAAAATCCCAAAAATAAATAGTACAATTGCCATTACAATATATGGTGTAACCACACTGTCAGCCATTGTATCTAATAATTGGCCTTTTTCTGCATCAGAAACCGTTCCTAATTTATCTTTAACATCATCTATTCCTGTTAGCAATAATGCTCCAAATATGATGTTTGCAATAATTCCAGCTAATTTATTAGAAATCCCCATAATAGCAATACGCTTTGCTCCACTTTCAATAGGTCCTAACACCGTAATATATGGATTTGCAGCTGTTTGTAAAATGGTCATTCCTAAACCTTGAATAAAAATTGCAACTAAAAATATCCAATAGGTTCGTGCCCCTGCTGCTGGAATAAACACCAAAGCTCCTAAAGCCATAATAATTAAACCTACTGACATTCCTTTTTTGTATCCAATTTTGTTTAATAGATAAGATGCAGGTAATGCCATGACCACAAAAGAAATATAAGATGCAGATGCTACGAGATAAGATTGTGCTTCGGTTAGCTCATTTATGGTTTTCATAAATGGAATTAGGGTTCCATTTATCCAGGTTACAAAACCGAATATAGCAAACAACCCTGCTATAATAGCTATGGCTCCTGCGTTACTTCTTTTGGATACTTGTGTCATAATCTTTTGTTTTAATTATTAATTAGTTTTTACTATGTCCTATAAAAGTTATCTCAATTTTATAAAAGCTGTACATTTATAAATTAGAATATTATTATTTATAATATAGTCTTTAATTCATTCCTTTTTTAATTTTCTACATCCATTTGAGCCATCATACTATCAATAAGTTTAAATTGATTTTTTGATCTGTCTAAATTGTGCTCTGGATACTTTGTTTTATAATATACATCTCCATTTAAAAAATCTGTTAAAAAGCGTATAGCCATAATAAAAATCATGGTTTTTGCTGCTAAAGGCAATGTTTTTATCTCCAAAGGAGATAATGCCGATTCTACCTTTTCTAAAAACCCTTTTTTATAGGCTTTATAATACTCAACATTAAAGTTTACCAAATCTAAATTAGTTTCGTCCTCGGCAGCTGTATTACAAATGGTTCTTATGGCATCACCGAAGTCGTAATGTACTACTCCAGGCATTACGGTATCAGTATCTATCATACAAAGGCCCTTATTGTTTTTGTCAAATAGGGCATTAGATATTTTTGTATCATTATGAGTAACTCTTAATTTTATATCTCCTGATTCCTTTAAATTTTGGATAATATGCATTTCTTCTTTAAGTGCATTAACCCTGTCTATATATTCTCCTGCTTGTTCAAGCCTTTCTTTAGTAGCTACTTTTAAAGCTTCATCAAATTGCCAAAAACGAAATGACATATCGTGAAATTTCGGAATCACCTCGGTTAAAATCGAAGCATTAAAATCGCTAGTTAAATTTAAAAATTCTCCAGCTAATTTCCCTCCTTCATATGCAACTTCCACATTATTTACAATTTCATGAGTGTTACTATCACTAATGTAAACCATGACATTCCAATAATCACCGTCTTCATCTTTATAATAGTATTCTCCACTTTTTGCTTGAACAAAAGTAAGCACACTTCTTTTCAGTTCTTCTTCAGATAAATGTGATAATTTTTTTTGAATATGTTTACTAACACTTACTTTATTAGAAATTAAACCTGGTACATCTTTAAAAACCAGGTGGTTTATGCGTTGAAGGATATAAAATGGTTCTTCTTTTGTTTCTATTAAATAAGTGTCATTTATATGTCCTGAAGCCAATTCTTTATGCGACACATAAGTTGAAGCATGATTAAATTGGTTAAATTTATATTTTAATTGCTCCTGTGTCATTAATCCCAAAGGTTTTTTGGATAAACATTTTTAGTTTTTAATTCTCTAATTGCATTTTGAACAATTTCTTTGTCTTCTTTATATGTTACTCCAAACCATTTAGCATCTGACTTTAAGACTTCAACAGTTGCTTTTCCAGATTTCAATATGTCATTGACAATAGAAGGAATATAAAATTCAGATTTTAAGTTTGTTTTATTAGCTTCTAAAAACTCTTCAAACAAACGATTTCCGAAGTTAAAACATTTAGGTGTAAATCCCCAAAAATTCATTGAAACAATAGTATTTTCATCTATTGGAATAAATTTTCCTTCGTCATTTTTTCGCATTAATCTACCATCAACTCTTTCGATATGTGTCCGTTCTGTTACATCTGTTAAAAAACCATTTTCATCAACTTGACACTCCCCTCTTGATACATAACCATGCTCTGAAATAGTATTTTTCAATAAATACGCCATGGTATTAAACTCATGAGATGCTTTATCCTTAGTTTGTAATGATTTAGCCATGACATTAAAGGCTTCTTTTCCGTAAAAGTCATCGCCATTAATAATGGCAAAGTTTTCTTTTACTACATCTTTTGCCATTAAAAGTGCATGACCGGTTCCCCAAGGTTTTACTCTTTCTGGATTTATATATTTATCGGGAACATTTTCTAGCTCTTGATATACATATGCAACTTCTGCTTTTCCTTTTAGTTTGCCGTCAATATTTTTTTTGAATTCGTCTTCAAAACTTTTACGAATGATAAATACAAATTTTCCAAACCCAGCTTGCAGTGCATCGTATATTGAAAAATCAATAATAGTATCTCCTTCTGGAGTAAAAGTATCCATTTGTTTTAGGCCTCCGTATCTGCTTCCCATGCCAGCGGCTAAAATTACAAGTGTGGGTTTTTCCATTTTAATTTTTATAGCTATTAATTTAACTCTCTTTATTACTGTTATTTATCAACGAAAAACAGGCAAACTTACAGATTAATTAATCAAAAAAAAAGGAATTCAACAAAAAAATGTGCTCGAACACATAAATGATTTAATGTATAATATATATATTTGCCTTACATGAAGAAATATACTATAAAAGATATTGCAAAATTAGCTGGTGTTTCTAAAGGAACTGTAGATAGAGTAATCCACAAACGTGGTAAAGTTTCGCAAACGGCTTTGGATAAAGTAACTAAACTGCTAGAAGAAATAGATTACCAACCAAACCTTATTGCAAGGAGCTTAAAAAATAGTAAAAATTACCACATTTGTGTTATTCAACCTGATCCTGAAATTGATCCTTATTGGCAACCGTGTACAAATGGTGTAGATGAAGCTATTAATGAGTATAAATCTTTTGGAATAACAATTGACTCATATTATTTTAATCATGCGGAAACTCATTCTTTTTTAGAAGTGAATGAAGAAGTATTAAAACAGTCTCCAGATGCAGTTTTAATAACACCAGTTTTTCATAAAGAATCTATTGAAGTTATAAAAAAATACAATGCTAAGAATGTTATTGTAAGTACTATTAATGATCCTTTAGAGCTTAATGGGATTACAAGTTATGTGGGACAAGATTTAATACAAAGTGGTCGTATTGCAGCTAGTCTAATGGAAATGATTGCTCCAAAAAACCAAGAGATCTTAATTATTCATTTAGATGAAGTTTTTAATAACTCAATACATATGCAGTTAAAAGAAAAAGGCTTTAAAAATTATTTAAAAAACTTGTCCAATAGTAATTATAATTTAAAAACTTACAGTTTGCAACAATCAGATCTAGATGAAAAATTACACGATTTATTAAATAATCCTAACAATGTTTCTGGAATTTTTGTAACCACATCTAAGGTATACAGCGTTGCAAAAATTGTTCAAGATTTTCCTGATTTAGACATTAAAATTATTGGTTATGATTTATTAGACGAGAATATAAAATATTTAAAAAATAATGCTATCGCTTTTTTAATTAATCAAAATCCAAAACATCAGTCCTACCTTTGTATAACTCAGCTTGCAGAATACTTTCTTTTTGATAAAAAAATTCCAAAGCAAAAATTATTACCAATAGATATTGTTAATTCTGAAAATTTTGATGGGTATACAAACGATTAAACTACATTAATTTTAAAACACCAAAAGAAGTGGGTGTGTGAAAATTTGGCTGCTCAGTTTCTGGGTTAACCCAGGTAATCCAAGTAGGCTCATAATTTCCGTTTACTTGCTTATTGTATTTAGCGCGATAAATTCCTGTTTCAATCCTCCCATTTTTTAGTAAACTAAGCTTGGTTAATGAAGCAAAACTTATAGCCCCTTCTACAGTAAAATAATTATTCCCTTTTGAAGATTTAACATTAATATCTTTTAGTGGCCAATTCCAATTAAAATCGAATTGTTTACTTGGTCTAGCTATAAAATCCATAATTCTTGGAGTAGGATCAATTTCCAAACAATAATATGGATTCAAATTTTTATCAGATCTAAAAAATAGTTCAACACGATCAGAATTATTAATACTATTGTCTGTATCATCAGTTAAGTCAACATAAACATCATCATCATAAACTTTAAAACAAAAGAATAAATCTTCAGAATCGTGAAGTGCTCTAAACTCAATCTTATCTATTTCTTCTTCATCCCATGGCGAAATGAAATTAGTCAAAACCTCAGCTTGTTTCCAAGCTTTATCATCCCCTTTCCCTGTAACAATTAATCCTCTATAATCAATTTGGTTTACCTTATATGCTTTCAATATGCTATGAATGTTTTATAAATTATTAAATAAGTCACTTCATTTTTAATACTAAAAAGACGACTTAACTACCGCTTAAATGTGTTTTAATATATTGGGTAGGAGAATAGTTTGTCGTTTTTTTAAATTGCCTATTAAAGTTTGAAATATTATTAAACCCAGATTCAAAACATATTTCTGAAATATTATATTTTTCCTCCATTAATAATTTACAGGCATACCCTATACGAACTTCATTTAAATATTCACTAAAAGTTTTTCTATTTACTCGCTTAAAAACTCTACTAAAAGCTGTGGGGTTCATACAAGCAATGCTAGCAACATCATCTAAAGTTATTTTGTCTTTAAAGTTTTTAATAATGTATTCGTAAACATCAACCAAATTATTTCTTCCTGTCTTTTTAAAAGAATTCACAAAACCTATACTTGATAATAACTTATACTCTTGATGGTTTGCTAAAAAATTTAATATTTGAAAAAACTTCATGAGTTTATCAAACTTCATTAATGTTTCTAGCTCTTTAATCCAATTAATCACCAACTTAAGATCGCCAATAAAACGGATACCGCTTTGTGCTCTTATTAATAATTTTTCAATTGAACTCATTTCTGGCAGGTTAAAAAAGGCATCTCCCGCAAAATTTTCGTTAAAATGTATACTAATAGCTTGAGCTTCAAGTTTTGAATCTTTTTCAAAATATTCTTTATCATTTAACCACATATGTGGCAAATTTTTACCTATTAAAACAATTTCTCCTTCATTAAACTTTTCTATATTATCACCAATAAATCTAGTTCCTGAGCTTTTTAGTATGACTACTAACTCTAATTCAGGGTGATAATGCCATATTTTCAATAAATTAGGATAACGATTATTTCTTATCAAAAAAGAAGTGTTACTTAACTTAGTGCTTCTATCTAATAAATGTAATTTCATCCTAAACTATAATTAATAAATTCTGTAAAAATTTGATTTGAAATTATAAAAATATTTAGTTTTAAGCAAAAAAAGTATCAATCAAAAAACAAAAAATATAACCAACCCTTATCCTTTCAGAACTTACATGACACTAAATGAAAAAGTTAACTCAAATTAAAGAGTCAATTATTTTCTACTAAACTTTTGAATTTTTAAATACAGAAGGCAGTTAAAAACACTACTCATTATCGAATATTACACTAATCTATTAAATGGTTCTTAAAATCCTCAACTTTCTCACAACAAATTTGCTCCATAACCTGCTGCAACTGAGTTTTTAAAAGCGATATGGTGTGATCGCCTCCCTTATTCCCTAACGCTGCTACGCCATACATAAATGACCTACCCATAAAAGTAAATTTTGCGCCAGAGGCTAAACTCCTTGCTATATCTGGGCCAGAACGAATGCCGCTATCCATCATCACCTCTATTTGATCTCCATACTTTTTAGCAATTCTTGATAATGGTTTAATTGTAGACTCTCCTGCATCTAATTGTCTACCTCCATGGTTAGAAACAATAATGCCATCTAACCCAAGGTTTATTGCACGTTCGGCATCTAATTCATTAGCAACACCTTTTAGTACAAGTTTACCTTTCCACATATCTCTAATGGGTTTTATCTTTTCCTCGTTTAACCTGCCAGAAAACGTATCATCCATAAATTTACCCAATTGCTTTAAATCAAGGTTTTTTGGCATGTATGGTTTCAAAGTTTCAAAATTTGGTTGGCCATGCTTTAACGTTTGTAAAGCCCAATTTGGTTTTCCTAAAATTTGCAGTATATTTTTAATGGACATAGTTGGTGGCATTGCTAAGCCATTTCTAATATCTCGGGGTCTAAATCCAAACGTGGGTACATCACATAAAATAACTAAAGTATCATAGCCTGCTTTTTCACATCTTAGTAAGATATCATCTCTAAGCTCATTTTTTGCAGGATGATATAATTGAAACCATGCTTTGCCTTCTGTTAATTCTCCAATCCTCTCAATACTACTAGTTGTTACAGTACTTAAAATAAATGGAACATTATGCGTAGAAGCTGCTTTGGCTAATATTTCTGGTGCATTTGGCCACATAAGCCCCTGTAAGCCAACTGGCGCCATACCAAATGGCGCATCGTATTCATGACCAAACAAGGTCGTTTTCATACTTGATGCTGTATGCTTACTTAAGTATTGAGGTAATAATTCTACTTCTCTAATTTCAGCTGTGTTTTTATATAAATTTACATCTTCATTACAGCCTCCATCTAAATACTCGAAAGCAAATTTTGGAATCCTTTTTTTAGCACGACTTCTTAGGTCTTCAACAGAAGGATATTTAGTATTAAAACTCAAAGTGGTAATATTTATTTTTTAAAAGTATGTTTTGCATAGTTAAGGCCTAAAGCATCAAACCTGTCTTTAAAAGTGTTTAATCTAATGCTAAAGTCTTCCCAATTCCTATTTTCCTTTGATGACCAAACTACTTCTGACAATGCAGACATTCTTGGTAAAATCATATACTCTACGTGATCTGTAGTTTTCATATACTCAGTCCAAACATTAGCTTGAGCGCCTAAAATATATTGCCTTTCTTCAGGAGTTAATTCTTCTGGCATTGGTTCATAAGCATACACATCTGCAACTGTTGTTTTCCCTCCAATGGCTAATGGTTCTTTATCTTTATCTTCCGTTTGATAGTGATCAAAATATACAGAATGCCCGGGCGTCATTACTACATCATGCTTTTGTTTTGCAGCCGCTATACCTCCTTCTGTTCCTCGCCATGACATTACTGCTGCATTTGGAGCTAATCCTCCTTCTAATATCTCATCCCACCCAATAATATTTCTTCCTTTAGAATTTAAGAATTTTTCAATTCTCTTTATAAAATAGCTCTGCAGTTCATGCTCATCTTTTAAGCCTTCACGTTTTATAACTTCTTGGGCAAATTTGCTATTTTTCCATTGAGTTTTAGGAGCTTCATCTCCCCCAATATGAATTAATTTGCTAGGGAACAATTCTATAACTTCGGTTAATACGTCTTCCAAAAACCCAAATGTTTTTTCACTTGGTGCATAAATTTCATCATAAACTCCCCATCTAGTTCCAACCTCATATTGTTCTCCTGTATTTCCCAACTCCGGATAGGCAGTGATTGCTGCTAGAGAATGACCAGGGAGTTCAATTTCTGGGATTACGGTAACATGTTTTGTAGTTGCATAAGCCACAATATCTTTGACTTCTTCTTGAGTGTAAAATCCACCATACCTTTTACCATCATATTTTCTATCTAACTTTTTAGTAGCTCCATGACCAACTAATGTTTCTTTTCTCCAAGCACCTATTTCTGTTAATCTTGGATATTTTTTTATTTCTATACGCCATCCTTGATCTTCTGTTAAATGCCAATGAAATGTATTCATTTTATGCATAGCAATTAAATCGATGTATTTTTTTATAAATTCTGCAGGGAAAAGATGACGACCTACATCTAAATGCATTCCTCTGTACTTAAATCTTGGGTTATCTTCTATTTTTACAGCAGGTATAGTTAATTCTTTTAAACTACCATCTTTAGCTTCAATACTTGCAGGCATTAATTGTCTTAACGTTTGAATACCATAAAAGATCCCTTTTGCTTTTTTAGCAGATATTTCAATCTTATCGAATGCCACATTTAATTTGTAACCTTCTTCATTTTCAATAGCATCATCTAATTTTAGAGTAATATTTCCTTTGCCTTCAGAGGAAAAACTAATTGATTCTGCAGTCGCGCTACTTAACATATTAGCTAATAGTTCTCCTTCATTTTTTAAAGCCTCACTGCCAACAACCCTTGTATTTGCATTTACTAAAAATTTACCAGTTAACATACCCATCTTAGATGGTTTAGGAATAACTTGATAATCCTCAGGTGTGTTTTTAACCTCTTTGTATTTGTTGTTACAAGAAAAAGTTAATAAACAAACAAATGCAATAATTGAAATCCTCATTTAATTTAATTGTTATTTATAGTTGATATATTTTATCCATTAACAGCCATTTTTCTCCTGCTTTGGCGGTTGGTAGTGCTTGTTGATATTTCCACATTAACATTTCCCATTCTTGTACTTTAGGATTGTTGGCATCCATTTTAGATTTCTTTTCAAAGGAAAATGAGTCGTTTACTTCCATAATCATAAACATCCTATTACCTACGTTATATATTTCTAAAACCTCAATACCAGAATCTAAAATACTCGCTGTTATTTCTGGCCATATTTTTTTGTGATATTCTTTATATACTGCCATAAGTTTTGGATCATCAACCAAATCTAAAGCAAAACAATATCTCCTTAGTTTATTCATTTAGAATTTATTCAGTAACATGTAATGCATCATCAGTTGCTTCGTGTCTTTTATAAACTCTTAAACCATACCAAGCGATATAAACAAAACATATTAATGGTAGAATGAATGAAAAGTTAACTTCTGAAACGCCCATTATTTTAGTATCTGCAACTCCATTGCCGCCAATATCTATAATCGTTCCTTGCAAGAAAGGCATTGTAGCACCACCAACAATTGCCATTATTAATCCAGCTGACCCAACTTTAGATTGCTCCTCAGTTAAATCTCCTAAAGCTATACCGTAAATAGTTGGGAACATTAATGACATGAAAAATGAAATAACTACTAAACAATACAATCCAACAATTCCTTGTATAAATATTGTTCCAGCAGTAAATAATAATGATAGTATTGCAAAATACATAAGTAGCTTACCTGAGCTTATAAATCGTAACATGTAAGTTCCTACTGCACGACCAACTATAAACAAACCAAAAGCTGCGAGCTGGTAACTACCTGCAGTAACGCTGTCTACGCCTATACCTTCTGCATATTGGTAAATATAGGTCCAACACATAATTTGAGCACCAACATATAAGATTTGAGCTAAAACACCCAAAACATATTTTACATTTTTACCAAGAGCAGCAAAAGTATCACCAATACTTGGCATGTCTCCTTCTTCTTTAGATTGAGGCATTTTACTAACCAAAAACAATACAAAAATACCTATAAGTACTAACCCTAGAATTACATAAGGGTTACGAATAACCATTAAATCTGAGGTCTTAATAGCAATTTTAGAAGCTTCGTCTAAAACACTAAAATCTGTAATATCATCTGATTGGAGATTCTTTAATACAAATTGCTGTGCAACAATTAGTCCTGCAATTAATCCAACTGGATTAAAAGCTTGTGCTAAATTTAAACGCTGTGTAGCTGTTTCTTTCGCTCCCATTGCTAATATATATGGGTTAGCAGCGGTTTCTAAAAATGCTAAGCCAAAAGTTAAAATATATAAGCCAGCACAGAAAAACATAAAATTCTCTGACTGTGCAGCTGGGTAAAACAATAATGCACCAGTAGCATATAACGCTAAACCTATTAAAATTCCCACTTTATAAGAGTATTTACGCATAAACATAGCCGCTGGTAAAGCCATACAAAAATAACCTCCATAAAATGCCATTTGCACCCATGCTGCTTGTGAATTTGAAAGTTCTAATACTTTTTTAAATGCTTGTACCATGGGGTCTGTTACAGCGTTAGCAAATCCCCAAAGGGCAAATAAAGAGGTTACTAAAATAAAAGGAATTAGTATCTTTTTTGATACTACAACAGGTTTTGAATTACTCATTTTTAATTGGTATTAATAATGGGTTAAAAATTACTGAACTATTTTAATCTTTTATATTTTTTTCGCCGAACAACTTATAATGCTCTATCTAAATGTGTATATCCGCCATCAACAAAAATTAATTGTCCGGTAGTATGGCTAGATTTTTCTGAAAGTAAAAACACGACCATATCTGCTATTTCCTCAGCAGTGGTCATTCTATTCTCTAGAGGTATTTTATCGGTTATTTGTTTTAAACGCTCTTCTGGATTATCAAAAGTTTTTATCCATTTTTCGTACAGCGGTGTATAACATTCGGCAACAATTAGTGCGTTTACTCTAATATTATAGGGTAATAATTCTACTGCCCATTCCCTTGTTAATGCATTCCTGCCTCCATTGGCTGCCGCATAACCAGATGTACCTCCTTGACCTGTTAACGATGTTTTAGAACCAATATTTACAATACTACCTTTGCTTTTTTTAAGTTCTGGTAAAGCATGATGAACAATAAGATAATAATGCACTAAATTACGTTTTAATGATTCTATAAAATCTTCATAGTTTCCATGTTCTAAACTTACACCATCATTTACTCCTGCATTATTTACAACTCCATCAATGCGACCATATTTTTCAATTGCTATCTCAACTGCTTTTTTACATTGCTGAGGATCTGTTAATTCAGCAATAGCATAATGCGCTTCTTTTCCATTTGAAAGTATTTTATTAATAACACCTTCAACACTAGCTCTATTTCTACTAACTATTACAGGTATTGCACCTTCCTTTAGTAATGCCTCAGTAATCCCTAAACCTATACCTTTAGATCCACCTGTAACAATAATAACTTTATTTTTTAAATTTAAATCCACTTTAATGTTTGTATTACATAATTAAGACATTCATAAAATAAACGCGTATAACGCAAGGTAACAAATCTAATTTTTGATTGTTCAAAAATCCACTGTTTAAACAACCTTATATGATACTTTTTTTGCTATGTACTATAATTATTAATTCATATAAATACTAATTAAAAGCTTCAGTTATTGGTTTTCCTCTCCAAAACCTTGGAGTTTCCAACCCTAAAAGGTAAGCAATAGTAGCTGCTGTGTCATAAGTTACAATACTTGAGTTAAGTTTTCCTTTTTTTGGTATATTTTTACCATATAGAATCCAAGGAATTTCTATTTCTTCTAAGGTTTTTCCGCCATGCCCTTTACCTATACCTCCATGATCTGATGAAAAAATAATTGCCGTATCATCTAATAAATCATTCATCTCCAAAGCGTTAATAATATTTCCTATTAAACTATCTATTTTCTCTACGGCTTCATAGTATTCTGGTGTATCATGTCCTATACTGTGTCCAGCACCATCTGGTTCGTCAAAATGAATAAAGCTTAAAGTTGGTTTCTCATTTATAATAAAATTTAAGGCTTTATCTTTTGTTTCTTCATCAGATTTCCCATTAAAATCCAAATCAACCATATCCTTTTCGAAGAGGTAGCCTATACCGCCCCAAGTATAAGACACCCCTTTTTTGCTCTCTGGTAATTGTTCATCTATTAAACTAAAAATAGTAGGATATATGTTTCCTTTACCTATAATTCTTGATGGTAATTCAGGTGTTTTACTGCCCCATTCTGTATAACCATGTAACTCTGGTCCGGAACCCATAATCATGGATGCCCAATTTACTGCACTTGATGATGGCAATACTGATCTTGCTTTTAATGAGTAAGATCCTTCTTCCATAAGTCTTCTTAAGTTAGGTACTTTAGCCTTCTTAAAAGCATAGGCTCCAAAACCATCTGAACCTATCAAAACAACATGTTTTACAAGTTGCTTAGGCCTTTCTTCTAATTTAGGATTACAGGAAAAAAAAGTACCTATTAGTAGCAATAATACCATACTTGCTTTTAAAACTGTTTTCATATTTCTTTCCTTTTTTAGTTTATCATTACTTTTCATGCAAGTCAACTTTAATATTTTTTTTGCTTAAAATATTTAATTTTCACTATTACTCAATCACAATCCATTGATACGAATTTGCTGGTATTGCAACATTAATTTTTACACTATAATCTCGTTCCAATTTATACTTTAAAGCTTTTCCTTCTTTTTCCCTTATCAAAACATCTTCGGTAAGTCCGGTATAATAAAGAGGTAGTTTTATTTCTCTCTCCATATCTTTGTCTGTTGGATTAAAAAATAAAGCTAGTCCTTTTTCTTTTAAGCTAGGGTTTACATGTAAAAAACCATCCCAATCTTTTCCAGAAGGACGCTTCAAATGAATAATATCGCTATTAAGTATTTCTCGATATTTTTTATACCAATTAACTACTTTAATAACAACTTGCTTTGTCTTTGGCGTATCAAACAATCGCGGGCCTCTATAACAAGCTTGTACACCAGATCCATAATTTTGTATCATTTGATTTTCATAATCTAACAAGTGATCATTTAAAGGTTCTAATGTAGCAGCAGCACCTCCTCCGTGGTATTCTGTTAAAGGCACAAAAGTCCAATTCATACTAGGTATTCTATCCCATAAACCGTCATAAATGTTCATTCTACCAAGAACTAGTTGTCTATTTCTAGGCAATGACCAGTTAACCTCTCTATATCCTATTCCTGTTTTATTGGACCCTGAATTGATATAAAAATCTGGTATATTCATATAAATACCTTCTGATCGCATCCATTTATATAAACCTTGAATTTGAGCATATTGTTTCCATTGAGAATCTTCTAATCCATTATGGTGCTTATGTTTTGTAGAAGCGCAAACATTCCCAGGATAGGAGCCATCGTTTTCAAAAACCTGCATTCCTGTTTTAGTAAAGAATTTTTTAATTTTCTTGAAATAATCATATCCCCATTCACTACTTAAACATGGTGAAGAACCAAAAATCATTCCTCCTCGTTTTCCTGTTTTAGGATTTATAACGTCTACCTCATCACTAATCCATCTACTAGATAATAAAGAATAACCTCCTAATTCAATGCCTTTAGAGTTGGCATATTCTCGTAACTCTTTGAATTTCAGATAGTATGATTCATCTTCCTTTTCCATATCTAAACCACTACCAAAGCTCAGAATAATCATTTCATAACCCGTTTCTGCACATTGATCTACTGCGCTTTTTATAATTTCAGGGTCGGTAGAAGTTAAATGTAGAAACATTGGGTTTTCAGTAACCCAAGGTGAAATTGTTCGATACAGTTTTCTTTTAAACAAGCCAACCCGTTCTTGGTCTTTACTGTCTAGTGGTGTTTCCCAAACCCTAAAGGTTGTTAATGATTTTCCTATTGGAATTCCTACATCTGGTCCTAAAGGTGGTTTTATTTCTAATAAACATGGTAAATTTAAAGGGTAATTTGTTTGAGAAGTGTAACGCTTATCTTTTTCCCAATACGTCGTTTTGTCAGAAGTTTTTTGCTGCATAGCTCCAAACGCATAGTCACTTTCAATATGAATATTTGGTTTCACCCAATGCTTTGGTGTATCTACTAAATTTTCTCCTTCAACCATAGCTAACTGTTCTAACTTAAATTTATTCAACTGAATCATAAATTTTGATTCATTAATAACTTCTATCCATTTACTAAGTGTAGGAATGCCATCGTATAGTACATAATGTACTCTAACTTTAACTCCATCTTTTGAAAGCGTAAAAACCAATTCTTTTCCTGTTGGCATTTTTGTATTTGAAGCCCAACGCACTCGTTTCCACAATAGTCTATCTGTTAGTTCTTTAATTTCAATGTTTTCAATTGCAAAAGAATTTTGAACTGCAGAAAGTGCATCTACCCATTTCATTAAAGTGTACCCGTACTCTGGTTGCTTACTAAACCCTCCAATTTGGTAGTCTTTGCCATCTATAGTTAAAACCCCTTCATTTGAAACACTTCTTAACATACTTTCTCCTGTCATTTGGTTAACATAGTCTATAGTTGCTAAATTAGGAGTCACTCTAAAAACCCTAGCTATTAAACCATTTGAAAGCACAATGTCTTTTCCACTTTCTGTTTTATATACATTTGCTTTTACTTTATCATTATTTACTAACCAATCATAATCTGGTTCTTTAAGTGGGAAACTTATTTCTGGTAAGCTTTGAATTATACTTTTCAATTTAGTTTTCAATTCATCTGGTTGCTCTGTTACTTTTCCTTGAAATTCTTCAGAAACTACTACTGGGGGAATTTCAAAATAATCAAACATAGCGTCAGCCCAAATAGCGTGATCTCCACTTGGGTCACCTTCAGCATTTTCAACAATTAATTCTAAAATACCTCTGTCTATTTTCAGCTTTATTTCTTTAGCAGAATCACCTTGTTTCATAATCCCACTATTAAAAATCTCTTTCCCATTATGGCGTATTATAAATACAACGGTCCCTTTGTTTACCTTACCATCTATTCCTTCTACACCTAAAAATTGCTTCTTTGTTTGTGTTACATTATAAAAAATTCGCTTTCCATTAGTTAAAGGGATGGTTTTAATAGTTTTTAACCCATAATCTACCTTGGAATCGTTAACACCAACTTTTGCTGTAAAAGAGCGAGAATCATTAGTTTTAATTTTAATAATAGATTTGGAATGCACTCCAACACCATTTTTATAAGGGATTCCTGCTATGGATAATGACTCTCCTGTAACAGATTTATTAATTGTAGGTGCGCTATAGGTTTGTTGCGCCAGTGAAACTTGCAAGTCTTTTAAATGTACTTGAGATTGTGCTTTTGCTAAATTATTAAAACCTAAGAATAAAAAAAGTAAAATTATAATCTGCTCTTTTTTAAAACACTTCATTTGCTTTATAACTAAATTCTTTTGGGTGACTATATGTAACATTCCACTCTATAATGCTTTTACTTTACTATACTAAGGCTATTATTTAACCATATTTTTTCGTTTTTAGGTAACTTTACTTCACTCATTAATGACCCGTACTGAATTTTATAAATTCCTTCATTTTTTGCCAATAACCCAACTTTTACCAATTTTCCTTCTTTCCATTCAATATCTACTTCTACATTTCCTCTTGCCTTTAAACCTTTAACATTACCTGTCTGCCAGTTTTTTGGTAAAGCTGGAAGTATTCTTATAAGAGGCTCATGAGATTGCATTAACAACTCAGCTACACCAGCAGTATATCCAAAATTTCCATCGATTTGAAAAGGAGGGTGCTCGTCAAACAAGTTATCAGCAATAGATATTTGAAAAAACTTTCTAATATTTTCTTCTGCAGAATCTGTGTTTAACAATCGTGCATTAACATTAATCATCCACGCTCTACTCCACCCAGTTCCTGCACCTCCATGTTCTAACCTATAATCAATTGTTTTTTGTGCTGCTTTAAAGGCAACAGTATCTGCAACGGTAATTTGATTACTTGGGTGCAATGCATATAAATGCGACATATGCCTGTGTCCTTTTTCGGGTTCACCATAAGCTTCATTCCATTCTAAAATACGTCCTTCATTACTTACTACTACTCCAGGAAATAGCTTTTCTCTTTTTGATCTTACATCTTTTGTGAAATCGTCTTCAATATTCAAAATTTTAGCAGCTTTTAATACATTATCAAAAACTTCTGCAATTATTTGATGCCCCATAGCAGCACCATATGAAATTGCCGCTGGTTTACCATCTTTAGCAAAATAAGAGTTTTCTGGAGAAGTCTCTGGTGTAGAAACCCATTTTTGGGTATTCTCATCCCAAACGAGCCATTCGGTATAAAACTCTGCTATTGATTTAAGATACGGATATACTTGTTTTTTTAAAAACTCATCATCTTTTGTATAATTATAATGCTCCCAATAATGTTGTCCTAACCAACCACCACCATGAATCCAAGATCCCCAATATGGTCTTGCGGCTCGCATCCAAGCTGGAGCCCACAAATCGGTTGCATGATGCATTACAGCTCCTTTTCCTATGCCGTATTGCTCTTTTGCAGTTATTTTACCTCTTTCTAATAAACGATTAGAAAAATCAAATAGAGGCAAATGCATTTCACTTAAATTAGTAACCTCTGCTGGCCAATAATTCATTTGTAAATTAATGTTTAAATGATAATCAGCGTTCCAAGGGGCTTCAATATGCTCATTCCATATACCTTGCAAATTAGCAGGATTTGTTCCTGGTCTTGAGGATGATATAAGTAAATATCTTCCAAATTGAAATAATTTAGCCGCTAAGTCTGGGTCATCTTCTCCATCTTTAATACGCTGTAACCTTTTATCGGTAGGAATAGTATCTAATTCTTTTCCTCCTAAACTTAGCTCAACTCTATCAAAATACTGTTGATAGTCTTCTATATGATTTTTTAGAAGTTCATTAAACGATTTATTTGACACCTTACTTAAAATATCATTATTACTAGCTTTATAGTCTTCATGATAAAAAGAAGTTTTACAAGACAAAATTATAGTAACCTTTTTAGCTCCTGTTAAAACCAATTTTCCTTGGTCAGCTTTTATACTTCCTGATGAACTCTTAGTTTTTACTCTTGTTTCAAACTTAACGCCATAATCAATTGGGAACGGCTCATTCATCTTTTTTCCTCCATATTGAGTTACCATCCCTTCCATAGTAATCTCATCATTTGATGGGTTTGAAATAGTTACTGTCTTGTTACCTTTATCTTCTGGACGGCTTAAGGAAACACTAAAATTCATTCCTTCTTTTGCATCAGTCTCCAACTCAACAATTAATACATCATCAGCTCCTGAAGCAAAAACCTTTTGAGAATAATTATTACCTCTTGACGTATAATTTACAGTTGATACTGCATTATTTAAATTTAATGTTCTTGTATAGTTTTCTACTTCTCTATCTTTTAAAAAATCTATAAACAAATCTCCCATGGTTTGATGTGACCGCAAAACCGATTTATACGAAAATCGTTCTACAATAAGTTCATCAACCTTATGAGCGTCTCCTTTTTTTAAAAGTCGTCTTAATTCTTCTAAATCTTTTTTATTTCCTTTTGAATCTCCCCAATCTGGACCACCAGGCCACATAGAATCCTCATTTAATTGAATTCTTTCATGGTTTGGATTTCCAAAAACCATAGCGCCTAAACGTCCATTCCCAACAGGTAATGCCTGCATCCATGTTGCAGCTGGTTGTTCATACCAAAGAGTTAAATTGTGATCACTTATTACTTCGTTTTGAGTTTTGTTACAAGAACAAAACGCTGTAATAAAAATAAGAATCAATAAAGTTTGTTTCAAATACATATACTAAAAAAGTTAGTCATTATTTATATCAATTTTCCAATCATCAGTTCTAAAAGCTGAGGCTGGTAATCCTGACATGTTATACAAATTAGGTAATGCTGTGTCTGAAAATGCAAAACGGACAGCTACTGGTTTTTTTACTTTTTTTGAACTAACAACAACGGTGTTATTTTTTATTTTTGCTATGGCTGGATAAAATTTTTGATCTTCTCCTGCAATAAAAAACTCTCTTAACTCCTTTTCTTTTTTTACTAAACCATTTTCTGCATAATCAAAATGAAGCACTATTTTATTCTTTTTTATCTCCATTGATTTATAAACAGGTCCACTAAACATAAGGTCCTTCACTCCGTAAGTTTTCACCAATGCCCAAAGTGCTAACCGCTTGCTTACTTCCTGTTTATTTATGGGGTGAATATTCTTTAAGTTCCCAATATCATTTGTTACCGCCATTCCAGTTTTTGGAAGGGTTAACATAGTATATAATTGTGCATCCCTTACCACTGCAGCTTCAATATTAGTCTTACTTTTATAATTAAAAGGGGCTATTTGCGTAAAATAAAAAGGGAATTCTTTTCCCCATTCTTTTCTCCAAAACTCGATAAGTAAAGGGAATGATTTGTAATATGAAAATGCATTATCTCTATTAGATTCACCTTGATACCAAATAACACCAGCAATATTGAATTTTGTAATAGGGTGAATCATTCCGTTATATGCACTTCCAGGCAACCCTGGCCACCATTCATATCTTTTTAGTTTTTTAGCTGCTTTTTTAAGTTCTTCATCATTTTCTATCAATTCTTTTTTTATCCATGGTTCAACAGGTGTGCCTCCCCAACTAGAATTTATCAAACCAATGGGTACATTTAATGCTTGATATAATTCTTTTCCATAAAAATATGCTACAGAGCTAAACTTTCGCATAGTTTCTGGTTTACATTCTGTCCAATCTCCTACTAAATCATCTTGTGGTGTAATAGATTTGGTTTGAGGTACCTGAAAAAATCTAATATTTGGGTAATTAGCCTTTTTAATCTCTTCCTCGGCATTTAAAAGTCCATTCTCTGGAGTCCATTGCATATTAGATTGTCCTGAGCATAACCAGACCTCTCCTAATAATACATTACTTAAAACTATTTCTTCATGTCCTTTAATGGTAACTGTATATGGTCCTCCTGCCTTTATAGTTGGTAAAGTCACTGACCAAACTCCTTGGTAGGCCTTTACTTTAACAACCTCACCATTCCAAGAACCAATAACTTCTATAGTTTCAGCAGTTGATGTTGTCCAACCCCAAATAGTAGCGTTTGAATTTTGTTGCAGTACCATATTGTCTGATAGTATTGACGGTAACCAAATTTTTGCGAAGCTGATATTTGCAGTTAACAGTAGCAGTATAAGTAAATGTATTTTTTTCATGATTTATAAATTATAAAATTTAATAGCATTGCTTCCAAGTATTTTTGTCTTGTCATTTTCTGAAAAACCTTTAATATAATCTTGAACAAGTTGTAATTGTTGTTCATATTTTGCAGCCAGTAAACAGACCGGCCAATCGGAACCATATAAAATTCTATCTATTCCAAAGGCATTAAATACAACATCTAAATAGGGTGTGAAATCTGAAATTTTCCAATGCTTTAAATTGGCTTCAGTAACCATCCCTGATACTTTGCATAGTACATTTTGTGCCTTAGCCAATTCAATCATATTTGCTTTCCACTCATCAATTCTTCCTGTATTAATATATGGCTTTGCTATATGATCAATTACAAATCTTTGATTTGGAAATTTATTCACCAAATCAATAGCGGATTCTATTTGCGGTGGAAATATTAAAATATCATAGGTTAAATTAAACTGCTCTAATTTACTAATACCATTTTGAAAATCTTTACGTAACATAAAGTCGTTTGCCTCGGCTTGAACAATATGGCGAACTCCTTTGAACAGAGAATTGTTTGAGTAGTGCGCTAATCGGTCTTCAACATTTGAAGCTCTTAAATCTATCCAACCAACTGCCCCTTTAATAAATGGATTTTGCTTGGCATTTTCTAATAAAAATTCGGTTTCAATTTCGCTTTGATCTGCTTGTACAGCAATACATCCATCAATATTATTATCTTTTAGAATAGGTTTTAAATCTTGAGGCAGAAAGTCTTTTCGAATGATTTGCATCGAATCATCAATCCAAGCATCCCGAACAGGGTTGAATTTCCAAAAATGTTGATGTGCGTCTATTTTCATTAACTCTTTTTGCTTTTATGTATACATTAGTCTTTTATATCAAACTCAAAACTATAATCAGACATTTCTGCTGAATACACCATGCCTTCAATTCCTTTTGGCATTCCCATATCGTAAGGAGAAGGAGTCATCCATTTGCTTTTAACACCTTCAATATGTATAGTTCCTTTTTTATTTATTGTAGCAAAAGCATACAACGGGTCTTTATAACCGGCTATATGAGGCAGGTTACCATATTGATCATAAAAACTTTTCGGAAAACGCTCAGTACTTTTATATTTACCAGATACCCATTGATAAGACATACTATTAATTTCTATATAGTCTATTCCATTTTGATGAAAATGATAATCTAAATGGTTATGGCCATTCATACAGCAAATTATTTTTTGTTTATTGGCTTCTAATATTTTTTGAAGTGCTAATCGATTTTTTACTCCCCATTGATAATGCCATAAGCTTTGATGTGAAAACACAATAGTTGGCAAATTTGTAGTTTCCAAATCAGCTTTAAACCACTCTATCTGTTCATTATCAATATAGGTTTTAATGCTGCTATCGACATAAAAATTTGCTTTATTATAATCTATAAATTCGCCATCTTGATATAAAAAATTAGCATCCAAAACAATAAAATGAATTCCTTTAAAATCATATGAATAATACGTTTTTGGCATTTGCCAAAACTCTAGCATATCCTGTTTCGAATTTCTATCCATATCATGGTTTCCCAGTACATGGTATTTTGGACTTTGAAAAGTATTCCAGATTTCTAAAAAGTCTTTATTTTTATTATCAGCCATACAAAAATCACCAAGCTGGATAATAAAATCAACTTTCCTTTCTGTAGCTTTATTTATAAATATTTCTAGCCTTTTATCTGCATCTGGCATTAAATCTTTATGCACATCGGCTACAATACCAAAGCTTAAATTTTCAGAACTTTCTGTTAATAAAGTTGATGGTGTAAAAGAAAGTAATGTACTAGGCAAAAAGACGGTAGTAGCACCTATTCCTAACTGATTTATAAATTTTCTACGGTCCATTTTTATTGTATTACATCTTCATAAATCAATTCTAAATTTAAAACATCTCCTTTTTCCTTTTGCAATTGAACTAGGTCGTTAAATAGCGATTTTATTTTAGTAATATTTTCAGGGTTAGATGCTATATCTTTTAATTCCAAAGGATCTTCTTTAAGATTATATAATAAGACTTCTTTCGTTTTTGGATATAGAATTAACTTGTAGTTATCTTTTCTAATCATCCGTTGTGAAGCTTTTTCGTAAACGCCATAAATACTACTATATTTACTTTTGGTTTGTGTCCCTTTTGCTAGTTCTAAAAGACTATTAAACTCTATGTATTCGGGCTTTTTAATACCTGAAATATCTAATGCTGTTGCCATTACGTCTTGCAAATAAATATCTGTATCTATTTTTTTTCCTTTATCAATATTGGGTCCAACAATCATTAAAGGGACTCTCATACTGTGGTCGTACATATTCTGTTTTCCTAAAAGACCATGTTCTCCTATAGCCAAACCATGATCTGAAGTAAAGAAAATATATGTGTTTTCTTTTAGCCCATTTTTCTCTAAAGTTTCTATAATATCTTTTATCTGATCATCTAAATGTGTAGTAATGGCATAATACTCTTGTCTATTTACTTTTACCGCGTATTCAGTTCTTGGAAATGGGGCTAACCTTTCATCTCTTAATTTTCGTCCTGCTCCCATTGTTTCTGCATAGGGATATTCGGGTATAAAACTCTCTGGTACCGAAATGTTTTCCAGAGGATATTTATCTACATATTTTTTTGGAGATTGTCTAGGGTCGTGTGGTGCATTAAATGCGATGTACATAAAAAATGGATTATCTTTTTTAGCTGCATCGTCTATAAAAGATACTGCATCTTCTTTTACTAATTCGCTCCAATGCTTACCTCCTTTCCAATAACCTCCAAATTCTTTTTTCCAAGGTTTCCATAAGGTATCATTACTACTTTGTGGGCGGTTATATCCTTCTGGTGTATCAAAAGGCATGCCTCTTAACACATGACCAACATGGTTAAAAATAGAATCAGGTTTTGCTTGCACATGCCATTTCCCTGACATATAAGTTTCATAACCTGCAGTTTGCATAAGCCTAGGCCAAGTTTTATCTAAATCTTCATTTTTAGAATAATTTCCAGAAATTTGCTGTGCTCTCCACACAGATCTTCCACTAATAATCATAGCTCTGGAAGCTACACATATGGCTCCATTCCAGCCCCCCATATTATAAGTATGTGTAAAGGTTGTCCCTTCTTCTACTAATTTATCCATAGTAGGAGTAATAACTTCAGGATTACCTAAAGCATTAACGTCTTTAAAGCTTTGATCATCAGAAAACAAGAAAATAATATTAGGTTTTTCATTTGTTTTAGTTTCAAGATTAGCTTTTTTAGAATGTTCTTTACATCCTAAAAACATGAGGAGTAATACTATTTTAAAACCAATTACCTTTTTCATTTTTTATTAATTAAGTTTATACTAATTGTTAGTTTTTATGGGTATATGAACATTAAAAGGAAGGCTTAAACTGTCTTTTCCTTTTTTTAGTTGTGCCGCACAAAACAACATAGCCGGCTGCCCTTTCTCATTTAGCCAAATTTGAGGCCTCTCTAAATATTGTAACTCACTTACTGTTCCATCTTCCCATACTATTTCTGGCTTCATTACATTAGGGTTTTTAGAAACTTCCCATTTTTCACCATTAGTAGAGGTAAACAACGCTAACCCATGAGTTCCTGTATATAGACCTCTCTGGTCATCAAGTACAGCATAATACTTTCCTTCTTGATACCATAGAAAAGGATCTTCAGCTTCCTTATCTGTTAAAATTGGATTTTCTGCAATAACAAAGGGTCCTTCAGGACTTTTAGATGTAGCTATGCATTGTATCATTCTATTTTTAAGGTCTGGTTTATTGGAGCGCGTTTTAAAAATCATAAGATATAACCCATCTGGAGTCTTACAAACACTAGGGTTTACCATATACCCTTCTGCTCCTTTTCCTTCTTGGTAATCAATCAAAGGTTCTTTTGACACCTCCCATGGTCCTCTAGGATTATTGGCTATTGCAACTCCAATTCTTTGACCCCAACGATGGTTTTCCGTATCATTCTTTTTCCCAAAGTCTTTATTTACATGAGAGATAAAGTACAAATAATATTTATTTCCGAATTTTTTGATATGCGGATTATGAGCAGATTGTTCGTTCCAATTTCCTTTTCCAAATCCATCTAATATCACTTTTTCGTGTACGTAAGGGCCTCCTATATTATCTGATGTTGCATGTGCAATTGCAGAATAATCTAGCCAGCCTCCAAAACCTTTAGACTTTGGCCATCTTGAATAATATAAGTGATATTGCTTATCATCACCTTGCACCATAGAAGCTCCCCATATATAATAATTAGGATCTTTTAAAACAGAATGGAAAGGAACGGGTTGGATTAATTTACCTAAATCTAACTCCTCATGATTTTCGGTTACCTCTTCTTTTTTATCTGCCTGCTTATTGTCTTTACAAGAAACTAGTACTATAAAAGCTATGACAAATATTTTTAAAATGTATTGTTTCATGCGTTATATTTTCCCTACTTCTCTTTTATTAAGATTTAAATTAGCATCAAGTTCTGTCATAATTTTCTTTAATTCGATTATCTTTTCTGGTAGGCTTTCTGATATATTATATGCCTCAGAAATATCACTTTCTAAATCAAATAAAAAGGTGTCATCTTCAATAATTAGAAGTTTATACTTACCTTTTCTTATGCCTTGAAGTTCCCCTCTGCTAGAATAATACAAAAATGGTTTACTTTCTTCATTTTGTTTTTCTCCAAAAAGTGCCGAAGAAACATCAACACCATCAATATCTTTTTTTGGCAAATTTGCACCGCATAAATTCGCAATTGTTGGTAACAGATCCATATTTGTAATAACTTTTGTTTGAAAAGAGCCTGAAGGTATTTTCCCTGGCCACCAAGCTATACAAGGTACACGAGTGCCTCCCTCCCAAGTAGTTCCTTTTCCACCACGAAGTGGTCCTGCAGAACCGCCATCGGTTTTAAACACTTTCCAAGGTCCATTATCTGAAGTAAAAATGACTAAAGTATTACGCTCTAAATCGTACTTTTTTAATGTTTTTAATACCTCTCCTACACTCCAGTCGATTTCTTCAACTGTATCTCCGTATTTACCTCTTACACTCGTATTTTGAAATTTTTCAGAAGCATATAAAGGAATATGGGGCATTGGGTGCGCTAGGTATAAAAAGAACGGGGTGCTCTTATTCTTCTTAATAAAATCTACAGCCTTATGCGTAAGTCTTTTTGTTAAGTATTGTTGATTTGGGTCTAACTCAATTGTATCTTTTTGAGACATTAAAGGAAGTTGCCATTTGTAGTTTTTATTTCCATAAATATCCTGTTCCTTTCTACTCATATCATTACTAAAAGGGATACCATAAAAGATATCAAAACCTTGATTGATTGGTAAGAATTTTTCTTGATAGCCTAAATGCCATTTACCGATACAAGCTGTAGCATAATCTTTTTCTTTTAAAATTTCTGCAATGGTTTTCTCTTCTGGATTTAAACCTGTTTTAGATGAAGGAAATAATACTCCTTTCTCTAAGCCAACTCTTTTAGGGTAAGCTCCTGTTAATAAAGCCGCCCTTGAGGGAGTACATACAGGTGCTGCAACATAAAATTGAGAGAGTTTCATTCCTTGGGTAGCCATTTTATCTAACTCTGGAGTATGCAATGTTGGGTTTCCATAACTACTTAAATCACCATAACCCAAATCGTCAGTATAAATAATAACCACATTTGGTTTATTATTAGCTTTACCTTCTCTATTTAATTCTTGAGAATACCCTTTAATTCCTATAAGTAAAAGGAATATTAATATTTTAAAATCAGTTGTTTTTTTCATTTATATTTATGTTTTCATTTTAAACCTTGATATTGTTGGTGCAATAGGATCGTTAGGCAATGTTTTTGGTAAATTCATTTCTTTAGGCCCTGGTCCAACAAATTTTGTCTTTTTAGGCTCTATAATTATACAATTGTCTTTTATTTTTACAAAAGTGAATAATGGGTCTTTATATGGGATTGTATATTTAATCCACTCATATTTTTCATCAATTTCATTACTATACCTAATAACTTTATGTTCTCCTCCAACCCATCTATAGGATGCGCTATTAATTTGAACATAATAAACACCATTAATTTGAGTCATATAATCTGTATGCGTATGCCCACTTATACAACACATTACTTTTTTAAAACCTGCTTCTTTATTTGTGCTTTCTATAATTTCTCGAATCTCTTTCATATTAGCCACCCCATCATACTCTAATTCTAACGATTGGTGACTAAAAATAACAGTAGGTTTATCAGTTTTCTTTAAATCTCTTATAAGCCACCGCTTTTGCTCATCTCCAATGTAACGGTTGTATCCCGACCATGGTTTTGGATTAGCATCATTACCATCTAAAACTATAAAGTGAACACCTTTTTTATCAAACGAATAGTAGTTTTTGGGCATGTTCCAATATGCCTTGGTTTCATCTCTCGTAAACCCACCATCGGTATCATGATTTCCCAGCACATGATATTTTTCGCCTTTATAACCATTCCAAATATTTAAAAATGGTTTGTTATAATCGTAAGGCCTACAGAAATCTCCTAGCTGCAAAATAAAATCTAATTCTTTTTTATTTGCTGATGCTATAAATGCTCGTAACCTTTCATCTGCATCATGCATAACATCTTTGTGTACATCTGCAATTAAACCAAACTCAATGGTTTCCTTTTTTATAACTGAAGAAAAAACATTTATCGGCAAAGTAATAGCTCCCGCTACTAGTGTCGATTTTCTTATAAAGTCTCTACGCTTCATTAGCTTGCATTTATTAAACTTTTTATTATTTAATTTACATTTTTACTGATATACTTTTACCCAATCTATAACCATATTTACTGGCAAATCTTTTGGGTTTACTTTTCCAACCCAAGCTCCTTCTAGTTGCTGATCTATTAACAAATAAAAAGGCTGATCGTATGGCCATTGCGATGCATCTACATTTTTTACCCGCGGATAGGTAAATGTTTCTTCTCCGTTTAATGTAAAAACTAACTTATCAGGAAACCATTCTAATCCAAAGGTGTTAAAAGCTTCTTTATTAAACTTTGAAGTTTTGTAATATGGTGGATTTGTTTTTTGTTTAAGCTCAAGAGTATAATAAGAATGAGTTGTTTGATAAATCATATCATCATAGTTTAGATGTTCCATAATATCAATTTCTCCATTTCTTGGATACTTCCCGTATTTATTATCTTGAGATAGCATCCATATTGCTGGCCACGCACCTTGTGCGCTTTCTAATTTGGCATGAATTTCAATTTTACCATACTGAAAGGCAAACTTTCCTTTTGTATAAATACCTCCAGTTAAAAAAGGTCTAGAATCAGAAATAGTATCAGTATTTACAATACCTTTTAAAAACAATTTTCCATCAGAAATATCAAAACATTTAGAATCATTCGTCATATAATTCCCCCAATCAGCATTGTTTTTAGGAATTTTTGTCCATTTAGTAGTGTCTAAACTTGTATTTTCAAAATTATCTTGCCAAACTATTTTCCAATCTTCTTTCTTAACATCAACATTCTGAATATACTTATAGTCATCAACAACCTTAAATGATTTGCTTTTACAACCAACTAAAATAAATGTAAGTAAAATGAAACTATATTTTAACATTTGATTTTTTATATAAATTAACTTTTATAAGCTTTAGTTACTTGTTTTGAAATTCCTAGTCCTTCTATTCCTAATTCCATAACATCACCTGGCTTTAAATATTTAGGAGGATTAAACCCTAAGCCAACTCCAAAAGGTGTCCCTGTTGAGATTATATCTCCAGGAAGTAAGGTCATGTATTGACTAATGTATGAAACTACTTCTTGCACATTAAATATAAAATCTGAAGTTGATGAATGTTGCAATCTTTCTCCATTAACATCCAACCATAATTCCAAATCATTAGGGTTTTCTATTTCATCTTTTGTAGCAATAAATGGTCCTACAGGAGCAAAAGTATCGCATCCTTTTCCTTTACACCATTGTCCTTCTTTTTCAATTTGAAAAGCTCTTTCTGAAACATCATTATGAAGCACATAACCTGCTATATGATTAAACGCATCAGCTTCTTCAACATAAGAGGCTTTTTTACCTATTACAATAGCTAATTCTACTTCCCAATCCGTCTTTTCTGAGTTTTTGGGAATAATAACGTCATCATTTGGCCCGCACAACGCTGTAGTAGATTTAAAGAATAAAACCGGCTCTTTTGGCACAGTCATGCCTGCTTCTTCTGCATGTTTTGCATAATTTAATCCTACACAAACTATCTTAGATGGACGTGTTAAAGGAATTCCTAAACGAGCATCATTTTCAATTACCGGGCAACTGTTTTGATTGGTCTCTAACCATTTTTCTAGTCGTTCTAACCCATCACCGCCAAAAAAGTCTTCGTTATAATCTTGTCCAAATGCTGATATGTCAATTCTAGTCCCGTTTGCTAATTGTATGCCTGGTTTTTCATTCCCTGCTGCTCCAAATCGTATTAATTTCATTTTTATTTCTTTATTAATTCATTATATTTTTCTCGTATAAACTTTCCCCAAACTTGATATCCTTCTGGTTTTAAATGTATTCCATCACCGCTATAAAGGTTGTCTTTTAAATTACCGTCTTCATCTGAAAACAAATCAACTAGATTGTAGTAGTTCACTAAAGGTTTCTCATCTAGATAGGCAATTGCTTTATGAATAGCATTGTATTTTTCTCGTCGTTCAGAACTGGCATCCAAACCTGTAGGCAAAGGTCCAAAAAATAAGATTTCCGAATTAGGAAATTCGGTTTCCATCAATTCAACAACTTTTACAATACCAACGCTAATTTCTTCAGCAGTATTAAATCTAAAATTATTAACTCCAATTGCCAAGGTTATTAATTTTGGAGTGTTGGAGTTATAATTCCCATTTCTTATTCTCCAAAGTATATGTTCTGTTCTATCGCCAGAAATGCCTGCACTTACATAGTTTAACCCTTTAAAGTGGGCATCTGAAGCTCCTTGACCTGGGCTATAAGTGGTTAATGTACGATTGCCTCCCCAACCTTGAGTAATGGAATTTCCAACCAATAAAATATCTAAATTTTTCGTAGCTTGACATAACGAATCGATATCTTCCATTTGATGCCACCAGCCTTTTCCTTGTTTCCATCCAGCTCCCGAACGATATTCTGAACCTGGTGTAGGGATGATTGCTAAGTTTACTTTTTTATTAGTAGCTCTTAAAATAAAATCGACAATTGGTGTTGGGTTTTCTAAACTATGAGGATGATGTCCCACTCTTGCTTTATAAATTATTTTTATGTTCCCCCCTTTATCTTTTATTTTCTGTTCAAAAATTCGGGTATTCTCATCAACAGGAACTACATTATCAGTTACACCACATACATGAAACATTGGGTAATCACCTTTTACAATGGCCTCAATTTTATGAATAGGGTTTCCTTTAAAATTATCTAGCTCTTCTTCTGTAGCAATATTATACATTTCCTTAAAGGCTTTCCAATCGCTTTCACTTCCTTTTCCTTTACCTTTGCCCCCGGGCCAACTAGCTCCATCTAAAACAGGAGCATCTGAATACACACAAGCCACCTTTTCCGGGTTTTCAGCAGCCCAATTATAAACTATAAGACCACCTCGACTCATGCCTTCTAAAACTACTTTTTTAGAAAACCCGTTTTGGGTCATAAAATCGTAAAAAACATTCCAACGGTTAACAGCTTCATTATTTCCAAAAAAACGGGAGACATCGCAATAAGCAATATGAAAACCTCTTTCTAATAAAGCAATATCTGTTTGTGGTTCGTGACCAAAAAAGCGAGCACGTAATACCCAAGGCTTTCCTTTTGCAATCTTTTTGGGTGCTACTATTTTACAGGGAACATTTTTATATTTGAAATCAGTTTGGGTGAATCCATAAAAATTACTTGTTTTAATATCTTCAATTTTTGAAACATCAAATCTTTGCTGTATGTCATCAATATTAAGAATGACATCCTCATAAATCCGTTTTGCAATTCGAGTCGCTCCCAAAGAGGATGGATGGATAGTATCTGGAAACATCCCTGGCTCCCCTGTAAATAATTGATATAAATCGATGACTTCGCTTTTAGTATCAAAAGCTACTTTTTGAGTTAAAGGAATTATTTTATTTTTAATAATAGGATTCCATATACTTGTTGAATCCTTTAGAAAAGAAGGTACAGGTAATAGCAAAACGACACGAACTTGATTGTTTTGTTGTTTAAATGATTGGATGAGTTCTTTGTAATCATTTTCGAAATCTGAATCTAAATAAACACGGTTTTGTTGTTTGCTATCATTCGTTCCTAATTTAATGTAAACTATATCTGGAGCAAATTCCAAGGCTTCTTGGTATTTATCAGATTTCCAATATGGATAGTCTCCTCTTTTTAATAATGTATTACCGTTTACACCAAAATTTTTTATTTGATAATTCTCTCCAAGTAGGGCTTGTAATTGCTTTGGATAAGCATTATTCTCGCGATTATCTACACCAGCTCCATAAGTAATACTATCTCCTATGCAAGCTATTTTTATAGGTTGTTTTTCTGGTTTGCAACCTGTAAAAGTTAGAATAATTAATAAAGATAATTTCAAAAAAAACTTCATATTAACTTATCTATATATTCATAATTGTTTTGTATTAATCTTTCTAATCTCTTCTGAAAGAAACTCAGATAAAATTTTTGCTAGCTTTTTATAGCCCTCTTTAGAATAATGTACATCATCATCTCCTTTCCCAAATTCTTTATGAATAACTTTAGATTTTTTATAAATATCATTCACCTTAATATCATACTTCTTCATAACCCTTTTAGCTACCTTATTAAACTTTTGAGCATCCTTCTTAAATCTTCCAGCTTCATATTTTGGGACATAACTTGTGGTAACAAATATTAATTGAGCATCAGAAACCTGTTTGATTGACCGTATAATATCTTCTAAATTCTTCTCATATTCTTCTAAAGAAAAAGTAACATTCCCATTTACTTTATCTCTGTTACCGTATACCTTTGCATCTGGATGTCGGTAACACAAATCCCATAAACCCCAATTAAACTGAATAATATCCCAATCTTCATTTCCTATCCATTCTTTAACTTTTTTAAGTCCTGTTCCTGTATGTTGCGCATTCCATGGATTATGCTTTACAATGGCTTTACTGCTTAAGTTTTCTTTTACAAAAGGAGTATATCCAATAGATATAGAATCTCCAATAATTAAAACTTTTGTTTTTTTATTTGAAAAGCTACAAAAAACTAAGGCTGTTACAACCAGTACAAAAAAGTAAAAATTATTTTTCGTTCTCATTCTATTGGTTTTATATAATAAGCGCTTAAGTTTTTTATTTGAGGCTCTCTTTCAAATTTCAAAACTTTTAGCCTAATTCTACTAACTTTTACAGTTTCAAATTGTTCAATTCTTTTATTACCAACACTTTCGCCTTTAGTGATGATTTGCCATTTTCCATCCACTAAACCTTCAATCTGGTAACTTCTAACACGTTCTCCTTTTTGAATATCTTCTTGAATAATAACATGGTTAATTAAACTAGGGGTGCTAAACTTGAGGGTTATTCTATTTCCTTTTCCTGAAGTAGAAGCTATTGGTATTTGAAATCTTCTTTTAATTTCGTCTCCCCATTCTTTCAATCGTTTTACGTCTGGTTTTGGCATCAACCCATCTGGATTTGGTGTTAAGCCCATAATTAAAGTTGAATTTCTACCTACAGATTTATAATACATTTCCATTAAATTTTCCAATGGAAAAATATGTTTTTCATCTCCCGGTTCCCAGAACCATTCGTGTCTTCCATTATATCCTCTTAATGGTGCATCGGACATTGCTGGAACCCAAAACTTACCATTAGAATCTCCTTGCTTTAATAGCTTATAATTGTCTTTATAAATGTTTTTTTGAGCAGTTTCTCCAGCTCCAGTACTGTTATAAGGAAATGTTGCCCAACTTGGATAACTTATTGTTCCTGATTCTGAACCTCCCCAACGAGCTTCTGCTAATTGTCCATTATGATAAAATAAGCAATTAGGTTGGTATTTACGAACTATAGGTAAAACATCTGGAGCACCATTATCTGGATGGTCTGCACCACCATCAAACCATATTTCAAAAAGCTCTCCATATTGGGTACAGATTTCTTTAACCATACCTTCTACCATGTTGTTATACCATTTTTGACGATTCTCTCTAAAAGCACCTTCACCATTTACTTTAAAATCATGGACTCCCATAAATGAGTTCCAACGAATTCCTAAATAAATTCCTGGTTTTATATCATATTTTTTACATGAAGCCACAAAATCTGCAACTATATCGCCATTACCATCACGCCATTTAACAGCCTTTAAACTATATGGGTTTACATCAGACTGATACAAAGCAAAACCTGTTTCGTGAGTTGCAGTTAAAATAGCAAACTTAGCGCCTGCATCTTTAGCTGTTTTTACCCATTGGTCTGTATCTAAGTTTATAGGGTTAAATATTTGATAATCAGGAATAGGATCAATTCTGTTTCCGCCTTGACCATACTTTTTTCCATCAAACACATGCAAATCGTAGTGAAAAACAACTCCTAATTCTGCTTCTTGCCATGCCAATTGCCTCTTATTAGGTTTTGGGTATGTAACTTCTTCTATAGGAATAAAAATACTATACGAGTCATTATCTTTCTTAACAGCAAGACTTAACACTTTTGGTTTACCGTTTTCATGATAAATAAACGGACGCTCTAATCGGTCTGGTATAAGCACCGAGCCATCTTTCATCCTAACTTCTTTTCTCATCAAAACATATTCGTTTGATTTTTTCCAGTTGATACCGTCTTCTGATGTTACCATACCTATGAAACCGTGTGTGTGAAAGACACCATAAAATCGGTTTCTAGTTTCATCATGCCATATAGACATATCTTCGGTATCTATATAATCAATAACAGGTTTTTCTTGTATTATAAAAGGTCCAGCTGGTGTTTCAGAAATTGCTACTGCTTGATTCCTAATAAAACGTTTCTCATTAGGTTTATCTCCTTTTATTACCAAGTAATATTTACCATCTTTTCCTTTATCAATTGCAGGATTAACAGTGAGTGTTGTTATTGGTCCCGACGGTTCTATTAAAGGTTGCTGCATACGTTGCCATGGACCATTAATGGAGTTAGATACTGCAACTCCGGTTCTCTGATTTGGGCGTAATATTTTCCAATTGGGATGGCTATATCCTGTTTTAGCCGTTTCAATTAAGTCTTCTTCTAAATAGGCTTTATCGCCTAAATTTGTAGAGATATAGTACAAATAATATTTTCCTTCAAAATACTTTATTTTTGGGTTATGAGCTGTAATTGCATCCCATCTGTTTTTTCCAGCGCCTTCTAAAGCGGTTTTTTTATATTTCCAAGGTCCTGATGGGTTTTTCGATGTAGCATGGGCTATTTCAGAATGTGTTAGCCAACCATAAAAACCGTACTCCTTTTTCCATCTCGAGTAAAACATATGATATTTACCATCTTTCCCTTTTATTATAGATGTTCCCCAATTATAATAGCCTTCAGTCTTAAAAATGTTCTCTGTAGCTATGGGCTCAAACTTATCATACAATCGTAAATCGTCTGTCTTTTCTTGAGCATTAATACAAAATGAAAAAAGCAATACTTGAATTAAGACAAATCCATTATTTATAAAAATATTACTAAAACTTTTCATTATCGTTTTTTAATTAATTATTCGAAAAAATCCAATTCAGCAATGCTTGCCGTTTGCTTATTTCCTGCAATAACTTTAGACTCTATTCTTATATACTGCGTTGTAACTGGCGTTTGAAAGGTATGTTTTCGAGTCGTTGGGTCGTTGATAAGGTTACCAAATTCAAAATCTTCCCATTTTTTCCATGTTTTACCATTACTGCTAACTTTTACAATTCCTTTTTCTATCATACCATTAGCATGCTGTGTTTGTGGTGTATATGCAAATTCTTTGATGGTGTATGCTTTTCCTAAATCGATATTAATATAGTGTATCTTCCCATTTGCTTTAGATTGCCAATAAGTATTTGGGTTTTCGTCAATAGCATGATTCTCTTCATTTTTATTTTGATGGCTATCAGTATTTAAAACATTCCAATCTCGCTTCAAAATTCCAAACGTTTTTGAAGCTGCACTTCCCATTTGATCTTTATCTATGGCAATGGCTTTAATTTCTGTTGATAAACCTTTAATCCCTACTTTAAATAGTTTTGAAGTTTTATTGGGTATACTGCCATCGGTTGTATACCTAATTTCATAATCTGAGTTTAAGTTTCCAGAAACATCTTCACCATGAGGTTTCCAACCAAAGTCATGCTTTTTAGGTTCTATATTAATTACACCTTCAATATTCCTTGATATTGAAAGTTGTGGAGGTCTTGTTTTGTAATAATGTGCAGTAATATTTGAAATTGCTGGACTTAAACGCGAATCCAGAACTCGGATTCTAAATTTATTTGACGTCGTTTCTGGAAAACGTAAAATACGTTTATACCCCACATTAGTTGCTGCTACTACTTCTTTCCAAGTATTATTTATCCATGCATCAACAGCATGTTTCTCAATACGTTCACTATGCGTTGTTATAGCTTCTTGAATAATTAATCTATTAATAGTTATTGGAGCCTTTGTTTCAATAATAACTTCCTTTTTGTCTGAACCTAATAATAAATAAGTATTAGTATTACCATCTAACACATTTTTTGAACCTGATGCATCAGCAAATAGATTTGTTGTATATGTATTATTTATACGCTGACCAACTTCATTTAAAACTTGAACGTCTTCTGGTGAAAATTTACCTTCTCTATTTGGTGGAATATTTAATAAAAAGGTAGTGTTTCCTCCAACCGATCGCTCGTACATATCAAAAACGTCATCAGCACTTCTTACCTTTTGGTGCGTATCATCTCTATAAAACCAGCCTTCACGAATTGATGTATTCGTTTCTGCTTGCTGATAGTGTAAATATTTAGCATCAATTAATTTTTTTCTGCTACCAATATCTTGCTCCATAATATCAGCAAATCTGTTCATCTCATGTGGGTTGGTTTTATACGGAATTATATTCCATTCGGTATCTCTAGTTGCTCCAGCTTCATTACCACACCAGCGAATGTCTTGTTTACCAAAAATAACTGCTTCTGGAGCTAAAGTTGATATTAGCTCTTTCCAAGCTAAGTAATTATATTTTTGCCCTCCTTTTCGTTTCGGGTGTGCACCATCAAACCAAACTTCATGAATTGGTCCATATTCAGTTAATAATTCGAATAGTTGATTTAAAAAGTACTCATTATAGTCGTCAACATTAAAAGTGAATGTTTTTTTATTCTTAAAAGGGCGTCCTTCTAATGGTCTAGGAATAACCCGATCTGTATATTTACTTAAATTACCATAAAGCCCTTCTTTGTTTTCAATTTGATATAAATCGGCTGGTGATAAATACACTCCTAATTTTAATCCGTACTTCTGGCAAGAGGCCGACAATTCTTTTAAAACATCACCTTTACCATCTTTAAAAGGTGAAGACATAATGCCATGCTTTGTGTAACGACTTTGCCAAAGTACAAACCCGTCATGATGCTTAACAGTAATTATTACCATTTTCATATTAGCATTTTTCATTGCTTTACACCACTGATCTGTATCTAAATTTTTAAGATCGAAAATTTTAGGGTCTTCAAAACCATTACCCCACTCCATTCGAGTAAAAGTGTTTGGTCCAAAATGTATAAAGGCTATAAATTCATTTTTTAAAGCATTGTATTGATTTTTAGTAGGTACTACATGCGCAGCTTTAACTATAATTGAATCTTTAGTATCGCTATCTAAAACTTCATATGTATTCTTAACTTCTAATAGAGTTCCCTTTTGCTCTTGAGCACAAGATGATAATATTAAAAGAGTTAAATTTAAGCATACTAAATGCAAAGTTCTTACTGTATTTTTCATTGGTTTTAAATAATTTATAGTCTTTATTTTTTTAACATTTCTCCTACCTTCAAAAGGATTTCAACACTTTGTTTGGGAACATTCCCGTTACCATCTGGTCCTATGTTTAATAATAAGTTTCCGCCTTTATTATTAATATCTTTTAGCTTATTATAAACTACTTCTGCATTTTTCCAATCTGTATCACTCGTTTTAAAACCCCAAGAGTGGTTCATGGTGTAACAAGCTTCCCAATAATGTTTTAACTTATCTTCTGGATGCTCTTGTTCTGGAGTTCCAAAATCTTTTTTAAACACAGCTCTTTTAGAAACTCGATTATTAATTATAATGCTTGGTTTAAGTGTTCTTATATATTGATATAAATCTGCACCTACTTCTAAGTTCCACCACTCTACCCAATCACCATCAAACCAAAGAATATCAGAATCGTAGTTATCAATTAATTCTTTAATTTGGCTTTTCATGTAGGTAATATATTCTTTCTTTTTTCCAAATTTCATTCTAATTTGACCCCACCAACCCCAAGGTTTGTTGCCATCTATATTGCGTTCTTGCGATGGGTGATGCCAATCTATAATACTATAATAAGTTCCAAATTTTAATCCATATTTACGACAAGCTATGCTTAGTTCTTTTAAAATATCTCTTTTAAATGGAGTGCTACCTACATCAAAAGTAGTGTATTGGCTATCCCACAGGCAAAACCCTTCGTGATGCTTTGTTGTGATAACGATATATTTCATACCTGCTTGTTTTGCTGTTTTTGCAATAAAATCTGCATCAAAATCTTTAGGGTTAAAAGTAGCAGTAAGCATAGCGTACTCTTGAGCTGTTATATCTGCATTAGATTGAATCCACTCTGCATAACCATCATAGGATTTGTCTTTCCATACACCTCCAAGTTGACTATACAGGCCAAAATGTATAAACATTCCATACTTGGCTTCTGAAAACCATTGCATACGTTTTTCGTAATCTTTAGTACTTTCTGTTAAATAATCAATTTTTTCTTGAGCTTGTATACTTAAGAAGCTAAATACAATTAGAAATACAATCGCTACTCTTTTCATTTTTATTTATTAATTTTTATGGCATAAGCATAATCATCAGTTTCTTTAAACTTTTTAGGCAAATACACTGGCATTTCTATAATAAAATCTGAGCCTTTCTGTACTCCTTTTAATGGTTCTCCTGTGGCCAATAAAGTTATAGTCGTACTACTAGAAGGTTTAAAGTTTCTTATAATAACCAGTTCTCTCCATTCTGGCACAATTACAAAATTGGCATTACTGTTTTGAGTAAAAAACAGTTCTTTTACAGCATAACCTGGTTCTGGGTCTATGGTTTGTTTTAAAATAAAATCGCCTCCTAAATAATGCTGTTTTGGTTTATAGTTCTTTTCTCCCTTTAATGACCACTGAAATGAGTTTTTCCAAGGCTTTGTTCCATATATAGCTTCTCCATTTGTACTTAACCATTCCCCTATTTGTAACAAACGTTCTTGCATAATTACTGGAATACTTCCACGAGCATCTGGTCCTATATCAAGTAATAAATTCCCTCCTGTGCTTACAATGTTTACGAGATTAAGAACCAGGGTTTTTGGCGAATTATAGTCTTCAAAATCTTCGTTTTGATTATACCCGAAAGAAAAGCCCATACCGCGACATTCTTCCCAAGGACGTTTAAACTCAGGAGCTTCAGCTTCGTATTCTGTAGTAAAATAGCCTCCATGATGTTTACGAATTCCTTTTCCCCACCTATCATTTATAACAATATTATCTTTTGCTACCGATTCGTTAAATAACCAAGCCAAAAATTCTTTCGATTTCCATTTGTCAGCTTCCATATCCCACTCGCCATCTGCCCATAAAACATCAGGATTGTACTTAGTTACCAAATCTTTTACCTGCGGTAAATAATGCTCATCAACAAAACGTTCTTTGTCATTTAACCATAAAGGGTGATACCACTCGTAGAGCGAATAGTATAATCCCATTTTAACACCGGTCTTTTTTACTGCAGAAGATAGCTCACCAACCAAATCACGCTTAGCTCCAACCTCCATACTATTCCATGCAAAACCTCTATCATTAGCTTCTTTATTTGGCCATAAAGTAAAACCATCATGATGCTTTGATGTTAACACTATATATTTTGCTCCAGATTTTTCAAATAATTGTGCCCACTCATCTGGATTAAACAAATCGGCTTTAAATAGTTCGCCAAAATTGTAATAAGAAAAGTGATCTCCATAAGTTCTTTTATGAAAATTAGCTACTTCATCTCCTTTAAAATTTCCATTTCCAAAAAGTGATTTACTTTGCAACCAATATTGATACCATTCTGAATATGTGCCTTTTGGTGTCCATGCAGGAACTGAGTAAGGCCCCCAATGAATAAAAATTCCAAATTTTGCGTCTTGAAACCATCCTGGAATTGGTCTACTATCTAGCGACTCCCATGTTGGCTTATAGTTTTCTTGAGATTTTGAAATACCACAAACTAAAATCATCAGGAAAAAAATAACTATCCTATGCTTCTTCATACTTTTTTTCATTTTAAATTAATTTTTAATTTTTGAGATTTTTGATTTCTATAGATCTCCAGATTTAATACTCCTTTCCAATTATTATTTTGATAAACATTCATTAAATCTGCAATAACTTTTGTCTTATCATTTTCAGCACTAATAATCACATCTCCCTTTTCAAGAGTTGACTTAGCAATAATAGAATTATCTTCAATATCAAGTATTAAGACTCCAGAGGTTTCATTAAGTCCAGCAGCCGAACGCTCAGCCATGGTTTCAATATTTTTAAGTGTAGCTCCTAACCAACTTACTTTTAAATTCTTTTTAGAAGCATTGGCACTCCATATAATTGGTGTTTCTGGTTGCTTTGCAAGTGCTTTCAGGTTCTCGTTTTTTACGCCAAAGTCATTCATTTTAAAGTTTTTAAAACCAATCTGAAAAGCTGGAGAATTTTCAGAAACTGTATAATCGGCTTGCTCAGGATTTTTAAAGTTGGGATTTCCAAAAATGCTGTGAGTATCTACGCCATTATTTTGAGCTTTAAGTAATGCTGTTTGATCTGGAAATAAATTGAAATCAACTTCTTTTCCCCAAGCTTGAAGTCTAATATCTTTATGTTCAGTTAATACTATATTTCTTCTGAATATATCTTCACTCTTTTTAAACCAAACATGTGGATGAAAACCATTATTAATCATAATGTTATTTTCTACTGTTCTGTAAAAACCTTCTCGAAGTTTTAAGCCTCCATTTAAACAAACATTGTTGTAAATTTTATAATTGGAAGAACCATCGTCCAAATCTATATCCCAACCATGATCACACCTAAATCTGTTATTCCTAATGATTGTTTGGTGTATAGCATCCCACTTAGGCATATTTGGGTACATAGTAACAATACTGTCTAATATAGACCTGTTTGGGTGCCAAAAACGATCTCTCCCCCAGGAGTTAAATGCGCCATGGTCACCAGATTCTAAAACAGTATTAAATACATCATTTTGCTCAATAATATGTCCTCCCCAAGTACCATCACAAATATTAATACCTGCTCTGGGTACATCGTATATAGTATTATTACTAACCGTAATATCCATGGCCATAGATATATTTACACCTGCAGTTTGTTTTTCTATCCGTCCAATACGATAAATAAGATTATTGTCAACTTTAGATACACTTGGGTAGTTATTATTTTTAGGCCCCTTAATAGTATCTAACTTGGTAAGCTCTACAAATTCATAATATTGAAAAGAAGGTGAACGTACAGCTGTTGGGCTTCCCACAAAATTAATGGCAGTTGCGCCACAATCATGAATGTGATTATTTTTTATGGACACATCTCTATTGTATGCGCTTACAAAAATAGCATTGCCTCCCAGATTTGTGAATTCGCAATTTTCAATTTCAACATTTTCTGTGCCTTCGATAAATAATGCTCCTCCTCTGTATATGGTCCAATCGCTGCGCAATAAAGGTTCGTAATCTTCAAACAATGTACGCTGTGTATGTTCGAATTTAATACCACTAATGCTAATATTTTTTACAGGATTTTCTTCAGAACCAACAATATCGATAAGGTGTTTTTGTTGCACAATTTCGAAAGTAGCATTGTTTAAATCTGCTTTTGCATCTGGCCAATAGTATAATTGATTATTTGAATCTAAATACCATTCTTTTGGGCTATCAAGTTCTTCAAAAACATTTTCAACCATACGGTAAGTGTCATGCATTTTTGATGGTCTATTATTTTGATGCCCTTTAGTTAATATTAATTCTCCTTTATCATTTACACCTTCAGCGAGGTAATGAAATCCTCCCCATTCTCCTCGATGCATGGCATGTATAATAGCGCCTTTAGGGTTTTTCCATGTAGCAACTCGATCAGATGAAATAGCATCGCTTGCATGCCCCTGCCAATGGCCTCCGTTTTCATTATAGTTAGGATATCGAGCTAATATCTGTTGATTTCCATTAATGTAAAGTTGATCAAATGATTCGTTTTTTGGTATTTGAGCTACCCAAATGTTATCATCATATTTTTCCCATTTCAACTGAAGAGTTTTTGATCCTTTAATAATTGTTTTATCTACCCCTGCTCCTATCAGTTTTAATTCTCCATAGGCTGGTTTTATTTTTGCAGCAGAATTTAGCCTATATACGCCTTCAGAAATATTTATAGTTATAGGACTATTAATATTCTCATTACGCATTTCTTCTACCTTACCAAGTGCCTCTTCAATAGTATTAAAGGTAGAAATAGAATCTCCATTTCCATCAGAAACGACATTAATCACTTGTTCTTGCTGTTTAGAACATGCCGCCATAAAAATGAAAATGGTAAAATATATGAAAGAAGTGTATTTTCTCATACTTTAATTTTTATCAATTTCAAAAGTCCAAGCATCATGAGATGGCATTTCTCTATACTTAATGCTACTTGTATTAATATGCATTTTTCCATTTATATATTGCCATGGCAATGTTTTATTCAACCCTAACAATTTAACCTCAGCATCTTTACCTGGATTTGGAATAGTTAATACTAGGTTTTCTTCTGGCCATTCAAAGCTAATAGCATAAACCTTGTTTTTATTTTGAGTATAACATAGGTAGGTTTTAAGAGATGAGTAACTTCCTGTCAACCCATTCTTTGATTTTTCCTTATCTAAAAACAATGCAGAAGGTGGGACTAATTGCTTGTCTTTATTTTTTGTGTTCCAAAATAAAGCAATAGACGCGTTTTGCTTTTTCTCTCTATATTTAATTTGAATGGCATATAGTTCACCCGTTTTTAATTTTATTTTCCCCATTGATGATGCACTTGTATTTGCCCCCATTACTTCAGATTGAGACCCTTTTGCTGTATAATTTTGATTAATAACTAATTTGTTGTTTATATAAACAACAGCTTCATCATCAGCTTTAATTTCAAAGGTATATGTATCCGTTTTTGGTGCTTCAATGAAGCCATTCCACTCAACCGCAAAATTGTCTTCTTTAATTCCTTTCATTGGAGAGTTTCGTACCCAATTAAAATTAATTTGATTATCTATACGGTTAATAGTAACTTCTTTTTCTTCTTCTTTAATTGAAAATGGCTTAGAACCATAAATAGCATCACCATTAATTTTTAACCAACTACCTAATTGAATTAAGCGTTCTTGTTGAATTAAAGGTATTTGCCCATCTGCTTTAGGTCCAACATTTAAAATCATTCCTCCTCCATTAGCAACTGCTTGTACAAAACGATGAATAAGCTCTTGTGATGTTCCATAAGCCTCCAAATTTTCATTTCTGTTTAAACCAAAAGATCGGCCTAACCCTCTTACTTCTGCCCAAGGTCTATTGGTTACTTTTATTCCAGCGCTATATTCAGGTGTTAAAAACCCAACATCTAAACCATGCCCCCAACGGTTATTAACAATTGCATCATCTCCTACTAGGTTATAATACCAATCAATTAATTCAGCCGAATGCCATTGCTTTGCTGTATTAAACCATTCGCCGTCAGCAAAAATCAATGATGGTTTGTAAGTAGAAATTAATTCTTTAAACTGAGGAATCATATAATTGTCTACATAATTTCCAATACTATCGTGAGGATCGGTATACCAACGGTGTAATGGATGGTTCCATTCTGCAAGAGAATAGTACAATCCCATTTTTAGTCCAGATTTTCTAACAGATTTAGTTAATTCTCCAACCAAATCACGTTTAGGTCCTACATCAAAACTATTCCAGTTTCTATTATATTTACTCGGCCATAAGGCATAACCATCGTGGTGCTTTGATACAAACATCACATATTTCGCTCCAGCATTTTTGAATAAGGTTGCCCATTCATCTGGATTAAATAATTCGGCTTTAAATAATGGAGCAAAGTCTTTATAAGTAAAATTATCACCATAAGTCTTCTTAACAAAACTTGTACGTAAAGTGTCATTTAGTTGTAGCCCTCGTAAAAACCACTCAGCATATGATTCTTTACCACCATAAGCTGGTACTGAATACAGACCCCAATGTATAAAAATACCTAATTTGGCATCTTTAAACCATTCAGGGTATGGGCGTTCTTGAACTGATTTTATCAATTCTAATTCATTAATATTTTGTGCCTTTCCAAAAAATATACTCAGCGAAAAAAATATAATTGTTAATCGTATTATTCTCATTCGTTTAAAACTGTTTTGCTAATTTTAATAAAACTTATTAATTTTTAATTTCAGCCGTTTTCATAGATACATAATTAATTAATGTACCTATAGGTGAAATAGTTATGGTTATTTTATCTCCTATTTTAAGTGTAAAATCATCATCAGGAACTAAGCATGTTCCTGTCATTAAAAAAACACCATTTGGAAAATCACATTCTCTAAAAAGATACTCTATCAACTCATTATGAGTTCTTTTCATCATTCCTATCTCCACTTTTCCGTAATACATCACCTTATCATTTCTTTCAATTTCTATTTCAATTTCTGTTTCAGTAGGTAAAGGGTTTTCAGATATATAGATGCAAGGGCCTAAACCTGCGCATTTTTCAAACACTTTGGCTTGTGGCAAGTATAATGGGTTTTCGCCTTCTATACTTCTAGAACTCACATCATTTCCAATAGTATATCCTTGAATTTCTCCAGCTGAATTTATTAATAACGTTAACTCTGGTTCGGGTACATCCCAATCTGAATCTTTTCTAATATTAATTTCTTTTCCTGTACCTACTACTCTTTGAGATGTAGCTTTAAAAAATAACTCTGGCCTATCTGCATCATACACTTTATTATAGAAAACATCACCTCCTGAAGCTTTCGCTTCATCCATTCTTGCTTCTTTGCTTCTAAGGTAAGTAACTCCAGCTGCCCAAACTTCTTGAGCTCCAATTGGAGCTTCAATATTTTTAAGTAATTTTTTACTAACAACTTTTGCCGTCTCAATTTGTTTTTTCAAAAAAGCATATAAACCACTTCTATTAATAAAATGATCCCAATTATTTACTTCTAATTCATAAAAAGAGTTTTCGAATTCTACTATTGCTGTTTGCTCTTTTTTATATACTTTCATTTATATATCAACTCTAAATTTGCAAAAAATTCACCTTTTAATTAACTATGATTTCATCTATCCAGATATGTGACCGACTTCCATTTTTATGATGTCCTTCTGGAATAGGGTTAAGCCCTTTTGCCTTAATTTTTAATGTTTTTACATTAACTGCATCAAAAGGCAAACTAATATTTACTTTATTCCTCCCTTGCTCAGTTGCCACTTCTAACTGTTCTTTTTTGGTTAATAGCTTAAATGTTTTTCCATCTGTAGAACCAAAGACTTCAATTTCTGATGGTGGATAAATTCCTGAAATAGTAAACCGTAAAGCATCAAATTGTATTTGCTTTACTTGAGTTTCTTCATTGAAAACAACATCAAATTCTACAGCGTCTAAAAAATGACACCAAGACTTATCCCCTTTTGAAAGGGATCCATAACTCAAATCGGATAATTTTTCAATTCTCTTTCCTTGTTTATCAAAAACTTTTGCATTTTTTGCTTTATGAATTAAAAACTTTTTTGCTGAAACATACCCTACAGGTTTATCATTATTAAATGATCTAGCTTTTAATTGTGCTGTTTCTAAAATACTAAATGGGCCATTATATTTAGAAGATTGAATAGTAGGTTCAGTTCCATCTAAAGTATAATGAATATTTAACCCATTAACCTCCGTTTTCATTTGTATCTCTATTTCTTTTCCATTCCCAGTATGGTCAATCCAAGGGCTAAAAGCGCTTACTGCATACCTAACTTCTTGCGCGTCTAGTCTATTGAACTGTGTATAAAGCCGGTTTGTAAAATCATTCCAGTTTTTCTTCTCATGTGGTGTCCATGCACTTTCGGCAATAGCATAAGTTCTAGGGAAACTCATGTAAGTAAATTTGCCCCAATCACTAATGGACTCGGTCCACATATTGGCTTGAATACCTTTTATAAGCCGCCCTTCTTCTTGTGTTAATGCTTCTGGTATAACTTTGTAACTATATGATGTTGAAAGCAATAAGCGTGAGTACCCTAAATTAGGTTCTAAGTCATCATGACCTTGTTTTAAATCTATATAACAATAATTACTGGGTGTCATTATAACTTCGTGCCCCGCTTTTGCAGAAGCGATACCTCCTTTTTCTCCTCTCCAACTCATTACTGTAGCATTAGGAGCTAAACCGCCTTCAAGTATTTCATCCCAGCCAATCATGATACGATTACGTTTATTAATTATTTTTTCAATACGCTTAATAAAATAGCTTTGTAATTCATGCTCGTCTTTTAAGTTTTCATCTTTCATTCTTTGCTGTGCATGCGGATCTACTTTCCATTGCTCCTTACTACACTCGTCACCACCAATATGAACATATTTAAAAGGGAATAAATCCATAACTTCATTAAGCATTGTTTCGGCAAACTGAAAAGTTTCTTCTTTACCAGGGTTATATGTGTTATTCTTAAAAACGCCCCCTGTAGCAACATAAGGCTCAGCATTTACACAGCCAATTTCTGGATAAGAAGCTATAGTAGCCTGAGCATGTCCTGGCATATCAATTTCTGGAATAATCTCTATATATCGTTCTTTGGCATAATCAATAATCTCTTTAACATCTTCTTGTGTATAAAATCCACCATAAGTCGCTTTTTCATCAGGTTTCTGTTCTGGCCTTCCCCACCAATTAGATTTAGTTTCATCAGTAATATTATAATCTACTCTCCAAGCTCCAATCTCTGTAAGCTTAGGATAACTTTTAATCTCTAAACGCCACCCTTGATCGTCTGCCAAATGCCAATGAAACCGGTTTAGTTTCAGCTCTGTCATATAATCAATTACTTCCTTTACTTGTTCTTTATTAAAAAAATGTCGTGATACATCGAGCATATAACCACGCCAACCAAACGCTGGATTATCTTTAATATCTACAATTGGAATACCCCATCTAACATTTTGTAATGTGTTTTTATAAAAAGCCGTAGGTAGCAATTGTTTTAAACTTTGTAAAGCATAAAAAAAGCCTGCTTTCGATGATGCTTCAATGTTTATCGCATCAGCAGAAGTTTTTAATTGATACCCCTCTGCTTCAATTGTTTTATTTGTAGAAAAGGTAATATCACCTTTATCTGCAATTACTATTTGAGGTGTCCAACCAGCTACTTCTTGAAATTGGCTAAAAAATTGACTAGCAATATTTTCCTGCATTTCATTTTCAACAGCTATTATTGAAGACTCCTTTATTTCAAAATGTCCTTCAGATTTAATAAGGTTTATTGGCTTAGGAATAATATGTGCTTCACCTATTTGAAGTTCCAGCTTTCTTTCATTACATGAGCTTAATAAAATTAAGCTCAATATAAGTGCGCTAAAATATTTAAGTCTTCTATTATTCTTCAAAATATTCATATTCAAAATTTTAACCATTTAGTTTTATAAATCCGCCATCAATAGGAAAGTCAGTTCCTGTTATAAATGATGCTTCATTTGAGCATAAGTACAAAGCTAAATTTGCTATTTCTTCAGGTTTCCCCATTCTACCAATGGGCTGTGTTTTTGACAGTGCATCAAACATTTCGTCTTCTTTTCCTGGATAATTCTTTTTAATAAATCCATCTACAAAAGGCGTGTGCACTCTTGCTGGAGAAATACAATTACAACGGATATTACTATCTAAATAATCTTTAGCAACAGAGTAAGTCATTGTTAAAACAGCTCCTTTAGACATGGAATAGGCAAAACGATCTGAAATACCAACCGACGATGCTATTGATGCCATATTAATAATAACACCTCCACCTTGCGCTTTCATTTTTGGTACCGTTGCATAAATACAATTATAAACGCCTTTTACATTAACATTATAAACGCGGTCTAAATCTGATTCAAAAGTATTTTCAACATTACCAACATGCGCAACTCCTGCATTGTTTATTAATATGTCTATCTTATTATTTTTAGCAATTTCATCAATAATATTTTTTACTTGCAAATGGTTGGAAACATCACATTGGTAAAAATTAGCTTCTCCTCCATCATTCTTAATTTCTTTTACCGTTTGCTCTCCGCTTTCTTTACTAAATTCTAAAATATGAATGTAGGCACCTTGTTGTGCAAATGTTTTAGAAATTGCTTCCCCTATACCACTTGCTCCGCCTGTTATAATAGCTGATTTTCCTTGTAAATTGAATTTTGACATTTTATACTATTTTTTGATAAATGAAAAGCCCAAGTTGGATACTTTAAAATAATTATCTTTATTTAATAAAATCATAATGAAACACCTCTTTTCCAAGGTATAAAATCATCCTGTTCTAATTTTGTTGCACATGTCTGATGCCTACCACTTGCAACTTCAATGATTAAGTCTATAAGTTCTTCTGATAGAGATTCTTGTGAAACGTTCTCAGAAATCATTCGCCCTGCATCAAAATCAATAATATCTTTCATTTTTACAGGCAACATAGAGTTTGATGATATTTTTATTACTGGACAGATAACATTGCCTGTGGGTGTACCTAACCCTGTAGAAAACAATATAATATTAGCTCCAAAACCTGCTAAGCCTGTAGTAGACTCAACATCGTTACCTGGGGTACATAATAAATTTAAGCCTTGCTTTGTAGCATACTCTCCGTAATCGATAACATCAGCAACTGGTGCACGTCCTCCTTTAGTGGCTGCGCCTGCTGATTTTATAGCATCAGTAATTAAACCATCCTTTATATTACCAGGAGATGGGTTCATATCGAAGCCCGAACCAACTTTTTTGGCTTGACCATTATAACTCTCCATAATATAAATAAACTTCTTTGCTACATCTTCGTTCGGGCATCTATCAATTAAGTCTTGCTCTACACCACATAATTCTGGAAATTCTGACAAAATACTTTTTCCTCCAATAGCATTAATTTTATCAGAAACGACACCCATAAGTGGATTGGCGGTAATTCCTGAAAACCCATCAGAACCGCCACATTCTAAGCCAATACTTAACTTACTTAATGGAGTAGGTTGTCTTTCAATTTGATTTACTTTCTCTAATGCTGTATAAGTTTCTTTTATTGCTTCTGTGAGCATATTATTTTCAGTAGCATATTGTTGTTGCTCAAAATACAGTACAGGCTTATCAGTACTAAAACGCTCATGTAAAGCATCTTGCAGCATACTCATTTGGGCATGTTGACAGCCTAAACTCATCACTGTTGCTCCAGCAACATTAGGGTTTTTAATATAGCCTGCTAATAAGTTCACCAAAGCTTGAGCATCATCTTTTGTTCCTCCACAACCTCCTTCATGAGTTAAAAACTTAATCCCATCTATATTATTAAATACTTTTTGGTTTAAAACTTCTTCTTCGTAAGGTATTTCAGAATTACCATTAACTAAACTTCTTAGTTTAAGACGATAGGGATTTTCTTTTTTAAAACCCAACTCAGCTTCAAAAGCTTCTTTTAACACTTTAAGATTTCTATTTTGACAAAATACCATTGGAACGAAAATCCAATAATTTGAAGTTCCTACTTGTCCATCTTTTCTATGGTAACCCAAAAACGTTTTTCTATCTAAGCCATTGGTAAATGGTTTTTCATAATTATAATTGGTGTTTTTATATTGATAAGGTGCAGCTACATGCTTTAAATTTTCAGTTGTTATTAAACCTCCTTCTTCAATAGATTTAATAGCTTTTCCTACAGGAACACCGTACATTGTTACTATATCTCCAACATCTAAAGATTCAAGAGCAAACTTATGCTTTACAGGAATATCATCGGTAATAACAATATTAGAACCGTTAACTGAAAAATTCTCTCCTTTTTTTATAGAAACTAATGCAACTGAGACATTATCTTTAGGAGATATAATTAGATTTTTCTTCAAAATATCAATAATAAGATTAGCAAGTAAAATGTTACATATGTTACTATTAAAGCGTTCATACGCAATACAAACAAAAATAATATAGATGTATATGTGTTGCTACCTTTTAAAATACCTAAACTAATACTTTCTTTGCAGCGAAATGGTATTTATAGTGTAAAAACAGAATTATTCTTCAAAAGTTAAATAAGCAGATACTAACCAATGATTTAATTTATCTCCATCAATTGGTGTTGCTGGTATTTGTATTTTAAGTTGATGTTCTCCTTTCTTTAAATCGCCTAATTTAACAATCATAGGCTTTACAGATGAACCCGGACACCAATTTGAGCGTGATAAATCTGATGATGCTATACGCTCCTCAATTACTTTTATAGCTCTCTTTTTAGTTTCAAAATCATAATAAGCAGCAGAATCTTTTTTAATCCATACACCAGAAGTTGGATTAAATCGTCTAAAAGATGCGCAATCATCTCGCCACGGAATAGTATCTAATACTAATTCATTATTAAAGTAAATGCTATTTTTTATTTTGATAAATTCATCGCCTCCACTATGACCGCCATGACCTGTTGTTATGTAGTGTAATTTTGCGTTTTTTACATCTTCATCTAAACGAAAAGAATGGGTTAAAGGTTTTTTAGCAAAAATATCAGGGATACTTTGTCCATTAACGTAAGGTATCGTATTGACTAATGGTAACACTTTAAGTGTTTTTCTTTCTCGATTAGAATATGATAATTTCAAATCAAAATTATACCCTTCAGCAGTCCAAGAGTCTATCCAAACGCCTATATAAAAGCTACCAGAAACCACGTCTTTTAATTGCGAAATATCGTGTTCCCAAACCACTTGTTTTTCCCAACTTGGTATATACACTGGTCTACGGTACTTTACTCTATTATCACTATAATGACCAACACCAAAAGGTGTCATAAATCGCATTAACTCTATTACTGGTTGATAGGTTTTCCCTGAGACAATACCTGGATGATTTTCAATATTGAATGAGCCTTCAGGAAACTTTTTGTGCCCCAATGAAACATCTAATATTGAAATTAATTTTGGGTCGGAGACAACAAAACAAGATCCTGATTTATCCCAACGGTCCCCATTAGAACGGACTGTTAATTTTATATTTACATCAGTTCCCTTAGGAAAATTTGGCGTCGTTATTTTTTTATAAACCACACGCCCACTTTGTAACATACGCGTTTCTATATCTAGGCCTTTTTCGCCATTAAAATTTAATGGTTGCTTGTTAAATACATTTATTTCAAAATTACTTTCTTGTCCAAAAACACAAGTACTAAACAATAATAAACTGATTGCTAAAATATTTCTAATCTTCATTTTAAACTAAATAATTGTAAGGTACTAAAATTCAAAATCTATTATAACTGGCAAATGGTCTGATGGGTATTTACATTCTTTATTATCACTTAAAACCGCATATTTAAGTACCTTAATATTTTTTTTACTCGTAAAAACATAATCAATTCTATTTGAAACTGGTTTGTTAAAATTAAAACCGTTATAAGTTCCTGTTGGTCCAAAAGATTTTAATGCACTAACATTTTTAGTGTCATTTAAAACTTTTGAAAATAATTGAATCGGTTTGGTTTCAGGTTTTAAATTAAAATCTCCCATTACAATCACTGGTAAGTTATTGATGTTAAATTCTTTGATTTTTTTAATAATCAGTTCAGCACTCTTTTCTCTTGCCACATTACCAATATGATCAAAATGTGCATTAAAGACCCAAAAACGCTGGTCACTATCTTTAATTTTAAAAAGCCCGTAAGTACATATACGCTCCATTGAAGCATCCCAACCTATCGAAATCTTATTTGGTGTTTCAGACAACCAAAAGGTACCTTCACTTAATATACTAAGCCTTTCTTTATTATAAAATATGGCACTATACTCTCCTTTTGTCTTGCCATCGTCACGACCAACTCCTACATAATTATATTCAGTAAAAATGCTATCTAAATACTTTACTTGGTGTTCTAATCCTTCTTGAATTCCAAAAACATCAGGATTATTGTAAGCAATTTGATTACTTAAAAAAGCTTTTCTTTTTGACCATTGATTATCACCATCATTAGGATTGTCATACCTAATATTATATGTCATTACTTTATAAGACTGCGCTATTGCTCCCTGAAAAAAACAAATTGCAAGAGCTAGTATTACTTTTCTAAATAGCATAATTATTAATTTATAATGACTTCGTCAGCAAACACCCAAGATGGTAATCCTGCACCATGATGCCAATAAGGGGCTTTTTTATGATTTTCAGCTTTTATTTTTATATACCTCAATCGAGATGGTTTTGTTTCTAAATTAAAATACTGGATATCGTTTACTTTACTTTTTTTGTTTAAGGGCGTTTCATTTAAAACAACTCCAAGTTTTGAATATCTGTTTCCATCAATTGAACCATAATAAGTAACTTCTTTAGGAAAGAAAACAATATGATTTGTTACCTGCAAAAATGCTGTTGAAACAGTAGAAATTTCCTGCTCCTCTTCCAAGTCGATAACAGCTTCTAAATGATTGCCTTCAAAGCCTAACCAGTTGGAGTAAAAATTACTACCTCCTAAAGCCCCATCGGTTAAGGCTTGCGGGTTTTCGTTTGCATATTTTTTTGGCTTTGTTAATAAAGTTACTTTTTTACCAGATGCTATGTTAGGTTGTAAAGCCACTTGAATAGATTTTACATAAGCACTTCCGTAATCTTTAACCGTATAACCCATTTCGTTCATTAATACAATGTTAGCTTCGCTGCTAACGGATGTAAAATTCTCAATCAAAGATTTAGTGTCTTCACTAAGTTTAAAATCTTCAGAAATACTTTTTCTACAAGCTTCTAACACCGCATAATCTGTACTTAATCGTGCCACTTTTACACGCTTTAAAATTTCAGGTTTATCTGCTACTGCTTTTTCGGCTTCATCAAAAAAAGTAACATATTGTTTTAATAAATCTGGACTTAAATAAGCATCAAAGGCTTGCGATGGGTCTCCATATAAAAACAGAAAAAAATCTGGGTGTTTTTTTAATTCTTTGTGTATTAAATCTACATAGGATTTTATGTAGCTACCAGCTTCATGATAATATCCGTTAGTAAAATCTGTTATAATATCATCAACGTTTGCATCAGGGTTCCATAGTAATTTTGCCATTAAATATGAACGCAATTCAAACAACTCACTCGGGTTATTGCTGTGCTGTTCAAAAACCCACTTAGTATTATAATCTCTAAAAAATTGAATATTGGGTTGAAGCGTATTAAAATTGGGAAATGGTGCTAAAAAATTGGTAAACTGTGTAGTGTAATCCCAAATTCTAATATTTTCAGTTAAAGCGCTCCAGCCTTTTATATCATCTGCGAAATCGGTACATTTTTCTGTAATTGGTGCACTTCTATCACATTCAATTGAACATAAGGTAATCAGTACATTCTTTAAAGGTTTAGTTTTACAAGGTTTTCTGGTATATTGATATGCCAATGTTGAAATGGTTTTATCTGGAAAAGATTTTGCTACTTCATTTACAAAACGAATCATTGTTCCTGCATGACTTCCCTCTTCTTTATCTATTTCTTTACAATTTCCACATTCACAGTACTGAGTATTATCATTACTACTTACCGATATAACACTTGACTCTGGGTAACGCTGAAACATAGCTTTTACTGAGTCTTTTACAATTTCTAATACCTTTTTATTAGTTAAACATAATTGCGTAGGTAAGCGTTTGTTTCCGCGAAGTGCAAAGTATTCGGGATTTGATTTATAAAACTTTTCTTCTGGCAAAAAACGATGGAAGGTATGTACTTTTCCATTTGGTACATAAAAAGGGAAAGCTTCATAAGTTACTTTACGCTTATCAGCAAAGTCATGATTTTCATAAAACAATCTAGAATGCACCGTACGTGTTTTAATTTCTGGGTTGTAATTATAGTTTATATTTAAAGGCAACGTAATTGCTTTTAAACTCGGAATATCTTCAACATTTGGGGCATACCATTTACAATTCAAATAACGCTCTAAAAACTCATAAATCGCGTTTCTTAATGCTTCATCTGAACCTCCAGCAATGATTAGATTTTTGTTTTCTGTTTTAATACTAATTTCTTGATCTTGTAAATTCTCATTCAAAACATTTCCAATATATACTTTATGAGTCTTGGTGCTCTGCGAACTTTCCTCAATAATATCTATTTTAATGCCTGATATTTTTTGAAGATAATTTTGAAGAATTTCAGCAGATTGAGAACTATACTTTGTTGAAGAATCTAAAATTACAATTTCATAATCTGAAGCTCCCTTATTAACTAGAGTAATATTTTTGTCTTCGCAAGAAGAAACAAAAAGTAGAATTAACAAGCATTTAAAAGCTTTGGCAATATACTCACTAAATAAACTAAACATTGCTTATTGTTTTAAGTTAAACTGAATTTTTGAAGCCTTAGTAAGTGCTTCGTGACTTACAAAAAAAGAGGTATTAGTTTTTCCATTAATAGTAAATGATTTTAAATTCCCTGTTCCATTTTTTTCAATTATTAATGTCTTATTCTTATAATATCTTGTATCTAAGTGTATTGTTATTTTATCAAATCGTGGAGTAGTAATAGTATACAAAGGCTCTGCTGGAGATATTGGATAAATACCCATCATGCTATAAATTAACCACGCTGACATTGTTCCTGTATCATCATTTCCTGGTAAACCAGCTGGTTTGTTAGTAAAATATTCATTTATTAAACTGGTAACACGCTCTTGAGTTTTCCATTCAAAACCTTTTGTATAATTGTATAAATACGGGTAACCGATATCTGGCTCGTTAGCCATATCAAATTGTTTCTTTTCAAAAACTTCATCCAATTTTGCGACATACTTTTTGGTACCTCCCATCATCTTAATTAATGTTCTAGCATCGTGTGATACCATAAATGTGTATTGCCAAGAATTACCTTCAATAAATCCTAAATTCTTTTCAAAATTAGCTCCTTTATTAGGATTAAAAGGTGAATACCAAGAGCCATCATCATTTTTTGGGCGTAATAAGTTAAATTGTTTATCAAATAAATTTCTATATGTAACAGAACGTCTAGAAAACAATTTATAATCTTCTTTTTTACCCAAAGCTTGAGCTAATTTAGCAATAGCAAAATCTGTAATATTATATTCTTGAGTTGTTGAAACTGAACCACTTTTGGTCGTTTTTGTTGTTAAATAGCCTTTCTTAATATAGTCTTTAATACCTGGTCGTAATGGATTTTCTTCTAACTGTGTAGCACTTTTACGCATAGCTTCATATGCTTTTTCAATATCAAAATCTTTAATTCCTCTTAAATAAGTATCTGTTAAAATAATACCAGCAGGATCGCCTACCATGGTTGTAGTTTCGGTAGCATTAAGCTCCCATTTTGGTAACCAGCCGCTTTCATCATAAATATCCAACATGCTTTTTACCATATCTGATTGTTGCTTTGGATATATTAAAGACATTAACGAGTGTAAATTTCTATAGGTATCCCAAAATGAAAACACTGTAAAGCGAGTTCCATCTGTTTTAGCTGTTTCTCTCTTGGCCATAGTTGGATATTCACCATTAAAATCATTCAACGTATTTGGATGAATCAGTGTATGATATAAAGCCGTATAAAAAATGGTTTTATCATCTTTTGTTCCGCCTTCTACTTCAATTTTAGATAATAGTTTATTCCATTGCGAAGATGTGTTTTTATAAATCTCATCAAAACTCAAACTCTGGGTTTCTTTTTCAAGATTTTCTCTAGCATTTTCTATACTAACGTAAGACACTCCAATTTTAACCTCAACTTGGGTAGGCTTGTCAAAATGATAAGTAAAATAGCTTCCAATGCTATCTCCAATAACTTCTCTTCTGTAATCTTTGTATAAACGCGTTTTTCCGTTGTAAGGCATCCATTGCCCTTCTATTCCATTGTACTTTTTAGTTTTTTTCCAAACTCCAAAATCGTCAGCTGGTTTGCTAAATTTTGCTACAAAATAAACTGGATAAGACTCTTCTGGTTTGTAATAACAAAACGATCCTACATTGCGTATGCCCTCAATTTCGGTAGATGAAACTACTTTAACTGACGCACCTTCTTCATTCGTTAATCCCAATCCAAGATTGATAAGTATGTTTGATTGTCCTTTAGGGAACGAATATTTACTAACTCCAACCCTAGTTGTTGCGGTTACTTCTGTTTTTACATTATATTTTGAAAGTTTAACACTATAATATCCAGGTTTGGCAAGTTCATATCCATAAGTTGAACCATACTCTAAGTGATTAGTATTTAACTTTCCAGTTGTTGGCATGGTTAAAATAACGCCTAAATCTGGACAGCCTACGCCACTTAAATTAACATGAGAAAACCCAGTTAAAAATGTGTTTTCATTTACATACGGATTTGACAACCATCTGCTATCTTTTTCCAGAGGCAAATTTTGCGCGCCAGCAACATTAAACGGTGATACACTTGCCATACCACGCGGTGCGATAGCTCCGGGGTTAGTAGCTCCAAAATTTGAAGTTCCTATAAACGGATTTACATATTCAACTGGTTTTTGCGCATGATTGTATGATAAAAATGCAACTGAAAATATTAATAACAAAAAGTATTTATGCATATTAAAAATATATTATTTCTTTTTTGAAATTTTAAATACCCAAGCATTATCACAAGGTGGTTTGTTTTGTAATGCTTTAGGAATACTGACTTTAAATCCGCTTTTAAGCGGCTTCCACTTTAAATTTACACTGCTCCCCAATAACTTGATTTTTGATCCTTTTTTAGGAGATATTGAATTTACAACAATTTCTGAAGGCATTTTAGTTTCTTTTTCATTAGCTAAATACAATGCAAAAACATTACCCTCCTTATCTTGTGTAAAACAAATATTTTTTTCTTTATATGGTGCTAAGGGTTTGGTATTATATATAGCTGAGCTATTTATTTTCATCCAATCGCCATATTCTTTTAATAAATTATATGCTCCTTTTTGCCATTCTCCTTCAGGGCTAGGTGCAATATTAAGCAACAAGTTTCCTCCTTTTGCAACAACATCTACTAGCATATGTATGCCTTCTCTCCCACTCATATACTTAGCATTAGGTGTATACGACCATCCGCCACCAGAAATAATACACGATTCCCAAGGGTAAGGCAATGTTTTTTCTGGCACTCTATTTTCTGGAGTTAAATAATTTTGATTTTTACCATGAACAGCTCTATCTACAACAATTAGTCCTGGTTGCTTTTGTCTAGCTTTTACAACCAATTCGTCCATTTTTATGTCTTGATTAATAATACGGTGTTTTAGATAACCTTCTTCTGCATTATCAATAGTATGCTTATACCATTCAGTAATTTCAGCTTTAGGGGTTTTAGCAACCCAACCTCCATCTAACCATAAAATATCCATTTTTCCATAATCCGTCATTAACTCCATGATTTGATTATGAGTAAACTCTACATATTCGTTCCACTTTTCTGGGTTTTCAACAGGAGAATAATTTACGTTTCTATCTTTTGGTGGGAAATACGGGTCCCAGTAACTTTTAACATTCCAATCTGGTTTAGAAAAATAAGCTCCTGCCCATAATCCTTCATTTCTAAATGAATTAAATATCTCTTTAGCTATGTTTGCTTTAGGATGTGACGAAAACGGAGTATTTGGTGATGTGATTTTGTAATCTGTATATTTTGAATCAAACATACTAAAGCCGTCATGATGCTTTGTTGTAAATACCACATACTTCATTCCAGCATTTTTTGCAGCATTTGCCCATTTATCTGGATCGAACTTAACAGGGTTAAATGTTTTTTGGAGTCCTTCGTATTCCTTCTTATATAAAAAATAATTATCTGGGTTACTACCTTTTTTTCTTTCGCACCAACCATATTCTTCAGGTGACAATGACCAAGATTCAACAATTCCCCATTGACTATATGTTCCCCAATGCATAAGTAATCCAAACTTAAGACCTTGCCATTCATCTAATTTTTCTAAAACTAATGGGTCTGTTTCTGGTACATATCGTTCGTCTTCGTATATCGCTTGAGAAAAAGAAAAAGTGGAAATTAATAATGCTAATACTAAATTTTTCATCTGTTTTTGTTTTACTCAAAAATATTTTTTCTGATGGGAAATAACTACACATTAAATGGCTATAACCGATACTTTTTTTTCTTTAATAAATAAAAGGGATATACTTATTTAGTTCACTTTTATTAATAATACCCAAAAAGATCATTTTAGCTCTATTTTATAAAAACTTTAATAACATTTATTATTATTTTTATAGAATTTGGTTGAAAAACTCAAATCGGTATAACTCCTAAATCAAATTATTTACGCGTTTTATTTGCTTAACGAATAAGGCACATTTTCAGGATTACTTGCCCATTTTTTATTAGGAGTAGCATTCATATCAAACTCTAATTCTCCGCCTCTTTGAATGTCTTCAAAATTGATAAAACTATTATTCCATACCTTCCCATTTAATAATGCAGATTCAATGTATACATTATCTTTTGAATTATTAGGCGCAGATATAACAAAAGTTTTTCCATTTTCTAAAGTAATTGTAGCTTTCTTAAACAATGGACTTCCAATAACATATTCATCTATAGAAGGTGTTACAGGGTAAAACCCTAGCGAACTAAACACATACCATGCAGATGTTTGTCCATTATCCTCATCTCCACAATAACCATCTGGTGTAGCACTATATAATTTGGTTAAAACATCTCGTACTTTTTTTTGGGCTTTATATGGTGCATTTGCATGATTATATAAATATATCATGTGTTGTATAGGTTGATTACCGTGTGCATAATTACCCATATTAGCAATTTGCATTTCTCTAATTTCGTGAATAGTGAACCCATAATACGATGCATCAAAATCTGGTGGCATTTCAAAAACTTCATCTAATTTTGCTACAAAACTTTCTTTTCCTCCCATTAAATCAATTAATCCTTGGGTATCATGAAAAACTGACCAAGTATAATGCAAACTATTACCTTCGGTAAAAGCATCTCCCCACTTTAAAGGATTAAAAGGGGATTGAAAATTACCATCTTCATTCTTGCCACGCATTAAATTACTTGATGAATCAAACAAGTTTTTATAATTATAAGATTTTTTATAAAATTCATCAGCTAAATCTTTCTTATTCAGTTTTTCGACCATTTTCGCAATGGTAAAGTCTGCAAAAGCATACTCCAAAGTTCTTGCGGCGTTTTCATGAATACCAACATTATAAGGTACAAATCCTAGTTCATTATAATAATCGCCTCCTGCACGACCTACCGAATTTACAGGCCTGCCTTCTATTACATTTGCATTTTTTAAAATGGCTTCTAATAAAATATTTACATCTTTTTCATTTACATTTCCTTTTAAAAATGCATCGGCAATTATAGTAGCAGAATTAGATCCAATCATACAATCTCTATGTCCTGGGCTTGCCCATTCTGGTAGCCAACCAGATTCTTTATAGGTGTTTGCCAACCCTTCCATAATTTGTGAATTCAGCTGAGGATACATCATATTAAAAAACGGAAATACGGCTCTAAATGTATCCCAAAACCCATTATCGGTAAACATGTAACCAGGTAATACCTCGCCATTATATGGGCTGTAATGAATTACACTTCCGTTAGCGTCGTATTCATAAAACTTTCTTGGAAATAATAATACGCGATACAAACAAGAGTAAAAGGTTTTTATATTATCTATGTTTTCATCTTCTATAACAACTCTTTTTAATTCATTTTCCCAAGCGTTTGCAGCTTTCTCCTTTGTTTTTTCGAATGAATCGTTACCAATTTCAGTTTTTAAATTTAGTATTGCTTGTTCTTGACTAATAAAAGATGAAGCAACTTTTACATGAACCTGTTCGCCCTTTTTTGTTTTAAAGCCAATAATAGCTCCAACATGTTCTCCTTCACTTTCCATAGAGTTTTTAATCAAGTTCCAATCGTCTCCCCATGTATGATTGACTTCAAAATCCTTATCAAATTCGGCAACAAAATAATTATGAAAATTCTCTGGCACTCCTCCGCTATTATTTCGGCAATAACCAACAATTTTTCTTTCTTTAGGAAGAATTTTCACCATTGAACCTTTAAAAAATGCATCCAACATAATGTATGACGAGTCTGCTTTTGGGAATGTAAACCTAAAATGTGATGCACGTTCTGTAGGTGTAACCTCAGCAGTCACATCATAATCTGCAAGATATACACTGTAGTGATTTGGCTTTACAATTTCTGCTTTATGAGAAAAGTATGATGCCCTTTCTTCTTCTTTATACTTTAAATCTCCAGTTACAGCCATCAGAGAAAAAGCCGCATAATCATTAATCCATGGACTTGGTTGATGCGTTTGCTTTATACCGCGTATAGTTTTATCATCATATTTATAAGCCCAACCATCACCCATTTTAGCGGTTTGTGGTGTCCAAAAATTCATGGCCCAAGGCGTAGCTATAGCTGGATATGTATTTCCGTTTGATAAACTAAAATCTGAGTCTGTTCCCATGAGTGGGTTAACATAATCAATAAGTTCTTTAGCTTGCCCATTTTTAACAATAGTATCGCCCTGCTTATTGCATGCTATAAAGAGAGTTAAACCTGTAATTAATATAATTTTTGCTGTGAATTTTATCATTCTATAAATTCTATTGTTAATCTGTTTTTTTAAGTATTAAAGTTACCAAAGTATAATTTCGTCAATAAAAATCCATGGTGGGTTACCTGCACCTTCATGCCATTTTGGTAACACCTTTGGATTTGCAGCAATAACTTTAAAATATTGCGCTTTAGTGTTTTCTGACATTTTAACATTAAACTTTTTTATTAGCGTTGATTCCTGTTTTTCATCTTCAACAATTGACAACGAACCAACTAGTTTAAACCCAGATGTTTTATTTGAGGAGGCAAATACTTTAATATTTTTAGGAAACAAAATCCAGTCTCTTGATCGCCCAAGACAGTTAACTGTAACGGTATTTACAGTTTTAGGCTCTCCCAAATCCATGGTTGTATTTAAATCGTTTCCGAGATAGCCATTCCATTTTTCATCTTTAAAGTTTTCGGAACCTAGTTTAAAATCAAATAGTTTTTTAGGTCCGAAATATTGAGTTTCTGGTTTGTGTACTATAGTATAATCAACAACTTTATGAGTTACTTTTATAAAATCTTCCTTCTTGGTTTCGCTAGGTAGCCATCCTTTTTTATAGGCCTTTATAGCTATACTTGTTGTGGCATTAATTAAAATTGGATCTTTATATACTAAAGATGTAGAATCTGGTTCGGCTCCATCAAGTGTATAAAACACTTTAGTCCCTTTTAATTTGGGATCTAATTTAATAGATAGTGTATCAGTAAAAAGCGTATTTTTAGTTAATAATACTGGTGCTTTTATCTGTGTTATTTTCACAAAACCTTCTGAAACACCATTATTTAAATTAACATTGAATTTATTTTGAATTTGTTCGGCTGCATTTTTAGTCACATTAGTTTCCCAAACATAAACGCGTTCTAAATCAATTGATGACAAAAGGCTTTCTAAACCTTTATCACTAATACTTGTTTTTACTAAATTTAATGTATTAAGTGATTTTGATTCCTTAATATTCAATAAGGTTTTATCTGTTATATCAGTATTACTTAAATTTAATTTTTCTAAATTTTTAAGTTTTTTAATTTCTGAAGTCATATCATCTGTTAAAGTAGAGTTGCTCAAATCTAATTCTACTATTTGTTCTCTTAAATTTACTAATTCTTTAACAGATTTCTTCGTAATACTATCTTTATTAAACTTTACCCATAACTCTGGCTTATTAGGCACTAGTTTTCTAACCAAAAAACCAGTAGTTTCTACAGCTTGAATATCACTAAAGGAAGCTTCTTCAATTTGCTTTTTATTAAAAACCAAATACTTATTTAGTAGCTTATTTAAAGTATCGCTTTTTGGCATAGCAATAACTTTAGTATCAATATTTTCGCTTCTATTTAACCAATACTGTATTAACCAAATTTCATCTTTAGTAAGTTGTGGTTTTCCTTCTGGCGGCATATGCTTTTCATCTGAAATAGGTAACAAAATATGTTCGTAAAGCATGCTATTACCTGCATTTCCTAACTCAATAACATCTCCTGATTCGCCTCCCTTCAATATACTTTCTTTAGAATGTAATGCTAACTCGCCTTTTCTTTTTGAAGTATTATGACATTCAATGCATTTATTATCAAATATTTTTAAAACCACATCATCATACATATTTAAGCTATCAATATGAGTTATAGTTTTTGCTTTTGGTAATGGTTTAATATATTCTGTAATATAATTGTCTCCGTGAGTTAAAACACTTCCAAAATGTCCAGCGACGCTAATACCAATAATGGTAGTAACAAAAAGAGGAAAAAACAATCGTTTAGCTTGTTTTTCTTTTTTATTCGCTAATAAAAATAATGCAGTAATTAGTATAGCTGACGCGATTCCTGTCCAAAAATGAAGATCTAATACATCTTCGGAATACCCCCCTTCTAAAGACAAAAAGTATCCAAAAATGCAAGCTAAAATTGAAAAGAATGATGAAAATCCAAGCGCATATTTAATTGTTGTTTTTGGATAATTTTTCTTTAACCTGCCAATAATATCTAAGAAAAAGGTAAGCAACAAAGCTCCAATAGGTAAGTGCAAAATTAATGGATGAAACCTCCCTAATGCTAGAACAAATCTTGGAACATCTTCTGCATTATTTGCATAAGTAGTATTAAATGCTAACAAGCATATAATAAAAATAATTTGTGGTTTTAAATTTTTAATCATCATCAAACTATATACTAGTTAAAAATTAATTCGTCTATAAACAACCAAGCTTTTTGTCCTTTACCCTCATGCCATTCTGGTATTGATTGCAAATTCTTGACTTCAATCTTTAATGATTTAATCTCTGCTTCAATAGGAATACTTATAGTTTCATTGTTTTTATCAACAAATCCTTTTAAAGGCGTAACAGGGTTTACTTTTTTATCATTGTCAACAAATATTTCAATATTTTCAGGTGGAAAAATCCATGAAGCTGGGTCGCTTAAATAACTAACTGTCAAAGATTTTATAAATACTTTTTTATTAAACTGTATAGTAGCAATGGCTGTTGTATCAAAGCCCACCCATTCTCTATCTGTAAAATTTAACGATGCTTTAGTTTGATTGATTACTGTTATAGTTCCTTGACCTTTATACTTTTCGGATGCATTAGTGTGCCATAAAATAGAATTGGCAGATAGCCCTTTTTTTAACAATGTTATAGCTGTGCTTTCACTTGGTTTCCAATCTCTATGAAATGCTTTAAATTTATATACTCCTGGTTTTGAAGCTTGAATTGGTTGCGAGTATTTTTGTGAGATTAAACTAGGTTCATCTCCATTTGATGTGAAATAAATATCCACATCTTCAACCTTTAAGCCTGCCTTTATAGTTACAAAAGAATCTATAAACGTTTTATTAGCTATTACTCTTGGCTGTGCTAAACTAATACTGCTTTTCTGTAAAAAATTAGTTTGAGTTTCATGTTTACAGCTAGACAGCAAAAAAAGCATAAAACATAGGCTTATTAACCTCATACACGTGTTAATTTTATAGGATAGGTTTGACCTGAGTTCCATTGTGCTACATAAATATTTTCATCATCATCAATACAAACATCATGTGGGTACTGAAACAGTCTTACTGTTTGATATAGTTCTTCTAAAGTATTGTTTTTATATTCAGGCAAAGTAGCTCCTGGGCATGAAACAACTTGGTTTTTTTCATTCATAATTAGCAAAAATCCTGAATCACTATTTGGAGCATTTCTGGATTTTAGTACCGCAAAATAAATATCCTTTTTATGAATTACGGGTCTGCAAATTAAAGCCCCTGGAACATCTATTGAAGATAAATATTTTCCATCTAAACTAAAGCGTTTAAGCACATTCATCTCTCTAGCTGAAATTAAAAGTGATGGATTTTCCTTATCTCTATTATCATAACAAATGCCATGAGCGTTTAAAAACTGAGAATCTTCCGTACCTCTACCTCCAAAAGTATTTAATAATTCACCTTTATGATTATAGTGCATTATATGCTGGTTTCCGTAGCCGTCAGCCACATAAAAATCACCGTTTTCTAAAACCGTTGTTTCGGTAGGTTTAAATTCTTCTTTACTATTATATTTTCCAGAATCTGCAGGATAGTCAATTTCAAAAACTACTTTTCCGTCTATTGTAGTCTTTATAACTTGGTGACGCTCATAATCAGTAATTAACAAAAAATCTTCACCATTTTCTTTAACCAAAGTTAAACCATGACCTCCAGGGTATTTTGTTCCCCAAGTTGTAATGAGCTTCCCTGATTTATCGTAAATAATGATATTATTTTTAGTGTGATTGGTTAACAAAACAATTCTTCCTTTTGAATCTTGAACCATTTCATGGCAATCTTTTACAGGTGTTTTTAACGCATCTAGATTCCCCCAATTCATATCTACTTTATAACGATGCGAATTGTGTCCAATAATTACATCGTTTTTATAACCAAACTCTAATGCGTTACCACACATAGGATACGCTAGTACACCTAAAGAGAGTAATGATGATTGTTTTAAAAATTTTCTGCGGCCCATATTCTAATCTTTAGGTTAAAATATCATTAACAACATGACCAGAAACATCAGTTAGCCTAAATCGTCTACCTTGGTGTTTATGAGTAAACTTAGTATGATCTACACCCATAAGGTGCATAATTGTAGCTTGTAAGTCGTGTACATGCATAGGATCTTTAGCTACATTATAGCCAAACTCATCAGTTTCTCCATAAGTAAATCCTGGTTTTACTCCACCACCGGCCATAAACATAGTAAAACATTTTGGATGATGGTCTCTACCATAATTAGTGTCTGTTAAAGTTCCTTGACTATAATTTGTTCTACCAAACTCTCCACCCCAAACTACTAATGTATCTTCTAGCAATCCACGTTGTTTTAAATCCATAATAAGTGCTGCAGTTGCTTGATCAATATCTTTAGCTTGTTTTTCTATTTGTGAAGGTAAATCGAAATGTTGGTCCCAACCCATATGATACAATTGAATAAATCGTACATCGCGTTCTGCCATACGTCTTGCTAGTAAGCAATTTGCAGCATAAGTTCCTGGGATCATTGCATCTACACCATACATTTGAATAATATGCTCTGGCTCTTCTTCAACATTCATTGTATCTGGAACTGAAGTTTGCATACGATAAGCCATTTCATACTGCTCAATACGGCTATTAATTTCTGGGTCGCCAAATTCGGCTTCCTGTTTATGGTTTAATTCATTAATATGATCGAGCATAGCTCTACGCTGAGATCTACTCATTCCATCTGGATCCTTTAAATATAACACAGGATCTTTACCAGACCTAAATTGAACGCCTTGGTGTAAAGAGCTTAAAAAACCATTACCCCAAAGTCTAGAATATAAAGGTTGAGAAAAAGGACGACCAGTTCCTCTGGATAATAATACTGAAAACGTAGGTAGGTTTTCGTTAAGACTACCTAAGCCATAGCTCATCCAAGAACCTATACTTGGTCGACCAGGTTGCTGAGAACCTGTTTGGAAAAAAGTAATAGCTGGATCATGATTTATAGCTTCGGTATGCATAGATTTAATAAAACATAATTCATCTACAACTTTTGCTGTATATGGCATTATACTACTAACCCAAGCTCTAGATTCACCATATTGATTAAATTTAAAGTTACTACCAACCAACGGAAAGCTTTCTTGTCCTGATGTCATTCCAGTTAATCGCTGTCCTTGCCTAACTGAATCTGGCAGGTCTTGACCTCGCATTTTATCTAATAGTGGTTTGTAATCAAAAAGATCTAATTGTGATGGACCACCGCTTTGAAATAAGTATATAACCCGCTTAGCTTTTGGAGCAAAATGAGGCAAGTTTAAACCTGTCGGGTTTAAATTATTACTAGCACTTAAGGATGAAAATGGATCCAGTAATGATGCAGCAGCTAAACCTCCTATACCCAAGCCCACTTTTTTTAAAAAGTGCCTTCTATTATTATTTAAAAAATGTTTTGATAATTCTTCCATAATCTTATCCTTTAATAATGGCTTCGTCTAAATTGAAAATTAAGCTTGAAAGCAATGTATATGCATATTCAGTTTTTGTAACATTTTCAGTTTTATCTATTTCTGTATTACTTTCAAAATCAGTTTCAACAGTTTCAATGTATTGTGAAAATTTATCTAACTCTTCTTGTGTAGGGTAACGTGAAGTTATTTTTCTGAATATCAAATTTATACGTTCATCTTGAGATATCGTTTTGTCTTCCAACACCTTTTTAGCCAAATGTTCTGCTGCCTCAACAAGCTGAGGGTCGTTAAGCATAACTAAAGCTTGTAATGGTGTACTTGTTTTTTGACGTTTTACTTCACAAAAATCTCTTGTAGGGGCATCAAAAGTCATCATTGATGGTGGCGGAACAGTTCGCTTCCAAAAAGTATATAGGCTTCTCCTGTATAAACCTTCACCTGAATCTGGAGTATATTTTGCAGTACTTCCTCCTCCGCCTCCAGTAGTTTCTTGCCATAGCCCTGGTGGTTGATAAGGTTTTACACTTGGTCCGCCAATTTTGTTTACTAATAAACCACTAACTGCTAAAGCATTATCACGAATCATTTCTGCAGTTAATTTACTTCTTGAATATCTTGCTAACAATATATTATCTGGGTCTAGCTCTAATAAATTAGGTGATATTTTAGATGTTTGTTTGTATGTACTAGACATAACCAAACGCTTATACATTTTTTTCATATCCCAACCTTCTTCTCTAAAGGTTACAGCCAACCAGTCTAACAATTCTGGATGTGTTGGTAAAGCTCCTTGGTTTCCAAAATCTTCTGATGTTGAAACAATACCAACACCAAAAATGTCTTGCCACATTCTATTTACAGCTACTCTAGCAGTTAGCGAATTATCTTTATCAAATAGCCAATTGGCAAGTCCTAATCTGTTTTTAGGAAGTGAATCGGCATATTTTAAAATCACTTTTGGTGTACTTAATGTTACTTCTTCATCTGGTGCATCATACTGTCCGCGTCTTAACGTATAGGTTTTTCTATCTGGCGCATTATCTTTCATCACCATAAGTTTAACCTCTTTTATAGAGTCTGGTAAGTTTATAAACGATAGCGTCTCTTCAATTTCTTTTTTAGTAATTTTAATATTCGGCTCTGGAATTTCACCATAATCAATCCTTCCTTTTTCACCTACTTTATTAAAAAACGCATAAAAACTATAAAACTCTTTTTGCGAAATAGGATCGTATTTATGGTCATGACATCTAGCACATTCCATAGTTAGTCCCATTAAAGCCTTAGAAGTTGTATTGGCTCTATCCATTACATATTCCACGCGATATTCTTCATCAATTACACCACCTTCTTGTGTAATTTTATGATTTCTATTAAATGCTGTAGCTACTATTTGTTCTGGTGTAGCATTTGGTAATAAATCTCCTGCCAACTGCCACTTAACAAATTCATCATAAGCCATATTTCTATTAAAAGCACTAATTACCCAATCTCTCCAAGGCCACATAATTCGTTCTAAATCGTCTTGATAACCATGCGTATCGGCATATCTTGATACATCTAACCAAACGGCTGCCATTCGTTCGCCATATGCACTTGATGCTAATAATTTATCAATTACTTTTTCGTAAGCATTAGCGTCTTTATCATTAATAAATTCGTCAATATCTTCTATTGTTGGTGGAAGTCCTGTAAGGTCAAAATACACTCTTCTAATAAGTTGTTCTTTTGACGCTTCTTCAGATGGTTTTAAATTTTCTTGCTCTAATCGCTTTGCTATAAAATAATCAACTGAATTAGTAGCCCAGTCTTCGTTTACTATTTTTGGTTCCTCCTTTTTTTGCGGAGGGACAAAAGACCAATGCGTTTTCCATTCCGCACCTTGTTCTATCCATTTAATTAAGATTTGCTTTTCGTATTCAGACAAGGTTAAGTTAGAGCTTGGTGGAGGCATAACTTGTTGCAAATCTGTATTCGTAATTTTATATACTAATCTACTTTCCTCAGGTTTTCCTGAAACAATTGCATACTTATCTAAGTTTTTTCCTATGGCTTTAAAAGCCCCTTCTTTAGTATCTAATCTTAATCCGCCTTCGCGAGTTCCTTCATCTGGCCCGTGGCATAAATAACAACGATCAGATAAAATTGGTTTTACATCAAAAATATAATCAATAGTATCTGGAAGATTACCTACTTGTTCTCCTGAAGCTAAATTAGAATTTTCTGAAGAAGTAGAATCACCAATTGGTTGATATGAACTTTCTGAAATTGATAAGCTATACTTTATTAATAATACAATAATAAAAGGCACTAAAAAATATAGTGCTAACACAAAACGATTATTAAACTTTTTACCTTTTGCCATTGCTAAGAATTATTTAAACACTCATATTAACTATAATATAAAGTTAATCAAAAAAAATTCGACGGATAACGTTATACCGTAGCTCGACAAAAGATTTTAACGTACAACTATTTCATCTATAAAAATCCAAGTGTCTCCTCCTTTATCCGTTTTCTTTAAATTCTTAGCTTTAACTTTAACAAATCGTGCCTTTTGGGGATCAAAATGAATATTGAAATCTTTAAGGATAATACTTGCATTATTTTTATAAGGTCTATCTATTTTTCCAACACTTTTAAACGCTTTACCATCTTTAGATAAAAGGACTTCAATTTGGGTTGGAAAATAAATACTTGGTCCTTGGTGCTCCATAGTTCCAACAGAAACATCTTGAATCTCTATCTCCTCATCTAGGTCAATAGTTAATTCCATATCATTTACCAACCATGCTTGCCATTGACCATCATGAAAATTTTTAGTCCCACGAATAATGTTAACCATATTAGTAGACTCTTTTCCTTTATAACTATTATGATACTTAGTATTGTAGACTACTTTTTTGCCTACAGCTTTATGATAATTAAATGTTTTTTCAAATACCTTACCAACTGGTTTATTATCTTTATAAAGCGATGCTTTTATAGTTGTTGTGGCTTTAATTTCTATTGGCTTTGAGTAAGCAATGGCTGTTGAGTCAAGAGAAGCTCCATTTAAAACATAACGAATATCTGAAACGGGAAATTCATTTTTTAATGACACATTAATAGTATTTGTTGCATCATTGACTTTTGCATCTGATGATATAGTATATGCACTTTTTGCATAATTAATATTTTGATATTTATAGCTTTTAAAAAGAGATTCCATACGATATGAAAAATCAAGCCAATCTCTATCTTTTTTTGGACTCCAAAGTGTTTCTGACAAGGCAGCAATTCTAGGGTAAATCATGTATTCTGAATGCGATTCAGTAGGCACATATTCTGACCATAAATTAGCTTGTCCTCCCAAAACATGTTGAGCTTGTTCATCACTCATACTATCTACAATCGGATCAAACTCATACACCTTACTTACTGGTGTGTTTCCTCCCCAAGCTAATGGTTCTGTATTCATCGGCCCTTGATAATGATCAAAATAACAATGCGTTCCAGGCGTCATTACTACATCGTGTCCTTGTTCAGAAGCTTCCAATCCTCCTTTAACACCTCGCCAACTCATTACGGTTGCTCCAGGTGCTAGTCCGCCTTCTAAGATTTCATCCCAACCAATAAGCACTCTTCCTTTAGAACTTATAAAACGTTCCATTCGCTTAATAAAATAACTTTGTAATTCTTCTGGTGAATTAAGGTTTTCATCCTTCATTCGTTTTTTACAATGCGCACATGCTTTCCAATTAGTTTTTGTGGCTTCGTCCCCACCAACATGGATATATTTAGATGGAAATAACTCTAAAACTTCATTTAAAACATTTTCTAAAAACTCGAAAGTAGATTCTTTACCTGCACAATAAATATCGGTTATTGGCCATAGACCTCCCGATGGCACTGAAACAGGCTTTCCTAAACAAGATAACTCAGGATAAGATGCTACAGCACTAGTTACGTGTGCTGGCATTTCAATTTCTGGAACTACATTTACACCACGGCTTTCTGCATAAGCCACAATTTCTTTTATATCATCTTGTGTATAAAAACCACCATAAGTCGCTTTTTCGTCCAAACTGGGAGTATAACGACCATCCCAAGGTTTATCTTCTTGATCTACTCTATAGGCACCAATTTGGGTTAATTTAGGGTATTCTTTAATTTCAATACGCCACCCTTGATCGTCTACTAAATGCAAATGCAATGTATTCATTTTATGATACGCCAAACGATCAATTGTTTTTTTAATATATTCTTTTTGGAAAAAATGACGCGATACATCTAGCATTAAACCTCGCCATTTAAAACGTGGTGCGTCAACTATATCTATATTAGGTATTACCCAATCTATACTTTCAACTTTAACTTGGGATTCAATTTCTACTGGCAATAGTTGCCTAAGTGTTTCTATACCATATAAAAAGCCGTTAAAATTATTAGCCTCAATGGTTATTATATTGTTTTCAGCCAATAATTTATATCCTTCTTTTTTAATGTCTTCAGAAGTTTTAAATTGAATATAATTTGATTTAGGTAGGGTTTCAACAGTTTTTAAATCCCAGCCTTGGACTGTTTTAAATTTATCGATTAAAATTTGAGCTGCTGCAGATTGTGATACATCTGTAGTAAAAAATACTGTGTTTTTATTAAACTCGAAATGCCCTTCTCCTAATTTTAATCTTTCAGGTTTTGGAATGATTTGAATATCTGTTTCTGTAAATACTTTAGCTTCTTTATTACTGCAACTAAAGATAAGCAGACTCAACACTATTATTAATGCTCTTAATTTCATTTTAGTTTTGTTATTTTTTTGGAGAATCCCCCATTGTAAAAATTATTGTTCCCCCATCCATAATCTCTTTATGTGAAATATGATTTCTACTAATTTTATTTCCGTTTAAAGTGATGGATTGAATGTATTTATTTTCTTTTGAATTATTGATTGTCTCAATCTTAAATCGCTTTCCGTTTTCCAAATTAATGGTAGCTTTATCAAACATTGGAGAACCAAAGCTGTACAGCCCTTCTGCTGGATTTACTGGATAAAACCCCAAACTACTATATATATACCAAGACGACATTTGTCCGCAATCTTCATTACCACAATGCCCATTAGGTTCATTTCTATATTGAGTTTCTAAAATTTTTCGAACAATTTCTTGTGTTTTCCATGGTTTATCAATGTAATTGTACAAATAACCAACATGATGACTAGGTTCGTTACCATGTGCATATTGCCCAATCATTCCTGTGCTAAAAATTGGTAATTTATCAGTTGGTAAAGGTTTATAACTAAACATGGAATCTAACTTTTGCTCAAAACGTTCTTTACCACCAATGGCATCAACAAGTCCGTTAACATCATGCTGAACCGACCAAAAATATTGCCATGCATTACTCTCACAAAAGTAAGGTGTATAGGCTTTTGGAATAAACTCTTTTATAAAAGTACCATCTTCTAACTTGGGGCGCATAAAGGTACTTTTAGTATCATATACATTTTTCCAGTTGTCAGATCGCTTTAAAAAGTATTTGTAATCATCAGTTTTATTTAAAGCTTTTGCAAATTGGGCAACACACCAATCTCCATAAGCGTACTCTAAAGTTTTTGATACGGACCAGTTTTCGTGTTGTTCATCTACAGGAATAAATCCTAATTCTTTATAAATATCTATTTGCCTGTTATTATCCATTGCGCTTGCCTTACAAGCTTCATAAGCTAATTGAATATCAAAATCTGCACCTTTAAAATAGGCATCAACAATAACAGGAATAGCATGGTAACCAATCATCATATTAGTTTCGTTTCCTTGCATAGACCAAACAGGAAGCAAACCTGTTTCTTTATAATGTGCTAATAACGATTGTATCATATCATTTACTCGGTCTGGATGTAAAATAGTATACAAAGGGTGTGCTGCTCTGTAAGTATCCCATAACGAAAAAGTATCATACCTATCATATCCTTCAGCTTTCATTATAGTATCATTAGCACCTTTATAGTTACTATTATAATCACTTAAAAGTGTTGGTGCTAGCATACTTTGATAAAGCATAGTATAGAAAATATTTTTCTTGGTTTCATCTTCAGTTTCTATTTCAATTTTTTTCAATTGGGTCTCCCAAACACTATCGGCTTGTTTTTTATAAGCTTCAAAATTAAAATGGGCTGCTTCATTTTTTAAAGACAGTTTTGCTCCTTCAGTATTTGCTGTTGAAATCCCAGTTTTTAAAACAATTTCTTCGCCTTCTGTAGTACTATAATTTAAAATAATTTTGGTGTTTTTCGCTTTCGCGGAATTTTCTATTAATGTGTCATTTTGAAATAATTGATATGAATCAAATGGTTTAGAAAATTCCATTTGAAAAAACACCCTTTGGTCTTTTGCCCAACCTGTAGATTTTCTGTAACCTTCAATAGTAGTATCATCTATAACCTTAATATGTGTATCTGTTGGTGCATCCCAATTTAATGCATATCCTAAATCGATATGGATTTGTGATAAGCTGTCTTCAGGAAATGTGTATTTATGAATTCCTGCTCGCTTAGTTGCTGTAACTTCTGCTTTAATACCGTAATCTAATAAATCAACAGAATAATATCCAGGAGATGCTACTTCATTATCGTGGGAAAATGAAGAAAAGGGCTTATAACTATTTGCTTTAATACGTTTATTAAATCTACTATTGGTTGGCATCACTAAAACATCATATAAATCGCCTGCCCCAGTACCTGTTAAATGCATATGCGAAAACCCAGAAATTATGGAGTCTTGATAGTAATAACCAGCAATTCTGTCCCAACCCGGAATACCAATATCTGGACTTAGCTGTACCATCCCGAACGGCACTGTAGCACCAGGGTATGTGTTTCCCGGACCATCAGTTCCAATAAATGGGTTTACAAAATCGGTAAGTTTTGTTATAGACTTATCTTTTTCCTGTGCACAGCTAAAAAACAGGACAATACTAACTATTAAAACAATACCTTTTTTTAACATAATAACTTTTTAAAATGAAGCTTTTACTTCTTTGATAGTTTGTAAATATTCATCTGTTAATTGGGGTCCATCAAAAAACGTTACCCCAATGGCACCATTATTTTTAGCTTGTAAAATGGCTTCTTTAATCTCTTCACCTGTTTTAAATGGCGGTAGGAAAACACCTGTATTTAATCCAATATTTTCAGATTCTATATCAGTTACACCTTGTTTAGTAGCATATCCAATCCAATCAATTTCTTCATTATAAAAACTATGATAAATCATTGGATAAACTTCATCAATATTCCATTTATCCCAACGCTGACGCACCATGTGATCTGCCATTTCAGGATACGGAAAAACTGCTGCCGTTAGTCTTTTATTATTGTTATGAACTATTTTGTAAGCATCGTCAACCAATGCTTTAATAGCATTAAGTCTAAAATTTTTCCACTCCATGTCAATAGCTGTGTTTTTGCTTTCTTTTGGATTTTTATGATGGATTTTCTCAAATTCGCTGACACAAACATCGCAATAACAAAAATCGTATTCTGGTAATTCTACATCCTGAACCAAATTGTATTTTGGCAATAATCCTATAGGTAAAAAGATGTCTGGAAAACGAATATAATCTAAGTGCACACTTTCAATACCTTCAACTTTTGCTAATCCTTCAACTAAACCTAATATATGGTTTCGAGATTCTTCTCTAGTTGGGCACAACCACTGATAATAACCAACATAAGGACGCGTATCAAAACATGATTTTCCCTCGCGACTCACTTGATACCATTCTGGGTGCTTTAAAGCTTCTTTATCTCCAGGTCTGTTTACAGCCATAATCCACGCATGTACATTTAATCCTTCTGCTTTTGCAATAGGCACTAATCGTTCCAACTCTTTAGGATCGGTTCCTGTATTAATTAATATCTCATCAATACCTCCTGATTTGTAGCGTTCAAATTCTTTTGCATAATCTTCATTAGATTTTTTCTTGCTAGAGGTTATCCAAGTACCAAATTTAAATGCAGATTCATTTGATGCCATTGTTATTTCTTCGTCATTAACATCAGTGTTATTATTCTGCTCGTTTTTATTTTGATTGCACGCCATTATATTAAATAGCAAAGCAAAAATTAGTAATAATCTTAATGTTTTCATTTTGTTAGTTTTAATAATAATTAAACTATTTTATGTTTTTATAAAGTGTATTTAACAATTCCTGATCTTTATCTAGGCTATACTCCCAAAACATAGCACCACCTAAACCGTTTTGTTTGATGTATTTAGCTTTTAATTCGATATCCTTTGGAGTTTCATAAGAAATAAAAATACTATCAGTAGCATTCCATAAATAAGATGCTTTTGCAGAGACATCATATTCTCTTTTAAAGGCGCCAGATTTTATTTTATCAACGATATCCCAATACGGGATAATCATTCCAGTAGACATAGCATTTTCGTACAAACCACCATTACCTATTGAAACTTTTTCCCATATTCTACCATAAAAAGGAATCCCCATTACTAGTTTGTTAGCAGGAACACCAGCTTTAATGTGTCTTTCAATAGCAGCTTGCCCGCTATTACCAGTAAAACGCTCTTTATCTGAAGGATATAAATTAGCATGATGTCCAGTTTGATAATACCACCCATGATAATAATCATAACACATGATGTTTATAAAATCTAGGTATTGATGCGCTTTCCCTAAATCTGTATTATCAATATAGGCTTGATTTGCTCCTGTTGCAATTGTTAGTAAATAATGTGTATTATCAGTTTTAGCAGCTGCATCTAATTGTTTTCTAATTTCGGCAAGTAGCTTTGTGAAGTTTTCTTTATCCGAAGGTCTAATCGCATTATCCTCAGCGCGTTGCCCTGGGTATTCCCAATCTAAATCTACGCCATCAAATGCATGTTTTTTCATAAGTTTAACACAACCTTTTGCAAATTTTAATCGTGATTCAGGATATGCTGCAATATGCGAAAATTGATCAGACCAAACCCACCCGCCTATTGAATATAGAACTTTTAAGTTGGGATTCTTTTTTTTAAGTGCTATTACTTTTGGAATTTTGATTGAATCTAATTCCAGTTCAAATTTTGGCTTTCCATCTACTATATTGGCAAAGGCATAATTTATATGTGTTAGTTTATTAGCATCCACACTAGACGGATCAAATGGATCATAATCCTCGTAACCAGCTACATATCCGATTATTTTTAAATCTTCGACAGAGGTTTTAACTGGGGTTTCTTTTTTTTCAACGGATTTTGAGCATCCTAAAAACAAAAGCATTAAACTTATAGGAACAATTAATTGTATTAATTTATATATTGATTTCATTTTTCTTATTGTTTAAATTTAAACCTTGAATATGCTTAATTTATATCTTTCTTCTAGTAAACAAACCATCTTCTTTTACTGATAAAATATGATTGGTAAACGGGCTTTGTACAGAAATCGTCCAACCAAATTTATGGTTTTCTAAAGTTGGGATTATTTTATTATTGTCAATAATTATTTTAGATTTTTTTAAATCACTAATTGATGTAGCTTTTCGATTATTCTGTTTATAAAACGCTCTATTAGCATGAAATAATTCATACAATTTCCATTTGATTTTTTCATCTTTTGGGATTTCAAAAGTTACATTTCTACCAACTTCTTCGGAAGAAAAATATACATAACCCCATTTTTCTGGTTTATGCATATTTATTACACCCATTGGCGACCAAACCCAGTTATACTCTGGCAAAAACTTACCTCGCTTATCTTTTTTTCGAGAATATTTACCGTTTTTCAAGTCAAAATCCCAATTTACTCTCGAAAAATTTACACGATAAAACTGATTACTTGGTACATTATTTATTTTTCGAGATCTTCTAAAATCTTTAAAAGGAATGGCAATTTCTAAAGTCCATCCTTTATCTATATCTTTTGGATTATTAAGTGTTCCTTCAATGTTGATAGCAGATTTTAAGTCTGAGTAGCCCCAGTTATTTAACACCTTACTACCTGGCATTCCATAGGGTTTAGTCAAGAATAAATCCCAAATGGTATTAAGGGCATTGATTTCTAATTCATAATAATTATGAGTATCGCCATTAGGATCGATAAACACTTCAAAATCATTATTATAAAAAATGACAGCATCACGTTGGGTTATGTCCCCCCAAACATGTGGTTCTTTCATTTCGGCAAAAATGTAATAGTATTTATCATCCCAAAGCATTTTTACATTGGTCTGATACGTTGGTCTTTTATCTCCTTCAATATCTATAAAATTATTAGTCCACTTGGCTTTTTTCCAAACAGCTTCATCTGCTTTCCCATCAATAATTATATCTTCTGATGTTTTATAGGCAACATAGGTTTGTGGAATAATTTCTTTTTCAGTTTGTGCACAACTTAGTATTGAAATACAACCAAAAACTACACTTAAATATTTAAATTTCGAATACATGCGGTTCTAAATTATAGGCTATTGTTTTTAGTAAATTGAATTACTTCACTCAATTTTCCATAAGCTAATCCAACAACAGTATCTGCAGCACCATAATAAATGGCTAATTTATCTGCCTCTATATCATGCAAAGCTGCACATGGAAATACTACATTTGGCACATCTCCTACCATTTCATAAGGTTCTGCTGGCCCTAATAAATAAGGTTGGGTTCTATATTTTACTTTATCGGGTTCATTTTCATCTAATAGCGCCGATCCCATAGCATATCTAAATCCGTTACATGTATTTATAACACCATGATAAATCATCAACCAACCTTCATTAGTTAAAATTGGAATGGGTCCTGCACCAATTTTTGTACATTGCCATGCACTATCTTCAAATGCTGTTGCTTTCATTACACAACGATGCTCTCCCCAATATTTCATATCTGGGCTGTAGCTAATGTAAATATCTCCAAATGGGGTATGACCGTTATCACTAGGACGGCTTAACATAGCATATTTTCCATTTATTTTCTGAGGAAATAGCACTCCGTTTCTATTAAATGGCAAAAACGCATTTTCGCACTGAAAAAACTCTTTAAAATCGAAAGTATAACCAATACCTATAGTTGGACCGTGATAGCCGTTACACCAAGTTATCCAATACCTATCTTCTATAAATACAACTCGAGGGTCGTATTTATAATCTGATTCTATCATATTAGTATTTCCAGCCTGCATCTCAATAGGTTCGTGATTAATTTTCCAATTAATGCCATCGCTACTGAAGCCTGCAAAAATATTCATTTGCACTGCTTTATTATCGCACCTAAAAACTCCTGCATACCCACCTTTAAAAGGAACAACAGCACTATTAAAAATACTATTTGAGGTTGGAATATCGTATCTATTAATGATTGGATTAGCGTCATGACGCCATATAACATCCTGACAATTTTCAGGTTTATTTTGCCAAGGAAAAGATCTATTTTGCATTATTAATTTTTATATTTTTTTACTTTATCTAACCAAGTAAATTTTAAGATTATAGAAGTTATAATAAAAACTAACAGTGCCCATAAAGTTTTTGGATAATCGCGTACCATAAAATATATAGGTAGTACAATCATACTAGATTGCCAAATAACTCCAATAACACAATTAGCCATATCGCTTATAAAATTATTGTTTTTTGTAAACGTAGCATCTTCTGCTTTTAATACTTTATAAACTGGACTCCACCAACCCCAAGGTTTAACATTACTATAAAAGCTCTTTAAGGTTTCCATATTCGTTGCTGGTGTTAACCAAGTTCCTAAAAAAGATCCTAAAAGTGACACAAAAAATATAATTGGAAACACATAAATGGCAGGAATCTGTGCTAAATCGTAGAGCCAAGTTCCTATTTCAAAATTAGCTTTATTTTGATCCAATAAAAACTGAAGTGTTGCAATAATTAAGCCTGCTAACATTCCCCAAAAATACCCCCAACCATTAAAACGCCACCAAATCCATTTTAAAAAATTTGCTGCTACGTATCCACCATACAACGCACTTGTTATCCACAAAGTTAATGAGTTTATAGAATCTGCAAAAAAGCCCATAACAACACCAATTATTACAATACTAAAAGATGCTATATGACTTGCTTTTATATAATGCTTTGGAGATGCTTCTGGTTTAAAATATTTTTTATAAATATCGTTAACAATATATGCTGGACCAGAATTTACAAACGCAGAAAATGTAGACATAAATGCCGCTAAAAGTCCTGCTAACAACAATCCTTTAATACCAACTGGCACATGAAAATTAATAACTTTAGGAAGAATAATTTCTAAATCGTTAGAACCAATACTATCCATAGCACTCATTTCTGGAGTTAAAAAAACCAACCCAATAACTACAATGCCGCCTATTAATAAATATCGAGGTATAAATAAAACAAGATTAGTAAAGCCACTCATATAAGCTGCTTCCTTTACAGAACGTGTTGACAAAATACGTTGCATATCATAACTTGGAGTTGGTCCTGCTATACTTGCGAAAATACCTTTAAATAAAGACATTCCTATAAAAGCACCAAACATTTTATAGCCTTGAGAATCTATTAAATCATTAAAGGCATGTAGCTTTCCATCCCAAAAACCTTCTAACTCCATTCCAAATAAAATAGAACTCCATTCTTCGGGAATAATTGCAGCTATTTGGGCATCTGTAATCGTTACAAAAGCATAAATGGTAACCAAAACACCAGCTAAAACCATAATACCATATTGTAATACTTCTGTCGCTACAACAGAAAACATACCTCCTTTAATAGTATAAATGGTTGTTAAAAATATTATAATAAGCGCATAACTTTGTTCTGATACTAATAAAGTACTATTACCCATCATCAAAGTTAAGTCCCATGGCAAAATAATAGTCATAAATTTACCAACTCCTTCAAAGAAGTAAGCGATAAAACCAATTGAAGCTATAATTGCAAAAATAGCAACAATAAGGTGCGATGCTCTACCAGCCTTATCATCTCCAAAACGTGTTAAAATCCACTCAGAACCAGTCATTATATTAGAACGACGGATCCATGCAGCAAGAAAAATCATAATAAAGATTTGATTCCAAATGGGCCAAATCCACATAAACATAAAACTTTTAGCGCCATATAAGAATAGGATGCCAACCATCCATGCTGTTCCCGAAACATCAAACATTCCCGAGCCATTGCTTAGCCCTAAATAATACCATTTAATACTATTTCCTCCTAAAAAATAAGAATCTAAACCTTTTGAGGCTTTTTTAGAAATCCAAATACCCACCCCCAAGGTTAGTACGATGTAGACTACAATTATTAATACATCAATAATATTCATTAGTTGTTGGTTGTTGGTTATTGGTTATTGGTTGTTCCCCAATTTTTATTAGGTTGGTCTCCCATTACAAAATGTAATGTACCTCCTTCAATAATTTGCTGATGCGAAATAGAAGTTTTGTTAAAATCTACACCATTTAAAGATGCAGATTGAATGTAAATATTTTTATCCGAAACGTTTTCTGCTTCAATTACAAATGATTTTTCTTTAGAAATATTAATAGTAGCTTTTTCGAAAATTGGACTTCCAATTTCATAATCACCTGAAGCAGGGTTTAAAGGGTATAACCCAATTGAACTTAAAGCATACCATGCACTCATTTGTCCACAGTCCTCATTTCCACTTAATCCATTTGGAGTTGTATTGTATTGTGTGTCCATAATATGACGTGCCCAATATTGTGTACGCCAAGGTTGGTTTGCATGATTAAACATATAAGCAATATGATGGCTTGGTTCGTTCCCATGAGCGTATTGCCCGATAAGTCCAGAAATATCAGCAGAAACATTATCGCCAGTAATTTCAGAACTTTCTGTAAATAATTGTTCTAGCCTCCTTGTGAATGTTTCATTACTTCCATGAAGTGTAACAAAATCTTTAACGGCATGTGGTACAAACCAACTATGCTGCCATGCGTTACCTTCTGTATAATCTGTTTGCTCTCTATGATTAGAATGTTTAGGATCAAAAGGTTCGTTCCAAGATTTCCCATCGACTGATTTACCTCGCATAAAGCCTGTTTCATTATCAAATAAGTGCTGATAGGCTTTAGAACGATTCAAGAAAAACTCGTAATCGTCATTTTTCCCTAAAGCTTTTGCCATTTGCGCCACACACCAATCATCATAAGCGTATTCTAAGGTAATGGTAACCGACTCATCAATTAATGTATAAGGAATGTATCCATATTTTTTATAATGGTTTAATCCGCGTTCATCTTGCATCATGGTTGTTTTCATGGCTTCAAAAGCTTTTTCGGCATCAAAGCCGCGAATACCTTTTTTATAAGCTTCAGCAATTACTGGGATAGAATGATAACCAGTCATGGTATTTGTTTCATTAGCATAAAGTGTCCAAACTGGTAGTATTTTTCTAGTTTCATAATACACCAACATTGTATTGATAATATCTGAAACTTTTTCTGGAGCAGTTAAGGTTAACAGCGGGTGCTCTGCTCTAAAAGTATCCCAAAGTGAAAGCGTGGAATATGCGGTATAATTTTCTGCACTAACAATCTCGTCATTTTCTTTTCTAAATTGGCCATTTTTATCACTATAAGTTACTGGAGCAACTTGAGCATGGTACATAGCTGTATAAAACATTGTTTTAAGAGAATCAATTGGTGTTTCTACTTCTATTTTAGTTAGAGCTTTGTCCCAAATATTTTCGGCTTTGGTTTTTATAGCTTCAAAATTAAAATCGCCTGTATCTAGATTCTCTTTTGCATTTTCTATACTTACTGAAGATAATGCTACTTTAGCAAACAATTCATTTGAATCATTAGAATTAAAAAATAATTGAGCTGATGTTTTTACACCTTCAGATGATTTATTTTCTATACGTTTTCCATCAGTAAAAATATGATGCTTATTTATTGGTTTAGAAAATTTTGCAACAAAAAATACTTTTTGATTTGCTGCCCAACCTTTGCTGAAACGATAACCACTTATTGTATATTCATCTTCAACTGCAATAGATGTTTTAAGTGCTCTGTCCCAATTAATTGCAAAGCCCAAATCGATAACTACTGATTGTTTATCATCTTTCGCAAAAGTGTATTTATGGTATGCCGTTCTTAACGCTGTGGTTAATTCTACATTTACATTATGGCTTTCTAAAAATACTTGATAATAGCCTGGAGATGCTTCTTCATTTTTATGACTATACTTAGATTTGTATGCTAATGAATCTCGTGATAACGGTGTAGCTGATAAATCGACCTCTTTATTAATTGGCATAAACAATACATCTGCTAAATCGCCAATACCTGTTCCACTTAGTGCTAAGTGACTAAAACCAGCTGCTATTGAATCGGAATAGTGGTATCCAGAGCACCAATCCCATTTACTAATACCGTTTACAGGAGTTACTTGAAGCATTCCAAAAGGAACAGTGGCTCCAGGATAGGTATGCCCATGACCTCCAGTACCTATATAAGGATCAACATAGATGGTGTTTTTTGATTTGGATTCTACTATTTTTTTTTCTTCTTTTTTACAAGAAATAAATGCAGATGCGACTAGAATTATAAATATGTAATTTTTTAACATTGGCTAAACCGTGTTCTATTATAAAAAATAAATATCCTTATTTTTATTTGAGTGGTTAAGTATTTTAGACTAATAACAGTAATGCATAGCTAAACAACGGAAAATTAACTATTCCATTTAGCACAAATTGAGCTTACAGCATTTAACTAATAAAAGTCAATTATTCTTAAAATGTAAGTATTATTTTTCTTATAAAAAAGAATTTCTAAGCATTAATAAAAAGCGGTAATGATATATAAAAAGTTATCATTTTAAGCCTCAATTATTTAAAGCAATAAAAGTATCAGTTATGGTTAGATTATTAGTAGATTTTGGCAATATATATGCATAGTTTTATATCGCAAGTTTTGATTATGTTTGAGTTAGTCACATAATTTTATCTTATCGCGTTAATTGTTTATCTAGTTAGTTTAAGGGGCAAATGTTTTTTGCCCTTTATTTTTTTAACAACTCTAAGACACTTAGTACTGGTCTGTGGTCTGATGCAATTTTTTCTTCAATTACTTTTCTTTCAAGGACACGCCAACTATTAGCTGGCCTAAAAAGGATATAGTCAATCTTAGCTTTAGGATTTACAGCGGGAGAAGTTGGTATGTTTTCTGTAAATGAAGGTTGCCATTCTTTAAACAAAATTTTCATAGTTTCACTTTCTGGTATTGCATTCAAATCTCCTGCTAAAATAGTTGGGGTACTATCTTTTGAAAAAATAGTATTTAACTGGTTTGCTTGATTTATCCTGTCGGTTTCATCTTCTGTATGATCCAAATGTGTACCAACAAATTTAATAGTATCACCACTTCTCAATGACACATTTACTTCTAATGCAGCTCTAGGCTCTTTACCTTCTCTTGCAACCAGTGCATAATTTTTTGTATTTAAAAAAGAAAAAGTTGATAATACTCCTTCGCCATACTCACCACCATCAAATGCCATGGCTTTTCCAAAAATAGCTTGCATTTTTGTACGCAACCCTAATTCGGTTACTAAATCCATTTTTAAAACTCTGTTGGTTTTAAAATCTACTTCTTGCAATGCAACCAAATCTGGTTTAGTATCACTAATAATTTTTGCCAATAAATCTAAATCAAACTGTTTTTCTGCGGCTACAGTCTCTCCGTGATAAATGTTATACGTTAATATACGAACCACACGTGATGAGTCTACTTCTGTCTGTGCTGTTACACTTGCACTATTGAACATAATGAAACTAAGAATACATAACTGATAGACGCTTTTTTTTATTAAATACATTTGTTCTTGAATTTGTTTATTATTTAGGTTTAATGGTATATAAAGTTGAAAACTGTTTTTATTTTATAATTTAAACTCAGCAAATACGGGGTAATGATCTGACAAATAATACGTCTCCTCTTTATTTAACACCTCTGACGTTATACACTTTTCGGCTAAAAATGGTGACACTAAAATATAATCTATCCGTGTAGATTTTTTAGGACGTCCCTCCCCTTTCTTTTCTTCAAAAATTTGTGTTGGACAACTCACTTTATCACCCCATGAGCTAGCGAATTTTTGTGTAACATCTATTAAAGGGTGTCCTAAAAACATTCCTATTACACCATATTCCAGCTCACCAAGTAATAGATTCTTCACATGCCCGTGTTGCTCTTCAGCTGCTTTTTTACTTTCTATGAGTTCCTTTCTATTTTTGTATAAATGAGCATCAAAAGGTGACAAGGCATTAAAATCGCCTAAAACCATGTACTTATCCTGATTTTTTGAAAGGTTTAATAACTTATTTAAAATAATTTTAGCTTCCTCCCTCCTTTTTTGATGGCTAAATGGCGAAAAATGAATTACAAAAAAATCAATTTCACCAATTTTACAATGTAACGCCCCATGATGCATAGCTTTCAATATTTTTTCTTTCACTCCAATTGGCTTATTGGATGTTATACCAACAGAGTAGCCTGATGTCTTTAAAATTTCCGCGTAATCATGTCCCCATTTTTTAGCATCTTTTTGTAATTGTTCTTGAGTATAGCCACACAATTCTTGTAAAGCTAATACGTCTGGTTTTTTAGTATTTATCCAATTCACAAATTTAGCCTTGCGATCTATATCTTTTCCCCAGTCAAAACCATTCCATATGTTATAAGTAATAACTTTTAAAGAGTTCGCATCTTGAGCGTAGCATTTGTTTTTACAGATAGGAAGTACAACCAAGCATGCAAGTATTAAAATTACTCTGAAGGTTTTTGAACTCATTTTATTATTTTAAAATTTCCAATGGCGTATAAAGTAATCGAATAATTGAAAGCTTTAGTTAACATTAGTTAATTGTTAATAATTTTTCTGTCAAAACATTCAATGTGTTTTTAGCATCTTTAAGCATCCTTTCTAAATCATCTGGCTTTGTCGTTATATTAAATTTAGCAACTACACCATTCAAATAGTCAAGCTCATCCAACATATTATTGGCTTTTAATTCTTTGCGAAGAATTGTTATTTTTTCAGCATCTTGAATACCTTCTCTCAATTTCTCAAAACGAATAGAACTACGGTTTTCAGGGTACACTATGTAAGTATCTCCTGCAGGCCATGCTCTAAATCGAGAATCTTGCAAAGGGTTTTCTACCCAACTATTATACGCCCAACGTAAAAATCCATCAAAATCGGCTGCTATGGTATACCAACCAATAAACACCCCTTCTGCTGGTGGTGAGAAAGTAAAAGTATTTGGAAATCCATCTGAACAACAAACATAGTGAGTACTCACATGTCCTTTCTCTCTTCTTTCTATTAAATCTTCTTCATCTACTGGGTGTCCAAATGCTACTGACATATCTTTTAGTTCGTTAGGGTATAACTTATAACTCTTATGATTATCAGCAAAGGATACGCCAAATTCTGGGGCGTATTGATTAAGCAACTTTAGCATCGCTTTCATTTCATCTGGACCGCGTTCGTCCATAGCTATTCTAGTAATTTTACTCCAGCCTTTTTCAACTAAATGTTTTTTAAAGGCTTTTAAAAAGGGAACCCACAATTCTTCATATGCTTTTGTTCCTGGAGGTGCTTTTATTTTTATTTCTTTATTTTCTGCTTCATCAAAATAATAAAACTCATTGCCCCAAGGCACCATAGAGTAACAACTAATCTGTTTTTTTATTCCCAAACTCATCATAAACTCTACCCAGTTATCAAAAACAGTAAAATCATATTGCCAAGTATCATCAATATTTTTTTTCCAATCGACCATGGCTTCAAATTGATCGAAGGTCTGCCCTCCCCATGGGCGTTTATTTAACGATACTGTTATTACTTTTTGCCCTGCATTTGCTAAGCGTTTCATTAACGGTTTTAATAAGTCCCAATGCTTTTGAGACCAAGGTTCAACATTATGAAAACGTGAAACAGCATAAGGGTTTTGCCATAAGTCTAAATGAAACTTCCAATCAGTTCCGTTAGGTAAAACTTTATTAATAACTTTTAAATTGAACTCGAATATTTTACTTTCTTGTCCTTCTATGTTAACAGTTATCATACTTTTATATGATGTCGCTTTTGCATTTGCAGGTACATCAATAGTAATCCAAACTGGCCGAGTTTCTTTGGCCTTTATTTTATACGAATTTATAGGGTCAAAACCATCTGCTGCTAACGAAGATGCAAAATTTTCTGGTTTTCTATAACCACAACCGCCAGCAAATTCATCAGTAATAATATACTTTACAAAATTAATTTCTGCGTTGTTGCTTGAAATTTTATCTCCTTTTTCAGAAATAAAGTCTGTAATTTTTATCTCTACATTATTTACAGAATCGTTACTCCAAAGTACTAATTGAGTGGAAACACGTTCCCCTTTCCAAGCGGTTTCTAAACATGTGTTTGCCTGTTCTATTTTTGGTATTTCGCTTTTCACAAAACGTACACCTGTAGGTACTATTGAAACTTGTAACCCTTTACTAACTAAAGACCAATTCTCTTCTTTGTTTGGCGATGGATCTTTTGGTTCTTCAAAAGTTTGAGCAACAACAATTGCTCTTTTTTGCTGGCAACTTACAATTAAATTAAAACATAAAATAAATGATAATATGTACTTGAACATAGGAAAAAATCTTATTTAAATATTACTAATTACCTCTTGATTATCAGGCCAAGGAACTTGTTTATTTGTGTTTGTCTGTATTGGCATTTGAGCACTTACACTTCTTAAATAATTTGATAATTCTATTGCCAGTACTTTAAGTTTTTCTTTTTCTTTAAACGCCAAATTTGTTGTTTCACCAATATCGTTAGCTATGTTAAATAATTCGAAATGATTATCTAAATGATAGTAAATCAATTTCCAATCGCCTTTTCTTATTGTACTTGAGGCTCCAATTCCTGGACCAGTTGGCCCCCAATTATTTGGATAATGCCAAAACAAAGCCCTACTATTATTATTTTTATCCTTGCCTTTTAATGTTGAAGCAAAACTCTGTCCATCAACTTTTTGAACAGTTTTATAATTTTCAATTCCTGCAAGTTCAATAATAGTTGGAAAAAAATCTTCAATGATAACAAAATCATTAGTTACCGAGTTTGCCTTAGTTTTTCCTGGCCACTTTACAAGCATTGGCTCTCTAATACCTCCTTCGTGAGCAGATCCTTTTCCGCTTGATAAAGGTTTATTGTGAGTATGCCTTTCGCCTCCACGAGCTAAAGCACTTAAACCTCCATTATCAGACATAAATAAAATAATAGTATTATCAGCAATATTTTTTTTATCGAGATAATCCATTAAATCACCTAGACTTTTATCCATTCCTTCAACCATTGAAGCATATTTGGCTTCAATAGAATTAAGCCCTTTATCTATATATTTTTGTTCGTATCTTGAATCTCCTTGAATAGGTGTATGCACTGCATAATGAGCCATATACAAATAAAACGGCTTTTCACTCTCAATTGCTTTATCCATTGCTAAAATAGATTCTTGAGTTAAAGCTTCTGATAAAAAAATATCTTTATGGTGATATTTTTCTAACCCAGGAACATCCCATATACTACTTTTATTAGCATCTTTTTTAAAGCCTTTTACTCCATAATAACTTCCTGGTGCACCAGCTGCATGCCCAGCAATGTTAATATCGAATCCTAAATTTATTGGGTTTTCTCCAGGGGTATCTAAAGCGCCGAAATGTGCTTTGCCTGTATGAATAGTTAAATAACCATTCTCTTTAAGAATTTGAGGTAATGTAGTAACATGTGTTGATCGCTCAATAGTATCTGTAGGTTGAATACCATTCAAATTCCACTCTGGCATTAATAATCCCTTTGGCGGTTTAACTTCAGAAATTCCTCTTCTTAAAGTCCAATTTGTTACCCGATGTCTTGCTGCATTCATTCCAGACATCAAACTTACTCTTGTTGGCGAACACACAGCAGTAGCATATGCTTGTGTAAACTTCATTCCTTGCTCTGCAAGGCGTTCCATATTTGGTGTATGATAAAGATTATTCAATGCTGTTTTTTCTTTCCAAAAAGGCACAGATGTATCTTGCCAACCCATATCATCAACCATAAACAAAATGATATTAGGTCTTTCTTTAATAGCTTTTTCTTCTTTTTTATCAGATTTACAGGAAATGAAAGCAATAAAAAAGAAAAGAAGTATTGCAATTCTATTTGATATTTTAATCATAAGCTTTCAAGTTTTCTTTTTATTCAACATCTTTATAATAGTTGATTCCTAAACTATCCCAATGCTTCTGTATTTTTTTAAGGGCCTGTTTAAAGCTTTCATAATCTTTATTTTCTAATGCCGTCCATCCAACTTCTGCAAATGCCGCAATTCTAGGAAATGTTTGCCTCTCAACATCCTTATTTGTAGGCGTCCATTCGCTCCACATTTGGCAACCTAAACCATAAACATTGTCGTGATATTTCTTATCTAGGCCTTTTGGAATAGGGTTAAAATCATAAGCTTTTTCTAAACTAATACTCTTATACCCATAATCTAGATATGTATTACTATGTAATGAATTTACAATACCGTAACCTTTTTCAGCTGCTTGGGTTGCTAAATCTAAATTTCCTTTCCAAAAATGAACAACTACATTTTTAGCCAACTCTTTTTCTGCTTCTTGATCATGTTTTTTTTCTTCAAAACCTTTATGAATGTTAATTCCCATAATTTCATTCCATCCCATCATACGCCTGCCATTAGCTTCTATAAATTTTGAGATATCATTTGTAAAAGCAATTTGTAAATCGGCAGGTGTTTTAATACCATGTTCTTTCATGTATTCTTGAACATGTTTTGCATCTTCCCACGATTTATAACCCACTTCATCACCGCCGATATGAATAACTTTAGATGGAAATAACTCAAATAATTCGGTTAAAACATCTTTAATGAATTGAACAACTTCTGGCTTAGTTACATCGTAATTATCATAATGCCTACCAAATTTAACCGGGACATTAATATCTTTCCCTGCAGTTCCCAACCAAGTATAAGCAGCTATTGCAGCACTAGAATGTCCAGGCATTTCAAATTCTGGAACTATAGTAATATTCCTTTCTTCTGCATAAGCAACAATATTTTTTATTTGTTCTTGGGTATAGAAACCTCCATGTGGCTTACCTGATGTTTTACCGCTTTTCCATGTTTCAATTTCACTATCAGTTCTAAATGCTCCAACTTTAGTTAATAATGGGTATTTTTTTATTTCTATTCGCCACCCAGCATCATCTGTTAAATGCCAATGAAACACATTCATTTTTAACAATGCCATTTGGTCTAGCATTTGTTTTACAAACTTTTCGCCATGAAAATAGCGCGACTCATCCAACATATAAGCTCTCCATTTAAAACGAGGTTTGTCTTTAATATTTGCTGTAGGTATTAAGTATTTAGTTTCACTTTTTTCTTCTGAAATTTCTTTTGACAGTAGTTGTTTTATTGTTTGTATACCATAGAAGAAACCTTCATACCCATTAGCACTAACAGTTATTTGTTTTGGATCAATATTTAAATCATACGCTTCATCATTAAGAGTTGTATCTAATTTAAATACAATATCTGCAGTTTTTTTATCAGTTTTTTGAAGATTTATTTTTATTGAATCTTTAATTGATGTAATAAAATAATCACTTCCTTTTTTTGCTGCTTTAGTATCACCATATACGGTCATGCCATCCTCTAATAAAAATGAAAATTCACCTAAAACAACTGAAGATGGTTGAGGAAGTATTGCTATTTCTGATTCTGAGAATGTCTTATTTTTTTCATTACAACTATTTAATAAAATAAAGACAAAAGTTAAACGATAGATTGCTCGCATATTTTAAGATTAAAATTGAATAATTTATTAGTGTGCTCGAACACAAATCTAATGTTATTTTTTAAATTTTTATAATATTATCTTGTATATAAATAAAATTAATTGTCAAATATAGCGGATGTATACATTGCTAACCACAAATTTATTAGCCTTTTGTGATACTTTTTTATGATAATAATAATTTCGAGATGAGTTACTATTACATATAATGCTATAAAAAAAATAAACTATTAAACTCTACAATAATAAGCTTATTCGTTTTTTAATAATTGAAAACTAGTTAAGACAAAACCATGATCAGAAGGATAAGTTATTTCTTTATCATTTATTTTAATAGGCTTATTAAAGAAGGCATTATAGGTTTCAGATTTTATAGCCTTTAACTTAGAACCTTTATAAAAAATATAATCAATTCTATGAGAATCAACTTTACCTTCAGCATCCCATGTAATTCCTGGGTGTGTTATAGGGTTAGGATTCATAGCTCTATAAGAATCAATAAATCCAATTTCTTCTAAAACCTTTGTAGCTCTCCAAGGTACAACCAAATTATTATGTAATGCTTTGGTTTTTTCATTCCAATCTAAGTGCGAAGGCGTATTCATATCTCCTGCAAAAATCATTGGTATTAATTCAGACTCTTTAGCATACTGTTTAATATAAGGCAATACTTTTTGAATCATTTCATTACGCTTTCCATTTTTTTCCCACTCTAGCAACTCTTTAACAGTTTTCCCCATTTTCTCGGGCTCATTGTCCCATGGTAAATAATGAAACCAATTAGAAAAAAATCTGATTTTTTGATTATCTATGATAATATCCCTTCCTCCCAAATAAAAAGGATATTCTGTATCAATACGTTCTCCAAAAGGAAATTTTGAAAAAATTGATAAGTTAGTCCCTTTATCATCCAAAGGAGTTCCTTCTGGAGCTATTAAATGAAAGTTATACCCTAAAGCTTCTGCAATTTCTTTCCCAGATCCATATGTTTCTATCATCAAAATAACATCTGGATTTATCTCTCGTATAATCTCAATAGCCTTTTCTCTTCCATTAGGAATATCATTTGCACCATGTAATATATTCCACGCCATTACCTTGAAGGTAAAAGGGCTAGTTTCTTTACAATTTGTAATAAAAATAGCTAATAACAATAAGAAAAGTAATCGCATAATAATAAAATTTAATTTTATAAGAATCTAAAAGTAAAGATTTTTAATTTATCAATATTTAAACAAAAAAGTTATTGAGCAACCTAATTCACTAGGGTTGATGTTAAATTGTTAATTTTACATAATTGCATTTCATCGATTTTTTTTGCGTTTCATGGAGTTTTTTTAATTATTATTATATATTAGCCGCATAAAAATTCATTAAAAATCCCAAGTCTGATGAAAAAAATTACTCTCCTAAGTTTGATACTTTTTTTAATAGTACAACTTAGTTACTCTCAAAAAACAAATAGACAAAAAGCAGAAGATTATCTGAATCAAAAAGGCGAAGTTTGTTTTAGATTTAAAGCAAATAGCCCTTCGCAATTTAAAGAACTATCAACTTTTCTTAGTTTAGGCCATAGAGAAGTAGATATAAACACATTAGAGGTTGAAGCTTACGCTAACAGAGAAACTTTTAACAAATTTTTACAGTATGGTTTATCATATCAAGTAAATCTTAGCGATAATGAATTACAATTTAACCCTCATGAAGCAGGAAAATCTGCTCTAAGCAAAGGAGGAACTACATCTAAAGCATTAGCTTGGGATACTACTTGGGATGCTTATCCTACGTATAGCGAATACGTTGCAAAAATGAATTATTATGCAACCACTTTTTCATCTATTTGCTCCATACAATCTATAGGCACAACTCAAAACGGTAGAGAATTACTAGTTCTTAAAATTTCAGATAATGTGGGGACTAAAGAAGCTGAACCAGAATTTTTCTATACATCTTCAATGCACGGAGATGAACTAGCAGGTTATCCTTTAATGTTAAGATTAATAGATTATCTTTTAAATAATTACGGTTCGGATACAGAAGTTGATAATATTGTAAATAATACTGAAATATATATCAATCCACTAGCAAATCCAGATGGAACTTATGGTTCTGCAGGTAGCAATACAATAGGAAGCCCAACAAGAGCAAATGCAAGTGGACAAGATTTAAACAGGAATTATCCTGACAATGAAAATATTGGGAGAATAAATAGTGGAGCTGGAAATACTAGCCGATTACATGTTAATAGCACTGGTGGTGTTTATGAAGAAGAAACTAAAGCTTTCATGAATTTTGAAGCCACAAAAAACTTTGTGCTTTCTGCTAATTTTCATGGTGGAGTTGAGCTAATGAATTATCCTTATGATAATACCTATACTGAACATGCTGATCATGATTATTATGAGCACATAAGTGTGGAATATGCTAACCAAGCTCAAAACGACAGTGATGCTCTTGGTGACTTTACTTATATGACCGTTGATTACGATTCAGGAACTTATCCTAGTCCTGGTGTAACTCATGGAGCAACTTGGTATGTTGTATATGGAGGCCGTCAAGATTATATGAACTACTATAGACACGGTAATGAAATAACAGTAGAGCTTTCTGATACAAAATACTTACCAGGATCATCATTACCTAACTATTGGACATACAACAAACAAGCTTTTCTAAACTACATGAAACAGGTTAATAATGGAATTCACGGTATTGTAACCAATACGCAAGGAGAACCTGTTGTAGCGAAAGTATTTATATCTGGTCATGACAACAAAAACTCATGGGTAACTTCAAATGAAGAACATGGAGATTACTATAGATTAATTAAATCTGGTACTTATAATGTAACTTTTGAAGCTGCTGGATATGTAAGTCAAACTGTAAGCATAAGTGTAACAGATAACGCTAAAACCACTAGAAATATAACTATGGTTTCTAGCACTCCTGAACCCACAGTATCAGACGTTAGTACTTGTATCTCAGAACCTGTTACAATTAATGCTTCTGGAAGTGGAACAATTAATTGGTATGAAAATATTAATGACATTACACCTACTCATACTGGTGCCAGCTATACAACACCTGCATTAGCTAGTACTACATCTTATTTTGTAGAAGATGATATTGTATCTTATAATGTAGGAAGTACAAATAACAACACCAATGGGACTTTTTCTAATGGTACTAGATATTTAATTTTTGACACCTCAGAAATTACTCACTTAAAACAAGTTACAGTTAATGCAAATCAAGCCGGAGAGTTTGAAATTCAAATACAAGATAGCTCAGGAAATATGATAGATTCTAGAGTTATTTTAATTTCTAGTGCTGGAGTACAAACTGTTGATTTAGATTTTATAATTCCAATAGGCAATGATTTAAGACTAACAGCAGTAGAGCTATCTAGTGGTTTTTCTCTTTGGAGGAATACAAGTGGACTAACTTATCCATATACTAATGGTAGTGTTTCAATAAAAAATAGTAGTGACGGAACTGGTTCATATTCTTACTTTCATAACTGGTTAATCCAAGGGATGAAAAGTTCTAGAAAAGAAGTGGTAGTAACTGTTATTCCTAGCGCTTCTGTTCCAACCAATATTGTTGCTTCTAATATAGGAATAACAAGTTCAACAATTAGTTGGGATCCTACAGGATCTAGCTATGATTACCGATACCGCGTGGTAGGTTCCCCTACTTGGACAACAGTTAACACATCAAATGTTAGCGAAGACTTAACTAGTTTAACTCTTAATACACAATATGAAGTTCAAGTTAGAAGTAACTGTGGTGGTAGTTCATCTAGTTACAGTAGTTCAACTAATTTTACAACTCTTGATTGTACAGCACCAGCTAACATAGTAGCATCTAATATAACTGCAACAAGCGCAACAATTAATTGGGACTCTACAAGTAGTTCTAGTTATGATTATAGGTATCGCGTAGTTGGTTCTCCTACTTGGACAACAGTTAATACAACTAATACTAGCGAAAACCTAACTAGTTTAACTTTAAATACGCAATATGAAGTTCAAGTAAGAAGTAACTGTGGTGGTAGTTCCTCAAGTTACAGCAGTTCAACCAATTTTACAACTCTAAATACAGTAACATTACATGAAGGTTACTTTGAAACAGGTTTAGACAATTGGACATTAGGAGGTAGTGATGCTTTTCATTATTCTGAATCTGCTAACGCAACAAGTTTTTCTTACGAAAATGATTATTCACTTAGAATACGTGATAATTCTGGTACGGCATCTTCAATAACATCAGAAACTTTCGATTTAACAACTTATAGTAATACCGAAATTAGTTTTTATTACTATCCAAATAGTATGGAAGCTGGTGAGGATTTTTTCTTACAATTCTTTAACGGGTCCACATGGCAAACAATTAAGACCTATACTTCTGGTACAGATTTTAATAATGGATCTTTTTACTCAGATAACATATCTTTAGATAATGTTACATACAATTTTACTGGAAGTGCACAGTTTAGGTTCCAATGTGATGCAAGTGGTAATAATGATCAAATTTATATTGATCAAGTTATTATTACGGGTACTGTAAGTTGTTCTAAGCCTGCTGATGATGTCACTAATGCAACC